>NZ_JBNPLT010000013.1:0-101846 GCF_050313615.1 Prevotella sp. SGI.167 | reverse complement strand
AGAGGTGATGTGCTTGGCAAACTTCTCGATGGTCATGATGTCGGTGTACTGCGATACGGCGAAGGCGTTCTGCTTCTCGGTCTTCACGAGGTCGAGGTCTGCCTTCTCAGGCTCCTTGCCCTCCTTCTTCGCCTGGTTGATGCGTGACTTTGCCTGGTTGATTGCCAGAAGATTTGCGTTCACGCTACGCATTACGATGCTGTAATTAATCATAGTCGTTTGTGTTAAAAGGTTCATTTTTGCAACTCCCCGGAAGCCCCGTTTCCTGTCCTTTTCGGGGTCGTCATTGATGACCGGCGCCTGCCATCATTTATCCCCCGCCTCGGTCGTAAGAGATGCCCGTTTTCAGGCACCTAAGGCGTTTCCTTCGATTGCTGGTGCAAAGATACAACATTTTTGCCCCGATTGCAAGCTTTTACCCCAACTTTCTTTGCAGGAAATGATATAAGTAGCTGTAACACAATGGGTTCTATTGAGATTTCATGCAAAGTTTCTTGCAGCAATGTTGTGAAGAGGCTGAATGACAGATGAAAATACCAGCAGAGCAACAAAAAGTGTCATTAAGGGTCAGTGTCATTAAGGGTCATTAAGAAAATCCGCTTCGGTCATTAAGAGCTATAGTAAATATAAATATATATTTATATTATACTATAGATGACATTTTCTCTCCCGAAAACCTTAATGACCCTTAATGACATGACCCTTAATGACCCCCAAAGGTTAAGGATTAAGAGGTGTTTTTATTACTGAGAACCACCTTGTAAACAGTTGATTATAAACGTATTGAAGTTTTTTCTTATATATTCTTGTCTTGTTTATCCTGCATTTTTTCTCTCAGGATATTCTGAAATTTCGTCCACTTTTCCCATCCCTTTCTGTATATTCTTTTTACTTTTCCTACAGAAATGAGGGTAGAAAATGTGCATTTCTGCCCCATAACTGCATTTTTACCCTTCTTATTTTTGCCTTCAAAAGGAGTAAAAACTGCCCTCAAAGCCACTTTTTCTGCTCTCCTCATCACTTTCCCGTTAAATAACGTGATAAAATTAGGTGGTTTCGAAAAGTTTTATTAACTTTGCCTTCAATATCGGGCAAATGACATTGCTCCGTATGAATTAAAGACTTTAAAAGTAAGATAAGTATGGGTATAAAATTACATAACAGCTTGATTATCAGCATTTTAGGGGGGGGGTAATTCTGGAGAATCAGAATTAGCTTCAAGTCATGCTGCACTTATCAGAGGGCGACTATTATCGTATTTTTATGCGATGGTAGCCGCCCTTTTCGTGTTTTCATTTTTCTCTTGTTCCAGTGATGAAGAGACCGAAAAATCCACTTTTTTCGATTATAAAACTGCATTTACAGCCCATGAATGGGAACTTTTGAAGGCTGAAGGTCGCCTTGGAGCCTTGAAAATAGACATCAAGGAGGCTCCCACCTATTGCCGATTCACCACAGACAGCGTTTATTTCACTGAAAAGGAAATGGTTTACCACTTCGATGAAGGGGGCAAATTAGTGCACGGTGAATATGAAATCAGTCCTTGTGGAAGCTACCCTTACACCATCAAGGACGATGAAATCAAGATAGAAAATCAGATATTTACAATAACCAGCACAGACAGTTCCTACGTTTTCAGCAACGCAGACTGGCGACTTGTGCTCATTAATAAATAAACAATCATGGCTAAGAAACAAGATACCATCAGCATTGGTTTTGAAGAGAAAATATGGAAGGCTGCCGATATTCTGAGAGGCAACCTCAGCGCTTCGCAATACGAAGGCGTGGTGCTCGGACTCATCTTTCTGAAATACATCAGCGACCGCTTCGAACAGAAGTTCCAGGAGCTGCAGGGCGACGAATACGCCGACCCGGAAGATAAGGACGAATACACCGCCGAGAACATCTTCTTCGTGCCTGCTGAAGCCCGATGGAGCAAGATTAGTGCTGCTGCCCACACACCGGAAATAGGCGTGGTAATAGATGAAGCGCTTACTGCCATTGAGCGTGAAAACGAAAGACTGAAGGGCATTCTGCCTAAGAATTTCGCCCGTCCGGAGCTGGACAAGCGCCGTCTGGGCGATGTGGTAGATCTCTTTACGAACATAGAAATGCACGATGCTGGCGAGGAGAAAGACCTGCTGGGCAGAACCTACGAATACTGTCTGCAGCAGTTTGCCAGCCTGGAGGGCAAGAATGGTGGCGAGTTCTATACGCCTTCCTGCATTGTCCGCACGCTGGTAGAGATTCTGGAGCCTTACGAGGGAAGAGTTTATGACCCTTGCTGCGGAAGCGGCGGTATGTTTGTACAGAGCGCCAAGTTTATCGAGCGCCACAAGGGAAACCTGCGCAAAATCAGCATCTATGGTCAGGAGGCAAACCCTGATACGTGGAAGATGGCGCACATGAACCTTGCCATCCGTGGCTTGGATGCGAACCTGGGCAATGTCTTTGCTGACACTTTCTATGATGACCAACACCCTACGCTGAAGGCAGATTTCATTCTTGCCAATCCTCCTTTCAATCTCAGCGACTGGGGACAGAGTGCGCTTCAGGAAGATGTGCGCTGGCTGTATGGTTTGCCACCTGCTGGCAACGCCAACTTTGCGTGGATGCAGCACATGATTCACCATCTGGCTCCAAACGGAAAGATTGGTTTGGTGCTGGCGAATGGTGCGCTTTCGAGTCAGAGTGGCGGCGAGGGACAGATTCGCCAAGCCATCATCGAAGCCGACCTGATAGAGGGCATCGTGGCTTTGCCTTCGCAGCTATTCTACAGTACGGGTATTCCTGTAAGTCTTTGGTTTATCAGCCGCAACAAGGCGCAGAAGGGCAAGACCGTATTTATCGACGCCCGCAATCTGGGCACGATGGTTACCCGCAAGCTTCGTGAGCTGATGCCTGATACGGATATTAAGAAAATCTCTGACACCTTCCATGCTTTCCAGCAGGGAACTCTGGAGGATGAAAAGGGCTTCTGTGCCGTATGCACCACCGAGCAGATTGCTGCTCAGGACTTCATCCTGACTCCTGGCAGATACGTAGGAATCGCCGAAGACGAAGGCGACGGAGTGCCTTTCGAGGAGAAAATGACGAATCTCACCGGAGAGCTGAAGCAGCTGTTTGAGGAAAGCAAGAAGCAGGAAGTGGAAATCAGATTGCAGTTGAAGAAAATTGGATGGGAGGTGTAAAGTATGGAGTTTTTAAATGAATATTCTGGGCTTTTCTCTTTGTTGGCTGTAGTGGCTTCTATAGTCTCTATCGTGGTTTCTGTTATAATTTATCGTAAGCAGAAGAAAGACCAAGAAAATTTCTATCAAAAGCAACAAAACGATCTTCTTCAAGATTTGAGGGATGAGTATGAGGCTATAGAAAGCACCTCTATGTTTCCGATGAGTCTTCCAGAGAGGGGGTACTATGGCAGAAAGAGTTTTTTGGAAAAGAAATTAGGGAGGAAATAGTATGGAGTGGAAAGAAGTTACTCTTGGAGAAATAGGAACTATCGTTGGTGGAGCAACTCCATCAACTAAAAACACATCATTCTATGATGGAAATATTCCATGGCTTACACCAAAAGATTTATCTGTTAATAGCAATAAGTATATTCTTAGGGGTGAAAGAAATATAACAGAGGCAGGCTTTAAAAGCTGCTCGTGTAAGATGCTACCCAAAGGGAGTGTTTTGTTTTCATCACGTGCGCCTATTGGTTATGTAGCTATAGTAGCCAACGATATGTGTACTAATCAAGGCTTTAAAAGCGTAATCCCTAATGAAGAAACTGATAGTGAGTTTCTGTATTATCTTTTAAAATATAATAAGGATAACATTGCCTCACAAGGGTCAGGAACAACTTTTGCAGAAGTTTCCGGTAAAACCATGAAAGAAATTGAGGTGATGGTGCCAAAAGAGACAGAAGACCAGCGCCGCATAGCTTCCATCCTTTCTTCTCTCGACCGGAAGATAGAGTTGAACAACAAGATCAATGCTGATTTGGAGGAGATGGCGCAGGCTATTTTCAAGAATTGGTTCGTTGACTTTGAGCCTTTCAAGAATGGTAAGTTCGTGGATAGTGAATTGGGAATGATTCCGGAAGGATGGAAAGTAGGAACGCTTGGGGAGCTATGCAATTTTAAGCGAGGCAAAAACTTGCTTACAAAGAATGCTATTGATGAAGGTGTTCCTGTTGTTGCAGGAGGTTTGGAACCTTCTTGCTATCATAATGTAGCGAACACTGGAGCACCTGTAATTACAGTAAGTGGTTCTGGAGCAAATGCGGGTTTCATGAGAATGTATCATGTTCCTGTCTGGGCATCAGACTGTTCATTTATAGATATTTCGTGTGAGAATTTCTATTTTGTGTATTGCTTTTTAAAGGTGAACTCTAAATTATTAAAGCATGCGCAAACAGGTGCTGTTCAACCTCATGTAAAGCCATCGGATATTCATGACTTTGAATTGGCTATCCCTGATAAGGAAAGCATATATGATTTTCAAGATAAGGTAAAACCTTTCTTTGATAAAATTGCTTCAATTCAGAAAGAGAACTCCCGCCTCTCCCTTCTCCGCGACACCCTTCTCCCTCGCTTAATGTCAGGCGAGCTGGAAGTCCCGGAATAAGAAAAGCTACGAAAGAAAATAACGAGAAAGAAAATTAAAAATATAACATTATGGCAGACGACAAGAAATTCACCGAAGACGCATACGAGCAAACGCTCATTGCCCTGTTCCGCGACGAACTCGGCTATGCGTACGAATGTGGCTACGAGGTGGAGCGCAACTATAAGGAGCCCTTCTATCGTGCCGATTTGGTCGCCTCGATGCGACGGCTTAATCCTCAACTGCCAGCCGATGCAATGGATGAAGGAATCAAGCAAATAACCAACATCAGCATCGGTACTTTAGAACAGAACAACGAGCAGTTTACACTCTGGATGCAAAACGGTCTGGAGGTGGGATTCCTGCAAGATGGCGAAGAACGAACAGCCCTGATGAGGCTCATCGACTTCGACCATCCCGAAAGAAACCTCTTCAAGGTGGTGAACCAGTGGCGGGTAGAAGAGTATAAGAACAAGCGCTGCGATATGGTGGTGATGGTCAACGGATTGCCCCTCGTGGTGGTGGAGCTGAAAAGCGCCATCTCTGAAGACGCATCCATCGAAGATGCCTACAAACAGATCAGAAACTATCAGCAGGACGTTCCAAGCCTCTTCAGCTACAACGCCTTCAACGTTATCAGCGACATGAGCGAGACCCGTGCCGGAACCATCACAGCCAAGCTGGAACGCTACATGGAATGGAAGACCGTGGACGGCTCATACGAGTCAACCCTCTTTGCCGACTATCGCACCTTCTTCCTCGGCATGTTCCAGCAGCAGCGACTGCTCGACATTCTGCAGAACTTCATCTGCTTCGACAAGAACCAGGGCAAATACGCCAAGATTCTTACCGCCTACCACCAGTATTACGCCGTGGGCAAAGCCCTGCAGCGCACCCGTACCGCCGTGGAAGGCAACGGAAAAATCGGCGTGTTCTGGCACACGCAGGGTTCGGGCAAGAGCCTCTCCATGGTGTTCTACGCCCACCAGCTGGTGCAACGGTTGCCCGAAGTGACCATCGTGGTGGTAACCGACCGCAAGGACCTCGACAACCAGCTCTTCGGTCAGTTCTGCCGCTGCCAGGACTTCCTTCGTCAGGAACCACAGAACGCCCAGAGCCGTGAAGACCTGGGCAATCTGCTCCGCAACCGAAAGAGTGGGGGAATCATCTTCACCACCATTCAGAAGTTTGAAGAAGGCGACTCGGCACTCTCCACCCGCCGCAACATCATCGTGATGACCGATGAGGCGCACCGCTCGCAATACGGCGAAGAGCACTGGGACAACAAGAGTCTGACGATGAAGAAGGGATTCAGCCAGAAGATGAGAGAAGCCCTGCCAGGTGCGTCATTTATCGGCTTCACCGGAACGCCTATCAGCGACCGCGACAGAGACACGGAGGAAGTGTTCGGCAACTACATCGACGTTTACGACATGAGTCAGGCGGTGGATGATGGAGCCACCCGTCCGGTCTATTACGAGAGCCGTGTGGTGAACCTGAACCTCGATGAAGACACGATGAAGCTGCTGAACGATGAGTTCGACAACCTGGCCGATGAGGGAGCCACCGAGGAGCAGATCAGGCAGGCGAAGCAGGAGCACAGCCGGCTGGAAGTACTCCTGGGCGAAGACGCCACCATCGACACGCTGGTAAGGGACATCATCCAGCACTACGAGCAGAACCGTGCGCAGGAACTCACCGGCAAGGCAATGATCGTGGCGCTGACCCGAACCATCGCCATCAAAATCTACCGCAAGATGCTGGAGCTTCGCCCCCAGTGGACGGAGAAGGTAAAGGTGGTGATGAGCGGTTCGAACCAGGACCCCGAAGACTGGCAGCCGATTATCGGCAACGAAGCCTACAAGAAGGAACTGGCAAGAAAATTCAAGGACAACGACGATGAGATGAAAATCGCCATCGTAAGAGACATGTGGCTCACGGGCTTCGATGTTCCGTCGCTCGCCACCATGTACGTATATAAGCCGATGAGCGGTCATAATCTGATGCAGGCAATAGCCCGAGTGAACCGTGTGTTCCCGGGCAAGGAAGGCGGACTGATAGTGGATTACGTAGGCATTGCGCAGGCGCTGAAGAGTGCCATGCAGCAGTACACCAACCGTGACCGCCGCCGCTTCGGAGACCCCGACATCGCCAAGACCGCCCTGGTGAAATGGAAGGAAGAGATGGAAATCTGCCGAGACCAGCTTCATGGTTTCGACTATTCCGGCTTCTTCGAACAGGACAATACGAAGCGTGCCTTCGCCATTACGAGCGGAGCCAACTTCCTGAGTTCTCCAGCCATGATTCAGCGCAAGAAGAATTTCATGGAGCACAGCAATCTGCTTCACAACGCCACCACGCTCTGCCGTTCGCTCCTGAATGAGCAGCAGAAGGCAGAGGTGTGCTACATGGATGCGCTGCGCGTGATGATGCTCAAACTCTCGCAGAAGGGCAAGATCAGCCGACATGAAATCAACGAGCGTATCGGTGAGCTGCTCCGTCAGAGCGTGAAGACCGACGGAGTAATCAATCTCTTCGGCGACCGCCAGATAGAGTTCTCGCTCTTCGACGACGCCTTCATCCATGAGGTGAAGAACATGAAGGAGCGCAACCTGGCGGTGGAACTGCTCACCAAACTGATGAAAGAGAAAATCAAGCAGCAGCAGAAGACCAACGTGGTTCAGAGCGACCTCTTCTCCGACATGCTCAGCCAGAGTCTCTCCAACTATCTGAAGGGCTTGCTCACCAACGAGGAAGTGATAGAGGAACTGTTGAAGATGGCTCAGCAGATGAAGCAGGCAGAGGCAGAGGGCAACGACCTGGGACTTTCGCCCGAGGAGAAGGCATTCTATGATGCGCTCTCCACGCCGGAAGGAGTGCGCCAGGCTTACTCTGACGAGGAGTTCGTGGCGCTGACCAGGGAACTGACGGAAGTCTTGCACCGCAACCGCACCATCGACTGGAACCGGAAGGAATCGGCAAGGGCAAAGATGCGAGTGATGGTGAAGCGACTGCTCAAGAAATACAAGTATCCACCTGAGGGTGCAAAGAAGGCGCTGGAGACCGTGATGCGCCAATGCGACCACTGGGCGGATGATGAAGAAAATGTAGCATAAACCCTTTAAAATTTGAAATAAGAAACAGAAAGAAAACAGAAAGTAATCATAAAAAGATAGACGCTGATTATCTGGCACTTCTACAGTATTAAGAACCTGCAAATTCACAAATTCAGTAAGAAGACGGTGACAGCAAGGCGTCCACTCCTCTACGGCGTGGGCAGAACTTGTTTGTACCTTACTGAAGGTTCTTGCAGGTACCTTAATACTGGTACTTACAGGGAAC
Organism: Prevotella sp. SGI.167; assembly: GCF_050313615.1. Lineage (NCBI taxonomy): Bacteria > Pseudomonadati > Bacteroidota > Bacteroidia > Bacteroidales > Prevotellaceae > Prevotella > Prevotella sp. SGI.167. Next base: position 93,908 of record NZ_JBNPLT010000013.1, on the reverse strand, counting down.
CCCACGCCGCTTATTAATAACAATTCAAACCTATAAAATCATGGACGACGAACAAGAAGTGCAATTAAACAAGCTAGAAGATCTAGTTGATCGCTTCAAAGTTTGCTTCCGCCTTTTAGGAAAAGAAGAAGACGAAAACAACAATGAGGACATAATAGCTGCTTGGAAGCTAATCTTGCGCAATGATGTAAGAAAGATTTTCGATTTACTAAATTCACTAAAGATAGAAATAGCATGGTCTTTGTTGGATGATAAGAAGGAGAGATTCTATAAGATTAAAACAGAATTAGAACCTACGCTTACCTCCTATAAGGGCTATGAAGGCGAAGAAATGCGCAAAATGGTCAATGACATCATCCTTATGGTTGATGAGGGATTTCATGGCTTCAGACAATCCTTCATCAATGACACCTATTATGAGGATCTGTTCTCCAAGGTACTGGACAAGTACCGTAAGGAGAATGAAGAGAGACTGGAACTGATCTATATGCAGGACAGTCAGGAAGAAGCACTCATCTATCCTGATGCCACCCAACTGAAGAACACCATTGTCGTAGAACGGGCTAATATCCTTTTCGGTTGCCGATTCGGACAGGTATTTCACAACAATGGCAGGAACATCAAACTGATTGTAGCTTACATTCTGGAACAGAAAGAACAGACCTACAACGACATTTATGATTTCCTCGATAAGTATCTTTCTTATCAAATTGCCAAGGAGCATTGCCAAAAGAAGGTTGAAGCCGTATTCAAGAACATCGCATTCAAGGAGAATGTGGATGTAGACAAGCTGATGCTTAAACTTAAAGACTTAATAGAAGACAATACCCTCAGCGCACAGAAACATTGGTTCATCGCCTATAAGGTTTTCTCCCGAAAGAATTGGTTGAAGAAGTCAACACAGCGTCTTTTCATTGATCAGATCAATTCTGCTTTCAGCACAAGATTGAGATGTTCAGCTTATGATTTTCATGAGATTGATGAATATTTCAAGAAAAATGACTATACGAAATGGACGCTTGATGACAGCAAAGCACCACAATGCTGTGTAGTGTATAAAGAGATTGCTGACAAGCTAGACTTAGAGTTTCTGGACGTCAAATATGCTAAGCCAGGAAAGGTCATCAATACACGAAAGATAGAAAAGTTAAGATAGTATCCCCCAAGGGTATCCCCTAAAATTTCAAAGTATATCCCCCACATCCCCCAAACGGATTCGTGAGGGATTTTTTTTGTCCTTTTGTTTGGAAATCATTGTACTTTTGCATCGTCGAAGAAACAAGAAAGCTCAGTAATTTTACAAGGAGATCTTGAAACACCTTCGTACATTTATTATATTATGAATGCTCAGATTATGAGAGTGGTGCAGCAGGGCGAGGCTTTCGCTGTACAGAGTCAGAAGAGTGAGAACGGCCAGATGATGAAATGCAACATCATCCTCCAGGAGATGGGCGGCAAGTACGAGAACCAGTATGCTGCGGCAATGCTCGGCAACATTGCCCTGTGCAAGTTTGCTCCGGGAACATTGGTGGCGGTTACGCTCCGATTCACGACCCGTGAGTACAATGGTCAGGTTTACCAGGACATCCTGGTTACGGACATCGTGAAACTTGGCTAGTAACTAATCTTGAATTGAAATAGGTGGCGTGAGAAATGTCCCGGGATAATTTGCGCAAACTAAAACTTACGACACTTCTTTCGTTCAACCTAATTTTTAATTCAAGAAGATTATGAAAAAGACGGTTAATGTACAGAATAATCAGATGAACGGCTGCCAGCACGTGCAGCTGGGTGGTGTGGCTTTCTATGACGAAGGCAAGTGTTTCATGTTTTCACCAGAAAACGAAGGGGTGAGAAACAAGGTGGAGGGGTTCCGCTCGCCGGGCATTGCCCAGCAGTTGACGGACGGTACTTTCGACTTCATGGCGAAACCAAGAATCCGCTCGCAGGCGGAACTGATCAGAAAGCTGGCTCACGGACGTGTGAGCAAGACCAAGGACGGAGCTATCCAGCTCACCCTGAAGGTGTTTTGCGACGAGGGAATCAATATCGGAAGCACTCTGGTAAAGGAGGCAGAAGAGGCTGCTGATGCGGTTGTGGATTATCAATTGAAACGATAAGGAAAAGATAGATGAGTTGTTATTTAATTAAGGTGGAGAATGGGCACAAGGTTGCCCACTCCATCACTACGGAAGAGGAGTACAAGCTGCTGCGTGGAAGCAACGAGCAGAAGGCGAATCTTCGTCTGGCTCGAGCCGGAAACGATGCAGCGAAACGTAGACTGGTGCAGTTTAATTATTCCGGACATTATCCGCAAGGGGTGGTGAAGGGAACGAAACTGCCAAGCTGTGCTTTCGGGTTTGATATGGATGAGCCGGAGGCATTCGCCAAGGCTGCCAAGCTGCTGCTGAAGGAACCGGAGAAGTTCGGACTGCTGATGCTGGAGAGGAGTGCAAGACAGGGCGGTCATGCGGTGTTCAAGCGAGAAAAGGGCAAGACTATTCTTGAGAACCAGGTACGCATCTCCACGATGCTGGAGTGCGAAATGGATACTTCGGCGCATGACATCAACCGTGTCTATTTCACTACTTCATCGGATGGAGAAGACCTGCTCTTCCTTTCTCCTCGTCTCTTTCAGGATGCTTATGACGAGGCTGCCGTGGCTGCTGAAGGCAAGCTGCTGGAAGAGAGGGAAAGATTCGGACAGGAAGAGCTTCCGGAGGGTGCGCACAAGGCGAATAAACATTACAAGCCTTGGCTCGAAGAGATCAAGAAGATCCAGAATCCTCAGGGGATTTTAAAAGGTCAAGAATTTGAGAATTCGAGAAACTCTTCCCAGGGGATTTTAAAGAGTCAAGAATTTCAGAATTTGAGAAACTCTGCTCCTTCCTCTTCTCCTTCATCCAGCTCTGCGGATTACCTCGGAATCCCTTATTCTGAAATCATCCGGAAGTGGTGGCAGATGTATAATGACGGACGAGAACCGGTACGTTCCAACCGCAATACGCTGACTTTTGAGCTTGCCGTGAACCTGCGCCACATCTGCGGTTTTGACGGTAATCTGATGGGACAGATCATTCCCTGCTACGATGGATTTTCAGAGCAGGAGAAGATGGCTTGCATCAACTCGGCATTGAACGAGAAAATCACGCAAATGCCTAAGCGACTGAAGGATGTGCTTTCCGTAATCAGACAGGAGAGAATGAAACAGGGCGCTGTTAGTGGTGGTTCTGTTGCAGGCTATGAGGGGCAGGAGAACGCAACGGACGAAGTCAACGTGAAGGACGAAATGTTCTATTTCAACTCCCTGCCCAAAATGCCGCAGGGAGTCAAGGAATCGGTTGACGCAGTAGGACCAGCCCTGGCAATGCCAGTGATTTCTGCCATCTGTCCTGCCATCGGAATGCTTGCCACAGGAGTCAAGGTGGCTGTTCACGGCAAGATGAACTCGCTGAACCTCATCTCCTACATCGCCGGTGACTTTGCATCCGGAAAGGGAAGCATCGACCCGGTGATTGGCGCATGGACTTCAGAAGTGAAGGAAATGGACAAAATGTACCAGCAAAAGGAGGACGAATGGAGAGCCAAGAAGCGTGCGGCGAAGAACAAGAAGGAGCAGCCGGAAGAGCCGAAACTTCCTGTAAGATGTCTGACGCTGAACAATACTGTGGCAAATCTTGCCGAGCGTCTGGCTAACACCGAGGGCAAGCACGCCTTCTCGTTCACACCGGAAGCTGACACCGTGGCGCAGAAGTGGAAATCTGCCATGAGCGATTTTTCCGTGATGCTGCGTCAGGCATACGACGGTACGAGCTACGAACGAGAGGCAAGAAGTGCAGATGCGGTAAACGTCCATATCGAACGACTGTTATGGAACGTGGTGATGTGCGGAACGCCTGATGCCCTCTATCGAGTGGTAAGCAATTATACGGATGGTTTTCAGAGTCGTATTGTCGTGGCTCGTACACCGGACAACACCTTCACTCCGCTGTCAGAGAATCTCTACATTCTTACTGAGCGCCAGCGTGACCGCATCATTCAGATTGCCCATCTGCTGCCGCTGATGTCGGGCGAGGTTGTGCTGCCGAAGCTGGAGGAGAAAGGTAGAAGATGGCTGGAACAGATCAGACTGGAGACAATGAAAAATGACGACAAGGTGAAGGCTCGCCAGCGTTTCAGAATCTGTCCTACAACGATGAGAATGATGACATGCATCATGCTCTGCAAGGTGGCAGAATCGCTGATTCAGAAGCATGGTTTCCAGGGCGCAGAGACGCAGTTGAAGCAGAATCCGCAGTTGTGGAAGGAACTGATAGTGAAGATGCAGACGCCTACCATGCTTGCTGTCTTCGACACCCTGGCTGATTATCAGCTGGAGAATGCGCTCTATTTCTTCCGCAGCCGCATCGAGGATGCTTTCTCGTCGAAGAACTATTCCGGACAGTCGCCATACGACCGTTCACGACGTGGAAGAAACGACTCTATTTTCGAGCGGCTGGACGTTACTTTCACCTTTGAACAGGCTGAGCAACAGAGTGTTGCCGTAAAGGGTGCAAGTTCTACACGCGAATCGGTAAAACAAATGCTGAAGAACTGGAAGCGTCAGGGCTTGATAAGCGTTTTGCCTGACAAACGCTATCAGAAAGCATCATCTACCGTCTAATCGGTGTCATTAAGGGTCAAGGTCATTAAGGGTCATTAAGGTTTTTCAATTCAACCTTATCCTTAATGGCCACCCCTTAGATTCAATTATCAATTATTAATTATAAATTGTTAATTATCATGAACATCAGTATATTTCGCCGTCGTTTCACTAAATGGGGATGGGATGGCTCACTGTTTATCAACGGAATTTTTTTCTGCGGCACTTTGGAGAACTGCAGGAGTCGTCTGGCGCAAGGTACATATAAGATTGCACTTCTACCGGTTTATAATCAAGGGAAAGGTTCTTACAGTATCATGCCTGTAATACTGAAAGAAACAAGCCGTATTCCGAAGTCCGTTATCCGCAAGCCTGTCATCATGCCTGGAAATGGTCCCTATACCTTAAAATATGGCAGTATCATCATCGGTAAGTCTCAGATTACAGGTCTTGTGGCTCATTCCGAACAATGCTACATGTTTTTCCGTAATAAGATAGACGAGGCATTGGAGAACGGGGAGGAAATCTCCCTGGTCATCAGAAACTGGGGCGTTGAGGATATTCCTCTTAAGTATTTATCACTATTCCAATAAAAATCAAGATTATCATGCGTAAGATTAAGGAAATCATCATTCATTGCAGTGCGACCAAGGAAGGTCGCAACTTTACCGTTGCCGACATCGACCGCTGGCACCGTGAGCGTGGCTTTTTCTGCATCGGTTATCATTTCGTGATTTATCGTGACGGCAGCATCCACGTGGGCAGATCAGTGGAGGAAGTTGGCGCCCACTGTAAGGGACACAACACCGTGAGCATCGGAGTATGCTACATCGGCGGGCTTTCCAAGGATGGCAAGCCGAAGGACACCCGAACCTCCGAGCAGAAGGCGGCGCTGAAAGCGCTCATAGAACAGCTGAAGGAGGAATATCCCGAGGCGACAGTTCATGGCCACAACGAGTTCGCCGCCAAGGATTGCCCTTGCTTTGATGTGAAGGAGGAGTTTGGGGAGTAAAAATAAAAAGCCCTGTAAGGAGCAAAAGCATCGGTATTTTAAAGCTTTTGCCCTTACAGGGCGTATTGCCTGAATGTAGGTTCAATTCTAGAGCGTATTGCAGCAAATTACTTTCCGATGCAGAAGTGCTTGAAGATATTGTTCAATGTCTCCTGGCTACTTATCTGTCCGCCAGTGATTTCGCCCAGCTCCTCCAATACCATCTTGAGGTCTTCGGCAATGATGTCGCCGCTCATTCCCATTTCCATCGACTCCAATACTCGGGAGAGGGAATCATGGGCACGGATGAGGGCTTCGTAGTGGCGGGCACTCGTTATGATGACGTCGTTCTCGGTAATCTCAGGAATATCAGCAGCTTTTACTAATGCCTGCTCCAGGGATGAAACGTTCTCGCCTGTGCGGGCACTGATGAAGAGTGGGGATTCTGCTTCGCTGGAATCTGAACCGCAGGAATGAGTGAACTTATCGAATTCAAGCTTTTCATCCTCCAGCAAATCCATCTTATTGAATACTACCAGCAGCTTCTTGCCCTGGTTCTTCTGCTTCATCTCCTCGATTTCTGAGACTGACGGCTGCTCATCTAATAGCCAGATTACTATCTTCGCCTCTTCCATCTTCTGGAAAGTGCGCTCTATTCCGATGTTTTCTACCACATCATCCGTCTTGCGGATTCCTGCCGTATCTATGAAGCGGAAGGTGATTCCGCCGATGAGGGTGGTGTCTTCGATTACATCTCGGGTGGTTCCGTGAATGTCGCTCACGATTGCCTTCTCCTCGTGGAGCAGACGGTTGAGCAGGGTGCTCTTGCCCACATTCGTCTTGCCTACGATGGCTACGGCTACTCCCTGCTTCAGGGCGTTGCCGGTTTCGAAGGAGTGGGCGAGGGTGGTAATCTTGTGGTTGATTTCTTCGGCTAGTGCCTGGAGTTCGCTGCGGTCGGCAAACTCCAGTTCTTCGTGGTCGCTGAAGTCGAGCTCCAACTCCAGGAGCGAAGTCATCTTTAATAATTTTTCGCGCAGCAGGGAGAGTTCGTTGCTGAAATGACCCTTCAGTTGGCTGAGCGCCATCTTGTGGGTTGCCTTGTTGGTAGAGGCGATGAGATCAGCTACGGCTTCTGCCTGGGAGAGGTCCATCTTGCCGTTGAGATAGGCACGACGGGTGTATTCGCCCGGTTCTGCCTGGCGACATCCTACCTCCGTAAAGCGATGGAGGACCTGCTGAAGAATGTACCGGCTGCCATGACAGGAAATCTCGGTGGAGTTCTCGCCTGTATAACTGTGGGGTGCACGGAACACGCTCACCAGTACATCATCGATGGTGTTGCCATCCTTATCCTTGATTTCGCCATAATGCAGAGTGTAGGGCTTGGCTTCTTCCAGGGATTTGCCGTTGGCAGACTGGAAGATTTTGTCGGTGAGGGTAATGGCGTCGGAGCCACTGAGTCGGATGATTCCGATGGCGCCTCCAGCTGGGGTTGCCAGGGCGCAGATACATTCTTCTTGATTCTTCATTCTTTCTTGTTTATTTTAAACTGAACTTTCGCATATGGGGAAGTTAAGTGAAGTTAGGGAAGTTAGAAGGAAGTTAAGGGACAAATGTCCTACGTTTTACGCTAGAAGACTATTGTCCCTTAACTTCCCGAACGACCGTAGGGAGTGATAACTTCTTTAACTTCAATCAATTCCCTCACTTGCGAAACTTGAATTTTAAAGCTTTTGCCCTTTCAGGGCGACAGAGTTGTTTGCTGTTTCAACCCAGGGCGTTGCCCTGTGCTAGGAGCTTCTGCCCCTTCAGGGCGTATTGCTGCAATGAGTTTTTTGCCTTTCAGGGCATTAGCGTCCCACCGGATTTGCAATCCGGCGTTTAAAAATATCCTAACCTATTTAGGTTCTGCGGATTTGTAATCCGCAGCAAAGGAGTATGCTTTCCTTTTGTTGGGGGATTACAAATCCCCAGGGTTTTAATAGGTCGAACTTTTTTTTACGGCGGATTTCAAATCTGCCGGGACGCCTAGCGGGGGTTCGAGAGCTTTTGCTCTTTATCTTTCCTTCGGGCGGTGACCGTTGGTTCAGGGCGTATTGCTGCAATGAACTAGATTCTATCGAGCACAACCTTGATGAGATTGTCGATGGTGCTCTTATAGCCTGTGTTGGCACTGAGGGCTCGACGATTGGCGATGACCATGCAGCAGGTTAATGCCTTGTGGCCGAGGAGGAGAGAAAGACCGGCAAGGGCTGAACTCTCCATCTCGAAGTTGTTGACGCGCAAGCCTTTATACTCGAATTCCTCAATCTTTGCGTTAAGCTCCGGGTCGGCGAGTGGGGCACGGAGCTCTCTGCCCTGAGGACCGTAGAAACCGCCGCAGGCGATGGTGATTCCGCGAACCATGTCGTCGCCGGCAATCTGATTGAGCAGCTCCGGGTCGTTGTCTACGCAGTATGGATTTCCTATCTGGTCGTTCCACTTCACCTGGCGCTTGAACTCTGCCTCGGTCTCGAGGTCGCAGATTTCATTGCGGCGGGCATAGAAGTTGATGAGTCCGTCGAAACCGATGCTCTTCTGTGAAGCGACGAAGGTTCCGGCAGGACAGTTGAGCTGCAAGCCTCCACAGGTTCCGATGCGTACGAGGGTGAGGGTGGTGTGCTCCGGTTTTTCGGTGCGGGTAGCGAAGTCGATGTTTTTCAGTGCATCCAGCTCGTTGACCACGATATCGATATTGTCGCATCCGATTCCGGTGCTCTGTACGGTGATTCTCTTGCCTTTATATGTTCCGGTGATGGCGTGGAATTCGCGGCTTGAAACCTCGCATTCCTTCTCCTCGAAATGGGATGCTACGAGAGCTACGCGACCTGGGTCGCCTACGAGAATTACTTTATCCGCCACCTGTTCCGGGCGTAAATGGAGGTGGAAGCAACTTCCATCTTCATTGATGATCAATTCTGATTCTGCAAAATATTTGCTCATAATTTCAATTGTTTTGATTGTTAGTAACTGTTTCTTTCCTTTATGTAAAATGCAAAGATAGTATTATTTTCTGGAATGTGCAAAGGTTTTTACGGTTTTTAAACTATTATTTTTGAGAAATATTAAGAAGAGTTAAAATAAAGAAGAGAGATGCAAGGATTTCCCGACTGCTGCATTTTACTAGCAGACGAAATTTAAAAGAAGAGATTATGAAAAAGAATAACATGATGAAGTCTGCCGTGCTGATGATGCTGGCAGCTATGGCTATCAACTCTTGCTCTACAAGCAAAAACGTGAATAAGGAAATCAAGGACGGGAACCAGGTGGCTCGCCCTAGCGAAGATATGGATATGGACGAACAATATCTGACTCTCTCGGATGCTCAGCTCGACATTCTGCAGAAGAACAACAAGTTTGCCTTCAACCTCTTCCAGAAGGTTTCGGGAATGGACTCGAAGGTGGTTTCGCCTATGAGCGTTTCCTATCTCATGGGTATGTTGGCAAACGGTGCTGACGGTGAAACCCAGCAGGAAATCATGAAGGCGATTGGCTGCGAAGGGGTGAGCGTGAAGGAACTGAACGAACTGTATAAGTCGCTGATCAAGAGCGCTGGAAAGCTGGACAGACAGACCGACGTGAACATCGCTAACTACGTGGCTGTCAACAAGAAATATCAGTTGGATAAAGATTTCGTGAAGGCTGTTTCTGACAATTATCAGGCTGGAATCGAGAGCCTCGACTTCAATTCACAGAAGTCAGCTGACCGCATCAACTCCTGGTGCGAGAAGCAGACAAAGGGAATGATTCCGAAGTTCATCGACCGCATGGAGCCTAGTGCAGTTTCCTATCTGCTGAACGCCATTTACTTCAAGGGCACCTGGATGAAGGAGTTTGACAAGAATGACACGAAGCTGGAGTATTTCCGTGGTTATACGCGCGATATCCAGAAGGTGGAGATGATGCATCAGAATGAGAAATTCGACTATTATGAGAATGAAACCTTCAAGGCGGTGCAGCTGCTCTACGGCAACGGAACCTACTGCATGACCGTCATGCTGCCTAACGAGGGCAAGAGCATCGACGAGATGATGAAGGGTATGGATGCAGGAAAATTCAGGACAATGATGGGAAATATGGAGGAGTGCAAGGTAGACTTGAAATTGCCTAAGTTTACCACAGAAATAGAATTGCCGCTCAACGACATCATCAGTCAGCTGGGTGCGCCATCTATCTTCAACCCGTCGAAGGCAGATTTCAGCCGTTTCGCCAAGGGCGATTTCTTCGTGAGCCAGATGCTGCAGAAGGCTAAGATAGAGGTGAGCGAAACGGGAACCAAGGCTGCTGCCGTTACCGGAGCCATCATGCTTACAGCCCTGGCGCCAAGAGAAGAGCGCCATGTGGTTTTCCATGCTGACTGTCCGTTCGTCTATACGATTACTGACAGACAGAGCGGTAGCATCCTCTTCATGGGACAGTTTACGGGAAAATAAAATAAGAAAATTACACGAGAAATAAATATAGTTGAAGGGGGAAAAGCTCATTTCTAAATCCAGAGCTTTTCCCCTATTTTCTTATTCTTTTCGTAAAAACTTGCTTGCTATTTTATCTTTTCCAGATATCCGGCAGCTCGCTTATCGCCCAGTTCTTCTGCCTTTTTCAGATTCTTGATGGCTTCTGCCTTCATGTTCTTCTCCTTATAGAGCAGACCGAGGAGGAGGTAACCGTCAGCATATTCAGGGGCTAACTCAATGCAGCGGGATGCGGCACTGATTCCCTCATCATAACGCTTTACTCGCAAATCCAGACTTGCCCACTCGGCAAAGAAGGTTGGCTCCTTTGGCGCAAGATAGCAGGTTCGGGCAATGTCTAACAGCGCCGGCTGCCACATTCTCAGCTTGGTTTCGCACTGATAGCGGGCATAGAAGAAGGCTGGATCTACCGGGCGCGCAATGCTGTCGTACATGTTGAAGTCCTGAACGGCACGGCGATACTGCCCCTTGCCTGCCAGATATTGACCACGAGCCAGATAGTATGGACCCGCCATGTTGGTGCGGGCTCCCACGCTGACGGCACTGTCGAGCAGCATTTCAATCTCAGAATCAGGAGCTTTCAGCCTTGTCTTTGCCTGCGCAGCCTCCAGATAGAGCTCACCGCTATTGATAGGAGTCTTGGTCAGGTCGAGGAAGATATTGGCTGCATCTGCATAATCGCCCTTAGTGAAGAGGATTCGGGCTTCCTGATGCTTGTAGACCGGCTGAGCCTTGATGGCGTAAGCCTGGCGAGCCTCGTCAAGCGCCTTGTCCAGTGTCCAGGCTGTATAAACGGAATCGCCCTTATAGATTATCTTCTGATAGATGATGTCAGAATAATCCGAATGAGCCTCATCCTTGGCAGCAGACTTCTTAATGCCGGTTTCCATCATTCGGGCAGCCTCTTCATACTTGCTGTCGTTCACCAGGCTGAGCGCCTTTTCCTTATATCCGAAGGCAGATGTAGGGAATTTCTCGATGAATTCGTCAGCATACTTGTCATAATCCTGCATTTTCAGCTGACCCTTCTTCAGGGTCATCATGGTCATGGCTTCCTCCTCTGTATCAGGCAGGGCTGTGCGGATGGAAGTCTCTCTCAGGGCGGCATCGAGCGATGAAAGACCGGAAACTTTCAGCTGACTGGCGTAGTTGGCGTCAATCGCTGTGGTCTGACCGTTGCTGTGCATCAGTCCTATCACCTGTCCGTTCTTGTTGACGAAAGGACAGCCTACCGCATTCTCAGGAACTCCCGTAGAGAAGATGTAGTAGTTGTAGGATGTAAGGAATTTCTCTACACTCGTGATGCTTTCCTGCTGGAATGGCGACTTCTTGATAGAGTAGGGAACGAGCCACACTTTCTGTCCGGCTTCCGTCTCCTTTGCAGCGATGGTAGCCGCAGCCGTATTCGCCTTGATTCTGAATTTGGCAACATCATAAAGCTCATCAGCTCCCATGATGGCGTCAACTTCATACGATTTTCCCGTGGCATCGACCACGCTGGCCTTGGTGGCTCCTACGAAAGGCTTGAAAGTACTGATGGCAGTACCCTTGTTATCAATAAACACTCCCTGTGTAGATGATATGATGGCGCCGTCCTTATTGAATGTAGTCAAGGTGAAGACGCTTTTGGCAACCTTCTGTACAGAGCCAGGTTGCGCAAGGACACTCGATGCTCCCAGCATCAGAGTCAAAATTATTATATTGATTCTTTTCATATCTATTATTTGGCATGTTTGTTTATCAGCTCCCTGGCATTAGCCAGTGCCGCCTGGCTGATGTCGCTTCCGCTGAGCATCTGGGCGATTTCTTCCACCCTCTGTTCAGGAGTCAGTTCCCGCATCTGCGAGATGGTTCCGGTCTGGGTTTCCTCCTTCATCACCTTATAATGATGGCTGCCCATGGCTGCTATCTGAGGCAGGTGGGTGATGGAGATGACCTGACGGTTCAGGTTGCCCATCTCGGTCATGATTTCTGCCATCTTCTCGGCAATCTTTCCGCTGACTCCCGTATCGATTTCGTCGAAGATGATGGTTGGCAGTTTGACAGCGCCGCTGATCATCGCCTTGAGCGAGAGCATCACGCGGGCTATTTCGCCACCGGACGCTACCTGGCTGATAGGCTGGAGAGGGGTGCTGCGGTTGGCGCTGAAGAGGAAGCTTACCTTGTCAGCACCGTCCCTGCTGAGCGGTTTCTCGGCAAATTCTATCTCGAACCGGACGTTAGGAATACCGAGCGGGATGAGACGGTTCTTCATCTCCGTCTCGATTGCCTTGGCGGCTTTCTTGCGCAGATTCGTCAGTGCATAGGCTGCCGACAATGCCTTAAGCTGCTTGTCGGTTACTTCCTTCTGCATGAGCCTGATGTCCTCATCGCCATTGTCGATATGGTCAAGCTGCTGAGTCAGACGTTCGCGGGTTTCGATGAGTTCCTCTACGGTCTCTACATGGAATTTCTGCAGCAATGCGTTGAGCTTATCCAGTCGGGAATTGAGCTGTTCCAGGCGGGCTGGGTCGAAATCTATCCGGTCCAGGCTTCGGCCGATTTCCTGCGCAATGTCCTTCAGTTCGATGTAGCTGGAATCCAGGCGGTCGGAAAGTTCAGCCACTTCGGGGTAGACCTCCCTGATGTCGCTGATGCTGTTGCTGGCATTGCGCAGCAGCTGCAGGATGCTTCCCTCATCGCCCGAAAGCGAATGGTCGGCTTCGTAGAGAGCTGATTTGATTTCTTCCGAATGGTTCAGGGTCGCTGATTCCTGCTCCAGTTGCTCAAGTTCGCCTGCTTCCAGATGCGCCTCGTCGAGTTCCTTATACTGGAATCGCATGAACTCCTCGTTCTCACGGTTTCTGTTGAGTTCCTGTTCCAGCCGTTCCAACTCAGCCTGGGCTGAGCGATATTGCTGATAGGCAGCCTGGTAGGTCTTGATCTGAGCTGCGTCCTTAGCCAGGATGTCTACCACGTTGAGCTGGAAATCTTCCTTCTGCAGCAGCAGGTTCTGATGCTGCGAATGAATGTCCACCAGCTGTTCGCCCAGTTCTCTCATCTTGGTCAGGGGAACCGGAGTGTCATTGATGAAAGCCCTGCTCTTGCCGGCACTGGTCAGTTCACGGCGGATGATGGTGTCTTCTGCATCAAAATCGATGTCGTTGTCGTCGAAGAAACCCTTCATGTCGTATCTGGAGAGGTCGAAATGAGCCTCAATCACGCAACGGTCCTTGCCCGACTTGATGGCCTTGCTGTCGGCACGGTTGCCCAGCAGCAGGCCGATGGCTCCGAGGATGATGCTTTTGCCTGCACCCGTTTCGCCAGTGATGACAGAGAAGCCTGGATGTAGTCTTATATCCAGTTCGTCTATGAGCGTAAAGTTTCTAATATACAGTTGCTTGAGCATAATTCATTAAATCTTTTTTCTAACCCTGGCAGAAAGCCGGGGCTTTATTCCTTTATCTTGTCCCAGAAAGCGCTTTGAGACGGGTTGATGCTGAAGAGAAGTTCGTAGATGGCTTCCTTCTCCTTCTGGGTTCCATGACCCTTGTAGATGTTGGCAAGCTCATCCTTCTTGTAATCAGTCCATATCTGCGGCAGCAGACTTAGCGGACGGTTTTCCCTCGCCTTTCGGAGAAGGGTGGTAAGAGCCGTAGTAATCTCGCCCCGGCCTCGTTCCACGTTGCTTGCCATTTCGTCCAGCCCCTTGCGGTAATAATCATACTGCAGCTGGCGGTAGGGTTCCATGGCGCCGTCCAGATAATCGGAGATGATGGCAAAGCGGTTCTTGGAATCGGCAAATGCCTTCCATCCCGGATAATCGAGGTTCTGGGCGTTGTTGGCAAGGTTCATGCATCTTTGAAGCACATCTTCGCCACCCTTGGGCGCAAACGTGTCGAGGTCGAGACCTATGATGAGATAGGCATAATAGGCGCAGAGAGCCGTCAGCTGATTGTCTATCTGCTGCTCGTTGAACTCCAGCTGGTCGAACTCGGCAAACTTGAACGTGAAGTTCTGGTCCACATTATTATATATGGTGGTGGTGTAGGCCGAATTATAGACCGGTCGGTTAGCCTGGATAAGCGCCTTGCATGTAAACATGTTTGCATCTTTATCATACTTGCTTACCGTAATGTTGAAATTACAGACGATGCGCTCTTTCCTGGCAAACTGCAGATGGGTCCATTGGCGGTCGTTGAGAAACTGCTCCAGGGTCTGCTGCAGGTTTTCGAAGACGCTCTTGTCCGTGCCCGAAATCTGGGCGTGGTTGATCGTGACCTTGGCCTGGAGCTCCTGCGCAGAAACTGTCTGTACGGTACAGAACAGAATCCATACCATACAGACAGCTTTCATCCACCTACAGGATTTTTGCCAATTCGTTGATGATGTCTTTAGCCACCTCAGTCTTTGGTTTCTTCTCATATTCTTTCTTGCCCTTTTCTGAGATAATCGTTATCTGATTGTCGTCCGTGCGGAATGTGGTTCCCGGATTGCGGGTGGAGTTGAGCACGATGAAGTCGGCATTCTTCTTCTGTCTCTTCTTCTGTGCGTTGGCTTCCTCGTCGTTGGTTTCCAGGGCGAAAGCCACGATTCGCTGGTTCTTCTGCTTCATCTGTCCCAGGGCAGCAGCAATATCGTGCGTAGGCACGAGGCGCAATTCCAGGTCGTCCTTCTCACGCTTGATTTTCCTGTCGGCAACGGCATTCGGCTTGAAGTCGGCAACGGCAGCACAGAGGATGGCTGCATCTGCCTGCTGGAAAGCCAGGGTAGAGGCCTGATACATCTCTTCGCAGCTCTCCACATCGATGCGGTTGATTCCGGGACTGCACGAGAGCGCTACGGGACCGGAGATGAGGGTTACGTTGGCGCCACGGCGCAGGCATTCCTCAGCCAGGGCGAATCCCATCTTGCCGGAAGAATAATTGCCGATGAAGCGCACCGGGTCTATCTTCTCATAGGTGGGTCCGGCAGTAATCATCACGTTCTTGCCCTTCAGATCTTCCTGCTCGCTGAAGAATCGTTCCAGATACTCCACGATGATGTCGGGTTC
This sequence comes from Prevotella sp. SGI.167, assembly GCF_050313615.1. Lineage (NCBI taxonomy): Bacteria > Pseudomonadati > Bacteroidota > Bacteroidia > Bacteroidales > Prevotellaceae > Prevotella > Prevotella sp. SGI.167. The sequence continues at coordinate 78,729 of NZ_JBNPLT010000013.1, read as the reverse complement.
TTCCATGCGTCCCTTGCCTTCCAGTCCGCTGGCAAGGAATCCCACTTCCGGTTCTATGATATGATTGCCATAGCCCAGGAGGGTCTTCATGTTAGCCTGGGTGGATGGATGCTTGTACATGTCCAGGTCCATGGCTGGTGCAATGAAGACCGGCGCCTTCATTGAGAGGTAGGTGGTGATGAGCATGTTGTCGGCAATGCCGTGAGCCATCTTACCCATCGTAGAGGCGGTGCAGGGAGCAATGAGCATGGCGTCTGCCCAGAGTCCGAGGTCAACATGAGAGTTCCATGTTCCGTCGCGCTGCGAGAAGAACTCGCTCACCACGGGCTTATGGGTGAGGGCAGAGAGGGTGATGGGAGTGATGAACTCCTTGCCGGCTGGCGTGATGACCACCTGCACCTCAGCGCCTTTCTTGATGAGCCCGCGGATGATGAGACAGGACTTATAGGCTGCAATGGAGCCCGTAATGCCCAGTACTATTTTCTTTCCTTTCAACATTCTCCTATTTCCCCATACGCTTATTGTATTCACGGAGGCGAATACGGGTAAGTACCTGCTTGGTATTGTTGGTAAAGTCGCTGCCCAGAACCCATGTGAAGTAGCCTGGGTCGCGGGTCAGGATTTCGCCAACGTCCCAGCCTTTGTATTTGCCGAAGTTGAAGACCTCATGCTTCAGAGGCTCGCCCTTCTCATCGGTCATTACATTGCCGTCAGCATCCTTCACTTCCTGCCATACGATGCGGCCAGCAAAGTCTACATTGTCGTTCTGCTTGGAGAAGGCAGCCAGCTCGTCCATGTCGTTGTTGAGCACGCGCTCCGGTTCGTCCTGAACGCCTGGAGCATATTTGTCGAGCTCAGCCATCAGCACGCGGTAGGTGGCTTCTGTATCCTGGTCAGCTCTATGAGCCTCGAAATCTTCTTCCATCTTTCTTCCGCAGAAGAACTTGTAGGCTGCAGCCAGGTTTCTGCGCTCCATCTTCATGAAGATGGTCTGAGCGTCGATAAGGCGGCACTTGCTGAAGTCGAAGTCGATTCCGGCACGGAGGAATTCCTCTGCGAGCATCGGAATATCGAAATGGTTGGAATTGTAGCCGGCAAAGTCGCAGCCGGTAAACTCCTTGTCGAGTGTGGCTGCCAGCTGCTTGAAGGTAGGAGCGTCCTTGACGTCTTCGTTGCTGATACCTGTGAGGGCTACGACCTCTGCAGGAATCTCCTTCTCCGGATTGACAAAGAGGTTCTTTCTTGTCTCTGTTCCGTCCGGACTTACCTTGATGTATGATATCTGAATGATTCTGTCCTTCACCATGTCCAGGCCTGTTGTTTCAAGGTCGAACACGATTAAAGGCTTCTTTAAGTTGAGTTTCATTTTTCTATTAAAAATATTTGTCTGACGATTCAGTTAAGCCTGCTGCTCCTTAGTCATTCAGGAGCATAGGCATGATGAGCATGAGGACATCCTCGTTTTCAGTCTGCTCTGCAGGAACGATGATTCCGGCACGGCTAGGGTCAGCGAGCTGGAGGATGATGTTGTCGCTATTGATATTGCTGAGCACTTCGTTCAGGCTGCTGCCCTTGAAACCGATGTTGATTGGCGAACCCACATACTCGCATGACATCTGCTCGCGGGCTGATGTAGAGAAGTCCATATCCTCAGAAGAAACCTCCATTCTGCCTGATTCGATGCTGAAACGAACCAGCTGGCTGCTCTCGCTGGCGAAAGGCATTACGCGGCGCAAGGCGCTGATGAGAGCCCTGCGGTCTACGGTTACCTCGTTAGGATTGTTAGGAATCACGGAGTTGTAGTTAGGATAGCGACCGTCAATGAGTCTGCATCTCATCTCGCCGTCAGCGAAAAGGATTTCGGCACTGCGGTCATCAAACTTGATTTCCACGTCATCGCTGTCTCTTGTCAGGATAGCCTTGAGCAGGGAAGCTGGCTTCTTAGGAAGGATGAAAGAAGCTGGAGTCTCGCTCTTGATGGTGTAGTTTCTGTTGCGCACCAGCTTATGGCCGTCGCTGGCAACGATGGCGAGAGCATCGGCAGTGAGGTCGAAATAAATACCGTTCATTACAGGGCGCAATTCATCGTTTGCCGTAGCGAAGAGAGAACGTGAGATGTTGTCAATCAGCACGTTTGTAGGAAGGGCGATGAAATGAGAAGCCTCGTTCATGCTCTGTGTGCGAGGGTAATCTTCCGCATCCTGACCGGTGAAGTTGTAAAGACCGTTCTGGTAAACGATTTTGATAGCAAAGGTCTCCGTGTCAACATCAAAGTTGAGAGGCTGCTCAGGCAATTCCTTGAGCGCATCGAGGATAACTTTGTTAGGTACGCAGAATTCGCCTTCGCCGTCATTGTCTGCCAGTTCGATGGTGCTCTTGATGATATTGTCACTATCGCTGGCAGTAACTGTCATTTCACCATTTGCTACCTGGAAAAGGAAACAATCAAGGATAGGCAAGGAATTCTTGCTGCTGATTACCTTGGCTAGCATGTTGAGCTTGTTGCTCAGTGCAGAACTTGAAACTGTAAATCTCATGAGTATTTATTTTAAATTAATTTTTTATTTTTCTTATTCACCTATTTAATTTAGCATAATCGCTTAATTGAGCACAAAAATACAAAAAATATTGTTCATACACAAAAATAATTGGATAAAAGTTTGAGTTTTAGAACTATTTTTAGTAATTTCGCAGTCAGAATCGTTTGAATCTATAAAAACTTTAAAATATTAATATGGAATTACAAGGAAAGGTTATTGCCGTTTTACCAGAAAGAAGCGGCGTTTCTCAGAGAGGCGAGTGGAAGGCTCAGTCTTATGTTATCGAAACTCACGAAGCATATCCTAAGAAGTTGTGCTTTGATGTTTTTGGCGCAGACCGTATGGCTCAGTTCAATATTCAGAGTGGTGAAGAGATTTTGGTTTCCTTCGATATTGATGCTCACGAGTATCAGGGTCGTTGGTTCAACAGTATCCGCGCATGGAACGTGCAGCGCGTAGATCCTAACGCTGTTGGCGCAATGGGTGGAATGCAGCCTGGTGCTTCAGCATTCCCTCCTATGGGTGCAGCTCCTGCTCAGCCAGCTCCTGCAGCTGCTCCTGCAGCAGGTGCTACTGCTCCATTCCCTCCAGCTCAGCCAGCAGCTCCTGCAGCAGGTGGAAGCGCTGACGATCTTCCATTCTAAGCTGAAATACAGCATTGGAAAACAGTTGAGAGTGTGTCATCATCTTGTTGATGGCACACCCTCATTTTTTTTTTCTTTTTCCGTTTTCTCACGGAACATTTTTTCTGAAAATTCTATTCTACTCTTCTCCGCTTCTCGAAAAAGCTTTTAGAGGCGGCAAAGAACAGAACGACGGCTGCGGCATTTTCGATGGCTACCATCCAGAAGGTTCCGTTGTAGCTGAAATGCTCTGCCACAACACCACCGAGCAGACAGCCGATTCCGAATCCCAAATCCCAACCCGTAAGAATACTGCTGTTGGCTGTGCCTCGCTGGTCGTGGCGCGCCACATTGATAAACATATTCAGGAAGGCAGGATAGAGATGACCGTTGCCCAGACCGATGAGTGCGGCTGAGAGGTAATAGGCTACTGGATGCTTGATGGCGACGAAGATGATGAAGCCCACCAGCGAAATCAGCATTCCTTCGGCTGCATTCTGCGTTAACTTGCCTTTGCTCAGTGCCTTACGACCCTGCAAGCGGGAGAGGAACAAGCCCATCGAAAGAATGGCAAAATAGGTTCCCGTTCCGCCCGTAATACCGAGTTCTTCCTTGCTGTAGATGGCAAGATAGTTGCTCAGAACACCCCAGCAGAAACCAAACATGCAGATGTTGATGGCGAGCAGCCAGGCACGGGTCAGGAAGAATCGGTCCAGGGACAGCTTCTCCTTGTTCTTCACAATCTCCTTCTCCGGCAGATGAACCGTTCCGGCAATCACCACCGAAGCGATGGCTACGATGAAGGCAATCCAGAACAGCACCATGTAACTGCCCACCATATTATGGAGATAGATTCCGACAGACGGAGCTATTGCCATGGCGAAATTGTTGCTCAGTCCGTAGAGGCCAATGCCTTCGTTGCGGCGGCTGGCAGGCAGGACATCAATGGCGCAGGTACTGTTGGCAACGGTTACGGCGCCAAACGGTCCGCCATGCAGGGTTCGGCAGATGGCAAACATCAGGATGGTGCTGGCAGCAATGTATCCTGCAAAGAAGATGGCGAAGAATGCCAGGCAGATCATCAATACTTTCTTTCGAGAGAACCCGTCTACCACATAGCCGCTGAAGGGGCGGACGATGAGGGCTGCCACAGTATATCCGCTCAGTACAATGCCGATTACATCCTTTGTTGTCCCGAAGGTCTCACTCAGATAGAGCGGGAGCAACGGGGTGAGAAGATAGAAGGCGAAGTAGAGCAAGAAATTGGTCGTCATCACCTTCACATAGTTAGCATTCCAAAGTTTCTCTTTCATCTCTTGTTGCATTCTTGTTTCTTGTTCAGAACAAAAGTTTCTTGTTGCGTTCAACTATTAAATCTTGCCCTCCAGCCAGGCGTCAATCAGGCGGCGGGCAATGGATAATTTCTCAGGAAGGATAGGGAGGTTGTCCTTGCTAAACCACTTACCGCGAGAGAGTTCCTCTTTCTGCAGGTGGATTTCTCCATCCACATATTCTGCCGTATAGCCCACCATCAGTCCACTTGGATAAGGCCATGGCTGGGAACTGAAATACTTCACGTTCCTGATGGTAAGTCCCGTCTCTTCCATCACCTCGCGATGCACGGCTTCTTCCAGGCTTTCGCCCGTCTCTACGAATCCGGCTACGAGAGAATCGAAGTTGCCCTTGAAGTTGCGGGCATGAACGAGAAGAACCTGATCGCCCTTCTTGATGAGCACGATGATGGCGGTGGCGAGAGATGGCCAGACCTGCTTGCCGCACTGGGTGCATTTCTTACTGATGTCGGTTGCCATCTGCATCGGAGCGCCACAGACGCCGCAGAAATGGGTGTTCATGTCCCAGTAGTTCAGTTCCTGGCACTTGCCAGCCTTCTGATAAAGCTCAGGTGTGAGCTTATAGAAACTGGGGCGCAGACCGCACATCTCGAACTTCGGATGGTCTGTGACGGGTTCCGGAATGGTGAAGGTTTTCACCTCCGTTCCGTCCTCCATCGGAGTGATGTTAAGGATGTGGGTCCAGGGCTTTGTCTCTATCGGACATTCCTCACTACATGGAATCGTATAGGTTCCGTCTTCTCTCTTCTCCAGCAAGAGGTCACTCTTGCAAAATATAAACCAATACTTCATAATATATTTTTTCTCAAGTTTTGCAAGTTAGTCCCACACGCTCTGAACCAACGGTCACCGGCGTGTGGGAAGAAACTTGCGAAAGTTCAGTTATGAGCCCACTTTAAAAAGTCATTTTTGATAATTCCTCCAAAAGTAACCATCTGATAATCAAATGGGGTTATAGAAAAAAGAACCAAAAACTACTTTTTAAAGTGGACTCAGTTATTTTTCCTTGCCGAACAGCAATTCATAGTCGCGCTGGGCAGCAGGCTTGGTCCATGCTTCCGGTACGAACTTCCAGTTGTTGTTGGCTTTAGCCTCGATAGTGCCCATCTTTTCGATAGCTTCCATCAGGTAGTAGCGCTGGTCGCGCTTGCTGCGGTAGATGATTCGACTGTCCAGACTGTCCTTTGGAATTCCGGCGCCACGAGTGAGAAGCTCTCCGCCACCATTGCCACGATAGCTATTTACGGCTACATTGTACCATTTCTTCTCATCGAAAGGCTGACCGTTGCTCATGCGCAGAATCTTCACCTTCTCTCCGTCTGGCTTCGTAACATCCACCTCATAGTCGATTCCTGCAGCACTGTCAAAGTTGAAGGAGAGATTCTTGAAGCCCAGGCGCTGCTGATCGCCCTTGGTCTGGGTGTCGAGCAGAAGCAGATGATCATCAGGACTCTTCATGGTGTTCACCCAAAGGTCATAACTCATCTCCAGATGCTTGCGAATCTCTTCACCGGTGAGGCGCATCACGTAGAGCTGATTCTCATATTTATAGAGGTTGAACATATCGCTCACGTAGACAGGGCCAGCGTTGATGGTGGAATTGAATTGGAGCGGAGCGTTGAAGGAAATGTCAGCCTTGGTCATTTCGAGCTGCAGGTTGAGGATGAAATCATTGAAGGCGCAGCTTCCGAAGAACGATTCACGGCTGTGGATGGTGTTCTTGAAAGTACCAATCTGCTTGCCCACATATTGGTTGATTTCTGCAATCTGAGGCTCGAAAGCCTTCATGAATTCCTCGTCGATAGGACATTTTGTCACATCGGCAAGGTTTCCTACCACTTTCTTGTCAGTCACTACATATTGCTTCTTACCGTTCACCTTCTTCTTGTTGAGGGTCAGAGTAATCTCTGCATCAGCTACGGAGAGGGCGTTATTGGCAGGGTCGAGACAAATAACAGACTTGCCTTCCACATTGGTAACAGTCTCGTTGCATCGAGTGTGGTCATGACCAAAGAGTACTAGGTCGAAACCTGGCACATCCTTTGCAACTCTGAGCGAAGCATCCTCTTCATATTCAGGGGTAACGATTCCACCGTCCTTACCACTATGGAAGACGCCGATTACCACGTCCGGCTTCTCGTTCTCCAGGATGTGCTTCATCCATTTCCGGGCACTGGTCACCATGTTCTCGAAATGGAGACCGCTCCAGAGATTCTCTGTCAGCCAGTTAGGAATGGCTGGAGTCAGCAAGCCGAGCACGGCAACCTTCACACCCTCGCGGTTCAGGATGATGTAAGGCTTGACGTAAGGCTCTCCAGTCTTGGTGTCGATGATGTTGGCTCCCAAAACAGGGCAGTTCAACTCCTTGATCCATTTGTCGTAAACAGGATGACCGGTCTCAACATCATGGTTACCGAACGCCTGCGCATCATACTTCATATAGTTGACCACATCCGAAGCCACGTTGCGAGCCTGGGTGTTCACATAATTATAATAGTAGCAGGTGGGCTGCCCCTGCAGAATGTCGCCATTCTCCAGGAGGATAACATTGTCCTTATACGTCTTTCGAAGGTCGTTGACGTAGGAAGAAACTCTAGCCAGAGTACCTGCCTTTGGCTTCCGGTTGATGAAATCGTAAGGGAAGAAGGAACCGTGGACGTCACTCGTTTCGATCACTCTCAGTTTTACGGTACGTTGCTGTGCCATAGCGGGTGAGTTGATGGTAAGCGCCAACAAGAGCGCTGCAAATACTAGTTTCATATTACTAAAAAGTTATTATTACTCTGCAAAAGTACAAAAAAGTTGGCAATTACGGCATACTTTTTGTTGGATAATTCAAAAAATAATTAAAAATAGGAGGTATAAGAATATGGCATTCGTAGATTATTACAAAATTCTTGGTGTTGACAAGAACATTCCTCAGAAGGATGTTCGAGCAGCCTATCGTAAGAGAGCTAAGCAGTTTCATCCTGACTTGCACCCTAACGACCCGAAGGCTAAGGCTAAGTTCCAGGCTTTGAACGAGGCGTATGAGGTGTTGTCAGATCCAGATAAACGTGCCAAATACGATCAGTTTGGCGAGAACTGGAAGAACGCCGGTGGCTTCGGTGGTGGTGGATTTGGTGGCGGCAGTGCCGGTGGCGCTGGCGGCAATCCGTTTGAGGGCTTCGACTTCAGCAGTTTCGGAAGTGGCGGAGGTGGATTCTCCAGCTTCTTCGAAAATCTCTTTGGCGGCGGCCGTTCCCGCAGCAGCCAGGGCGGTGCTGGTTTCGGCGGCTTCGGAGGCGGCGCTGGAACGGGCGGCTTTGGTGGCTTTGGCGGTTTCGGTGGAGCCAATGCCGGTTATGGCGCAGGTGCTGACTTCGGTACTGGCGGTTGCAACGGCGGCTGCGGCGGTCAGCAAGGTGCTCGAACCAACAATGGCGAAATGAACATGAACGTGAACATCGACATGTATACTGCCTTGCTGGGTGGTGAAGGAATCATCACGCTGAGCAACGGTTCGAAGATTAAGTTGAAGATCAAGCCTGAGACTCAGAACGGAACGAAGGTTCGTGTTCGTGGCAAGGGTTACGACCGTGGCGATGGAACCTTCGGTGATCTGATGATCACCTATAATGTGAAGTTGCCAACCGGCTTGAATGACAGACAGAAAGAGTTGCTTCGCCAGATGAAGGACGCAAAGTAGAAGTCAGATGCAATAAACAAAATCACCCTGTAAGGGCAAAAGCTTTAAAATAAGTCATTGAAACTTGAATGCTTTTGTTCTTACAGGGCGTTTTTATTTTCCCATATTTTATTTTCCCATGTTTTTTATTGAGCAGGAGTTACCTTCGACATATTGAATGATGAAATCTTCAGGTCAGGAGAAACGGTGCTCGAAATCTTGAACAACTGTTCGTGCTTGGAACCGTCAGTCTTGTCAACCACCTGCTTGGCGGTGAACACTACCTGATATTCATATTCGCTGTCGCCAATCTCACGTTTCTTGATCTGATAATCATTGTTGATGTGCCAGTTCATGTTGGCAACATCCTCCTTATAGAGCTTGTCCATAAAGGTAACGACATCCGATTTCGGTGCAGAATTCTTGCCCAGCAGTGAAGAGAGAATGTCTTCGCAGTTGGCGAGCAACCCATCACCATCATGAGCGTTGATGCTCTGGAAGAACTGGCGATAGAGACTAGAGATAAATTCTTTCTCTTCCGGCTGCAGGTCACGCCCCTTCACTTTCTTCAGGGCATTCTCAGCCTCTTCGATGTGCGAACCGTCTCTGTGGTCATCCAGGTAGGTCTGATAAGCATCAGCCGTATCCGCATTCTTAGCCACATTCCAGTCGATGGAATCAATCTTGTTGATGGCTTCCTGCTTATGAATGCTGTTCGGATATTTCTCCAGATAAGCCTGCAGCGCATCTTTAGAACCGCTTACCACGGCATTGGTCCAGTCCTGATCCGTCTGCTTCAAACGGTCAAGATGGGCTGTAATCGAATCGCGGTGGGCTTCGTCTGCGTCCTTGTAGGTGTCCAGATAACTCTGCAGAACCATCGGGTCAGTACTCTGCATGGCGTATTCGTAAGCTTCCATCTCCTTGTTCTTGTTGGCATTGTCATAGAAGTAATACAGGATTCCGAAGACGAGAACAGAGAAGATGAGCGAGATGATCAGAATGCTTCTGGTTCCCTTCTTCTTTTCTGGTTCCTTGTTTGCCGGATTCTGCTCGCCTCCGTTTCCGTTAGCTGCCGTTGGGCGTACTGGTGGAGGTGGAGGAGTTGCAGGCATTCCCGGATTTGCCGGTCTTGCTGGCTGCTGCATGGTTTGTCTTGCTGGCTGCTGAACTGGAGCAACCGGTTCCACTGGCTGTGCAGGCTGCACCGGTACAGAAGGAGCAGGAGAGAATCCGCCTCTGCCACCTACCAATGTCGGATTGGGAGACTGGCAGTTAGGACACATTTCAAGATAATTGAAATATACCTCTCCGCAGTTAGGGCATTTGGTGATTTTGCCCGCAATCTCTACACCGCAGCTTGGACATGTTGGTGCTTTATCGCTAATTTGGCGTCCACATTCTGGACATTTTATAATTGCCATAGTTTTATTTAAAGTTTATTGATTTACATATTTTAATTTCCAGATATCATTGATTTTCTAACCTCAAGCCCACACTTTTACCCCCTGAAGCTAATCATAAAGTTCAAAGCTCCAAGTTCAAAGTAACGAAGTTCAAAGTCATCGATGTCTGAATCTGATTTCTCTCAGTCTATGCCTTCCCATGAAGCGGCTTTTGTCAACATAACCATTGATTCCGTTCAGTCTGCCTTTACCTGTATACTGCCACATCTCGAAGTCTCTGCCGTCTGCCAATACGGGTTCCCGCTTGGAGTATTGGGCAATCATGAGCTTGTAGCTGTCCAGCTTGCCCAGCAGATAATGGTCGTAGAAGTTGGCTCCAGTATAGATGAGCGGCTTCTGTCTGTAGGCTTTTTCTACCAGATGCAGGAACTTGAACAGCGAGTCGCAGAACTCTTCAGTTTTCAGTCCGCTCTTGGTCTCCACGTCTATCATCGGCAGCAGGTCCTGATCCCCAGGTCGGCATTGTGCCATGAAATTCTCCAGCTGCGTCTGCTGCGGAATCCTGGCGCGGTAGAAGTGGTAGGATCCTACCTTGAGCCCGTACCGGTGAGCCAGGTCAATGTTCTTCTTATACTTGGCGTCTACGTTGGTTCCGCCTTCAGTAGCTTTCAGATAGACATAAGCCATCTTGGAATTATCACCTACAGTTTCCCAAAAGACATTCCCTTGGTAATGGCTGAGGTCAATACCATGTACATGACTGCAGGTATCTTCACATTGCACTTGAGCATGAAGCCCAAGGGTAAAAATAATGGTAATTATTGTTATGATACTTCTTTTCATAACTGCAAAGATACGAAAAACGTCCGATATATGCATCAGACGTGTTCGTTTTTTATATAAATTTATATTTCACTATTCTTCGATTTCCGAAAGTGAACGGAAGAAGTTGTTCATGAAATTGCTCATAGTCTCTATCGGAGCATACTGCAGGAAGCGCATGCTTCGGCGCAGATTCTTGCGCATGGTGCCTCCAGTAGTATGTACGAAGCCGGCATTGTTCTGTTCAAACTGGATGTCCTGATGCTCCGTAATGTTGTAATAGAGCGAGCGCAGCGTATGCTTGTATGCGCCAGGCTCTACGTGGCGAACAAACGGGATTTCGTCCTGTTCAAAGTCAAAGAAGGTGATGAGCACGCTTCCTTCCAGCTGTGCGATGCGCTGGATGCGAAGTCTGGTAAGCCATTTCTCCAGTTTCACGAAGTCTACCTTGTCGCCTTTCGTGCGCAGGTAGTTGCCCAGCTGGATGATTCCCTTCAGATTGATTCCGCTCTTCAGGATGCTGTTCACATTGCCCACGATGATGCGCAGCAGGTAGACGGTTTCTATCGAGGTGTCGATAGCATGGCGTTCGTCATCTTGTATCTTGGTAAGACGGCGATTCAGAAAACTGTTGTTCATGCGAACTTCTCCCTCTGGAATGTCGCTGAGGTTCTTCATCATCTGGGCAATCTTCTGCATCTTGAAGGTTGTCATTGGTTCCAGTTCTTCATCGGTTCCGAAATTCTCGGAACGCAGCTTGATGAAAAGGTTTCTCTGTAAAAAGTTCATATCGCCTGATTTTTAAATGATATTTTTCTGTTTAATAATATCGCTTCGGATAGCGGAAGATGATTGCGAGGAATGCGGCAATACCGATGGCTACCGGATAGTAGAGATAGGGCAGAATGTCCATCGGACTGATTCCTGCCAGACCGGCTGCCAGAAGCATCTGAACTCCGTAAGGAATCATTCCCTGCACCATACACGAGAAGGTGTCGAGGATACTGGCTGCCTTGCGGTTGTCTACGCCAAACTTATCACCTATCTTCTTTGCGATATTTCCTACAGTCAGGATTGCCACCGTGTTGTTGGCTGTGCAGATATTCACCAGCGATACGAGCGCAGCAATGGAGAGTTCGGCTCCACGCTTGCCGTGAACACGGGCGGTAATCTTGTCGATGATATAGTTGATTCCTCCGTTTTCCCGGATGATTTCCAGCATTCCGCCTGCCATCATGGCGATAATCACCAGCTCGCCCATGCCCGTGATTCCATTGCCCATTGCCGAGAACCAGCCAAACAGGTCGTAGGAGAGGGGAGAACCGAGATAGTAGCTTGCCACGCCGATGAAGCCACAGAGTATCGTGCCCATTGCCAGAACAGCCATCACGTTCATGCCGGCTATGGCGCAGACGAGTACTAATATATAAGGTAATACCTTGACGTATTCCACGTCTGCAATGTCGGTTGGAGCCTGAAGACCGATTCCCATCACGGCATAGACGCCGAGGATGATGAGGGCTGCAGGACCCACGATGAGCGAATTCACCCTGAACTTATCGCTCATCCGGCAACCTTGCGTTTGGGTTGCCACCACCGTCGTATCAGAGATGAACGAAAGGTTGTCGCCAAAATAGGCGCCACCCACGATGATGGCGGTCATCATACCCACATTGCCGTGCATGGAACTAGCCAGTCCGGCTGCAATAGGAACCAGCGCCACCACCGTTCCTACGCTGGTACCGATGGAGACGGAGATGAAGCAAGCCGCCAGGAAGAGTCCTGGAAGAATCATGCTGGCAGGCAGAACGCTCAGCGCCAGGTTCACGGTGGCGTCTACAGCCCCCATCGCCTTTGCCGATGCTGCGAACGCACCTGCCAGTACGTATATCCACAACATGAGCATCAGGTTGTTGGCACCAGCACCTTTACTGTAGGTATCTACTCGCTTCTTGATGGGCATTCCACCCGAAATCGCCACGGCATAGATACTGGATATCATGAATGCCACGGTGAGCGACAAGCTGGTGTCCTTGTGAGTCGCATCCGTAGAATAGACGGTGAACACTGCGATGAGGACAATCAGCAGAAATAACGGCGATAGCGCCAGCAAACCTTTTTTATTACTCATGTTTTATATTTAATGTTACAATGTTACTCCATTCTTGAAAATGGAGATTTCGCTGTAGCCGTTCTTCTCATTGCGGGCTTCCTCGCCATTGGCTACGGCGATAATCTTATCGATAAACTTACGTACAAGATCCTTCATCTCAGTACCCTCTACCAGTTCACCAGCATTGAAGTCAATCCAGTTTGGCTTGTTCTTTGCCAGATTGCTGTTGGTAGAAATCTTCATGGTTGGTACGAAGGTGCCGAATGGCGTTCCACGACCGGTGGTGAAGAGTACGAGCTGGCAACCTGCAGAAGCCAGTGCTGTGGCTGCTACGAGGTCATTGCCTGGAGCTGAAAGGAGGTTGAGACCGGTAGTCTCCAGACGATCACCATACTGCAATACGCCGCTGACCGGAGCACGGCCGCACTTCTGTGTACAGCCCAGCGCCTTGTCTTCGAGGGTAGAGATTCCACCAGCCTTATTGCCTGGAGAAGGATTCTCGCCAACTGGTTCACCGTGGCTGAGGAAGTACTCCTTGAAGTCGTTGATGAGGTGAACAGTCTTGTCGAAGAGTTCCTTGTTTTCACAACGGTTCATCAGGATGGTCTCTGCACCAAACATCTCAGGCACCTCGGTGAGGATAGATGTTCCGCCCTGAGCAACCAGCCAGTCAGAGAATTCACCTACCAATGGATTGGCTGTGATTCCGCTGAAGCCGTCAGAACCGCCACACTTCAAACCTACGCGGAGCTTGCTTACCGGCACGTCCTCGCGCTTGTCTTCCTTAGCCTTCTGATAGAGGTCACGGAGCAGCTTCATGCCTTCCTCCAGCTCATCGCCTTCAACCTTCTGTGTTACAAGAAGTTTGATGCGGTCCTTATCGTAGTCGCCAAGCATCTCCATGAAAGCGTCAGCCTGATTGTTCTCACAGCCGAGAGAGAGTACGAGCACAGCGCCAGCATTTGGATGAAGGCAGATGTCTCGCAACACCTTACGGGTGTTCTCATGGTCGCCTGAAAGCTGAGAACAGCCATAGTTATGGTGCCATGCGTGGATGGCGTCGATTCCCTCGCAGTTGGTCTCCTTCTTCAGGAGTTCAACAAGCTTCTCTGCGATTCCGTTCACGCAGCCCACAGTAGGGACCACCCAGATCTCGTTTCTTACACCTACTTCGCCGTTCTTGCGAACGAATCCCTTGAAGGTGCGGTTCTCCTGTGCGATGCTCAACTGCTCGTCTACTGGGTTGTAGGTATACTCCAGAGTTCCGGCAAGATTGGTCTTGAGATTATTCTCGTTCACCCATTCGCCCTGCTTCAGGTCCTTCTTGGCGTGGCCGATTGGATAACCATACTTGATGATGTCCTTTCCTTCGGCAGCATCGTCGATGAGCACCTTATGTCCAGCAGGAGTATCCTGCAACAGGGTGATGGTCTTACCATCTACCTCAATCTCTTCGCCCTTCTTCATTGGGCGCAAGCAAACCACTACCGAGTCGGCAGGGTTAATCTTGATAAAGCTTGATAGTTTCATTCTGTAGTTGTTTTTATATATTTATAATTATGTATATATTCAAATACTTATTTCCTTCAATCAGAATCATTTTAGATTTGCGTTCTGCGATAGAAGTCTACGTTCTCCTTCATCAGCAGCTCGATAGGCATGTAGTTCACGGTGGTCACCTTCTTCTTCAGCACGATTGCCCGGAAGAGGGTGTCTACACAGTAGTAACCCTGCATGTAGGCGTGCTGTGCGATGAGGAACGAGATGCTTCCCTCGCGCAGACAGTGGGCATTCTTCTCCACCATGTCATAGCCCATGATCTGAACATCACGGCGGTTGGTTTTCAGGAGGAAGTCGCCCACGATATGTGCCTTCGATGTCATGGTGATGCAGTGATGCGTATCCGGATGCTCGGCAAAATATCTCTCCAACATCTTCACGTATTCGTTTCGGGTTCCGTTGAGCGGCAGGTCGAGTACCTTGATTTCCACCTGTGGGAAGTGATCGTGCATGTAGTGGCGGAAACCTACCTCTCGGTTGTCCTGCTGCTTGCTGACCACCTTTCCGTCCTTGGTCTGTCTCATCAGCATGATTTCCTTTTCGCCACTGGCAATCATCATCAGCACCTTGGCTGAGAAGAAGCCAGAGCAGAACGAATCCTGACCGAAGAATGAGAGCGGACGCAGGTCGGGCATGTATGAGTCGAGGAGGATGAAGGGGATGCTTTTATGATGCAGCTGTACGGTCAACTCCCGTGTTACGGCGAGCGAAGACGGAACCACGATGACGCCCTCAGGCTGTGCTTCCAGAATCTCTTTCGACATATCACGGAACGAATCCTCATTGGAGCGCTCGTAAAATCTGATTTCTACGTCGATATGGAAATCGCGGCGCACCTCTTCACACTTCTTTGCACCTTCCTCTATCTCTTCCCAGTAAGCTTCCGATTCGTGCTTAGGGATGAGCAGATAGAAGGTGTACGATTTGTTGTACGCCAATGCACTGGCGTACATGTTGGGTTGGTAATTCATCTCCTTCAGCGCCTTCTCCACCTTTTCACGGGCAGTCTTGGATACGTTGGGGCGCTCATGGAGAACTCGATCAACCGTTCCGACGGATACGCCAGCTCTTTCAGCAATATCCTTGATTCTGATTTTTTCGGCCATTGTTTTAAGTATTTATTTTTGAGGAAAGCTTCGCGCGAACATTATTATATAGTAATAAGTGCCGGCTGTGCATTTCCATCAATTGATTATTGAACCAAAGCATGTGTGTGCGACCACAGTTCATACTTTCGGGCACAAATATACAATAAAAAAATGAATTGTGCGAATACACAGCTGTTTTTTTGCACAAAAACCAAAAAAAAGTATTGAAAAAAGGAAAAATACGGGTAAAAACGAAAAAAAATCCCTTTTTATTTCGTTATTTGGGAAATTATGGTTATTTTTGCCAACGATATGAGACGGTGACTTAAAACATTGTCAAGATCATGTAATGATGAGTTCCTAGAATTGTCAATTACAAACAAACATAAAAACAATAAATTAAAACTATCAACAATGGCAAAAATTGTAACATTAGGTGAAATTATGCTTCGTTTGTCACCAGAAGGCAACGAGCGCTTCATTCAGAGTGATTCATTCCGCATCATCCCTGGCGGTGGTGAAGCTAACGTAGCTGTCAGCTTGGCTAACTATGGTCACGAGGCTTACTTCGTATCTAAGCTGCCAAAGCACGAGATTGGTCAGATTGCCCTGAATGCTCTCCGTCGCTATGGTGTAAACACTGATTTCATTGCTCGTGGTGGCGACCGTGTTGGTCTTTACTATGCTGAGACTGGTGCTTCTATGCGCCCATCAAAGGTTATCTACGACCGTGCTCACAGCGCTATCGCAGAGGCTGATGCTGCAGATTTCGATTTCGATAAGATCATGGAGGGTGCCCAGTGGTTCCACTGGAGCGGTATTACTCCTGCTATCAGCGACAAGGCTGCTGAGTTGACCAAGTTGGCTTGTGAGGCTGCTAAGCGTCATGGCGTAACTGTTTCTGTTGACCTCAACTTCCGCAAGAAGCTGTGGACTTCAGAGAAGGCTATCTCTGTGATGCGTCCTTTGATGAAGTACGTTGACGTTTGCATCGGTAATGAGGAAGATGCTCAGCTCTGCCTGGGCTTCAAGCCAGATGCTGACGTAGAGGGCGGCAAGACAGATGCTGAGGGTTACTACGGCATCTTCCAGGGTATGATGAAGGAGTTCGGATTCAAGTATGTTGTTTCTACTCTCCGTGAGTCTCTCTCTGCTACACACAACGGCTGGAAGGCTCTTATCTATGACGGCAAGGACTTCTACCAGAGCAAACACTATGATATCAACCCTATCATCGACCGCGTAGGTGGTGGTGACTCTTTCTCTGGTGGTCTGATCCACGGTCTCCTGACCAAGGAGACTCAGGCAGAGGCATTGGAGTTCGCAGTAGCTGCTTCTGCATTGAAGCACACTATCCCTGGCGACTTCAACCTCGTTTCTGCTGATGAGGTAGAGAGTCTTGCTGGCGGTAACGCTAATGGTCGCGTTCAGCGATAACATTTAACACTTAACATTAAAATAAAAATGGCAAAGTTTAGCAAAATGCAGGTCATGGCAGCCATGAAAGAGACTGGTATGGTTCCTGTATTCTTCAATAAGGACGTTGAAATATGCAAGAACGTAATCAAGGCTTGCTATGAGGGTGGCGTTCGCGTTTTCGAGTTTACTAACCGTGGTGACTTCGCTCACGAGATTTTCGGTGAGTTGGTAAAGTGGGCTGACAAGGCTTGCCCTGAGATGATCTTGGGTGCTGGTACAGTGGTTGACGCTGGTACAGCTTCTCTCTATCTCCAGTTGGGTGCCAACTTCATCGTAGGTCCTAACTTCAACCCTGACATTGCACCAGTCTGCAACCGTCGCCTGGTACCATATTCACCAGGTTGTGGCTCTGTTACAGAAATCAACAATGCTCAGGCAGCAGGTTGCGATGTGACCAAGGTATTCCCTGCAGGTAACGTAGGTGGTCCTTCATTCGTCAAGAATGTGATGGCACCATTGCGTTGGAGCAACATCATGGTAACAGGTGCCGTAGAGCCAACAGAGGAGAATCTTACTCCTTGGATCAAGGCTGGCGTTCTCTGTGTAGGTATGGGCTCTAAGCTCTTCCCTAAGGAGACTGTTGCTGCTGGCGACTGGGCTGCTATCACAGCTAAGTGCCAGGAAGCTCTTGGCTATATTGCCAAGGCTCGCGCTTAATTTTGAAAATCGTTTTTAAATAAAAGTTGTTTGGTTTTTATGCTTATGCATAAAAAGAAATGTCATCTTTATAGCGTCGTCATCAACCTTGTGGTGGTGGCGGCGCTTTTCTTTTCAGCTTGTTCGCCTGCCCATCAGTATGAGGTTGATAAGTTGAACAGCCAATCCTATGCTCTTCACTATCGCAACCTCGACTCTACCAAAGTGCTGGCAAAGAGAGCCTTAGCTCTTTCCGGCGATTATCCTACCGGTTATGCAGAGGCTTGCAACAACCTTGCCTTCGTGGCTATAGCCAAGATGGATTACAAGCTTGCCAAACAGTGGCTCAACCAGGTGGAAGAACGCAGCGACAACCAGATAGAACTCCTTATTGCCGACGTCCAGAATATGCGACTCTGTCAGCGGGAAGCCCGCAACAAGGATTTCTACGCCTATCGTGAGAAAGCGATGCGCCGACTGCGCCGAATAGGCGAGGAGACTGATAACCTTCCTCCTCGTGAATATCAGCGTGCGGTCTATGCCCAGTCAGAGTTTGCGGTTGTGGCTTCCACTTATTTCTATTATGTGCAGTTGGAGAAGCCGATGATGCAAGCCCTGAACCAGATAGACCCTGACGCCTTGGAGCAGGACACAGCCCAGTATCTGAACTATCTCTACAATTACGGTTCGGGTGGAGCGATTACCCACGGTACTCAGCACGAGATTCTGCAGGCAGAATTCGATATGCTCATCAGATGCTACATGCTGGCGAGCGGTCCTAATCCTTATCCTTACTGGCAGGCGAATGCCCTTCAAGCTATCAGCGAACATATCCAGGATGAAGACAACCGGGAGTTCCTCATCAGGAACAACCTGCCTGCCTTCCAGTATCTCAACATCGAGCAGATGCCAGCCAACCTGCTTGCCGGCAACTTTGCCCAGCGGGCGCTCAATCTCTTCAGCAGCTATGGCGATGTTTATCAGACGGCAGGAGCCCATCGTACCCTTGCCGAGTGCTATTGGCAAATCAGGGATTACCAGTCGTCGCTCGACTGTCTGAACCATGCGCTCTATGACAACAAGGCTATCTTCCAGGCGCCCGACCTCGTGGCTTCCATCCGCGAGCAGATGAGCCTGGCTTATTCCGCACTCGACGACAAGGTGAAGAGCGACTACAACCGCAACGCCTATCTCGACCTGCAGGAGTCTTCCCGACAGGACCGCCAGCTCGAAGCCCGTGCAGCCCAGCTCGACGATATCGCCACGATTCTCAATGTCATGATCATCGCCGTGATAGCCATGATTGTCATTGCCGTCATCCTGCTCTATGTCTTCGACTATATGAAGCGCAAGAAAGCCAAGGAGGAATCCACGGAAGAACTGCTTAAACCTCTGCATGAACGAATGGAACTTAATGCTCAGAAACATAAAGAATTCCTTGAGAAGTTTGAAGAGGAAACAGAACGCCGTATGGAATTGATGATGAGAGTATCTGCCAACAAGGAACGCAACGTGGAGCAGCGCACCAAAGTGGAGTTTGCCAACTCAAATCTTTCGTATATAAACCGTATGCTGAACGAGGTGACCCGACTCTGCAAGGGTGGTGAAACCGAGGAGGTAAGAAAACAGCGCTACCAGTATATATTGGAACTGGTAGATGTCATTGAAGATTATAACAGTACCCTGACACGCTGGATTCAGATGAAGCAGGGAATGCTGAATCTCCGCATTGAGAGCTTCTCCCTGCAACATCTCTTCGACATTGTGGAGAAGGGAAAGACGAGCTTCCAGATGAAGGGCATCAGGCTCGTGGTGAAGCCGACGGATGCTGTTTTGAAAGCCGACCGTGCCCTGACGCTCTTCATGATCAATACGATAGCCGACAACGCCAGGAAGTTTACTCCTGCCGGTGGCGAGGTAGTCGTCGAGGCTCAGGTCAAGGCAGAGGATAAGTATGTGGAGATTTCCATCACGGACAACGGAAGGGGTATGGACGAGGAACAGCTGGCTCATGTCTTCGACCGCGCCTATACCGGCGGACATGGTTTCGGACTGATCAACTGCAAGGGAATCATCGAGAAATACAAGAAGACGAGCCGCATGTTTGACAAGTGCGATATTTCTGTACAAAGCAAGGTGGGCAAGGGGAGCCGTTTTGCCTTCCGCCTTCCTGCGGGTCGTATGCTCCTGCTGTCGTTGCTGATAGCCCTGTTCTCATGTCTTCCTTCAGGCAGCGCCTGGGCAAAGATGCAGAAATCTCATGGCTCTCATCATCAGCACAAGCGTGCAGCCGTTCAGAAGCCGCTCAATCTGCAGCGAGCCGACCAGTATGCCGACAGCGCCTATTTCAGCAATGTCAACGGTCATTACGAGCGCACGCTTGCCTTCGCCGATTCAGCAAGAGAGTTTCTCAACCGCCATTATCTCTCGCTCCGACCTAAGGGAACCTTCCTGATGGTGAAGTATCCCAAGTCGGGAGCCATAGCCGAACTGCAGTGGCTCAGAGACAGTCTGCCAACCGACTACAACGTGATTCTCGATATCCGCAACGAGAGTGCTGTGGCAGCCCTGGCGCTCCACCAGTGGGACCTGTATGCCAGCAACAACAAGGTCTACACCCAGCTCTTCAGGGAGATGAGCGCCGACAATACGCTCGATGAATACGTGCGCACGATGGAGGTTTCCAAGAACTCCAAGAATGTGGCGGTGGTTCTCCTGATACTCCTCCTGCTGCAGCTGCCGCTGGCTTACTATCTGCTGTATTATCGCCACATCCTGCGCTATCGCTTCGCCGTAGACAAGGTGAATACCATCAACCAGATTCTGCTCAGCAGCAGCTCTGACAAGGAAAAGCTGCAGCGAATCAGCGAGATATGGGATGAGAAAACCAGCCGTAGAGCCAACAGCGAACAGCTCAACGAGGTGGTGGTGCGCATCGAGAAAGCGCTGAACGACGGCATTGCAGATGTCCGGAAGGACTACAGCAGACTGGAACTGCTGGAAGATGAAATCCATCGAACGGAATACGAGGGCGACAAGCTGTATGTTGCCAATCAGGTGCTCGACAACTGTCTCTCTGCCCTGAAACATGAAACGATGTATTATCCGTCGCGCATCCGACAGCTCATCGAAACCAATCCCGATGATGTGGAATCGCTACGCGAGCTGATAGAGTATTACAAATCGGTATATACCATGCTGAGTACGCAGGCGATGGAGCAGGCGAAGGGCATGGTAAGGCTGGATTACCACCTGCTGGAGCGTCTTTTCGAAATCCTGATAGCCAATACGAAGAAGTGCGACATCAGAATCGAGACTACGGACGGAAATCCTTATGCCGAGGTGTATGTGAAGCAGCATGAGTCGGCTTACGTTTCCCGCCAGATTACCGATTTCTTTTCTTCAACTACCGTGGATGTCAATTATCTCGTGGCAAGACAGATAGCCAGAGAGGTAGGTGATATTACCAACTTGCGCGGCTGCGGTCTCAGTTCCACTGCCGGATCTGACGGCAGTGCTATCATCACGGCTGTCCTGCCTGTAGCGGTCGTTAAGAGAATCGACTTCGAGGGCTTGAAGGAAAGATGGAAACATAAGGTTGAATTAGAAATAACAGAAGTTCAGCATGAGAAAACTCAAGCTGGAGTTGAATAGAAATACTTAAAATAGAATAGAGATATGGAGAATTTTAAAGTGATTATAGTAGAAGATGTGCCACTGGAGCTGAAAGGTACCGAAGGCATCTTCAAGACCGACATTCCTGAGGCAGAAATCATTGGAACTGCCGAAAACGAACCGGCTTACTGGCGACTTATCAAGGCGCAGAAGCCCGACCTCGTACTGCTCGATCTGGGATTGGGCGGTTCTACCACCATTGGCGTGGAAATCTGCCGCAGCACCAAGCAGCAGTATCCCGACGTGAAGGTGCTCATCTTTACGGGCGAGATCCTCAACGAGAAGCTTTGGGTGGATGCGCTGGATGCCGGATGCGACGGAATCATCCTAAAGAGCGGTGAACTGCTCACCCGTGGTGATGTGGCGAGCTGCATGGGCGGCAAGAAGATGGTCTTCAACCAGCCTATCCTGAAGAAGATTATCGAGCGATTCAAGAAGAGCGTAAACAGCGAGCTGATGCGCCAGGAGGCTCTCATCAATTACGAGATTGATGAATATGACGAGCGTTTTCTGCGCCATCTTGCCCTGGGCTACACCAAGGAGCAGATTACTGGCCTGCGAGGAATGCCTTTCGGCGTGAAGAGTCTGGAGAAGCGCCAGAACGAGCTGGTGCAGAAGCTGTTTCCTGACGGCAACAACGGCAATAGCGTGAATGCCACCCGACTGGTGGTAAGGGCCTGCGAACTGCGCATCCTGGATATTGATAATCTCGTCGCTGACGAGGAGTAGGTCACGAGGGAGATAAGTCATGGGAAATAGGACTATGAGGAATAGGATATCGATTTATCGGAAGTTGACCCGTTTGGGGGCATGGCTGGCTAGCGGATTGCTGGTTGGCCAGTGCGTTCTAGTGCTGGTATCGTGGCTGCAGACGGCTGCGATGCCGGAAACCTTCCCGCGCACGTTGCTCAATGCCGAGGGCATCCGATGGTTCTTCGGACGCTTTACGGAGAATCTGATGCAGCCGATGCTGGTCTGGCTCCTGCTGCTCTGCATCTCGCTGGGGGCACTCTACAGGAGCGGTCTGCTTCATTTCAACGGCAGGGAATATCGCCAGCGGGTAGCCATGCGAGTGGTGTTTTTCGAGTTTCTGCTGTTCGTCTTCGTGATGGTTTGTCTCACGATGGTTCCCCATGCTATATTGCTGAACGTGATGGGTGGCATCTGGGGCAGTAGTTTTACGAAGAGTCTCCTTCCGTACATTTGTTTTGCGGTCATGGTGATGAGTCTCACCTTTGGTGTGGCGAGCAACCGCTTCCGTTCGCTCACGGAGGCTTATGAGGCGTCGTATTTCGGCATCCGCATCTTTGCTCCGCTCTATCTCCTCTACGTTCTCTCCGTCCAGCTCTACAGTTCCCTGGTTTATCTTTATTTCTAAAAGGACGGGGCTAATATCTCTGTGAATTATGAAAATATCTCTGAGAGATAAAAAAATATCTCCGTGGGATATGAAAATACAGAACTTTCTCATGTGGTTCAAGAACGGGCTAGGAGCTTCTGCCCTTTCAGGGCGTATGGGGAAAACGGGCTTCTTAAACTATGGGTAAAAAGGGTAGGGATATAAAAAAAGCCCTACAAGAGGTAGCTTGTTGCAGTTCTCTTGCAGGGGATTTTTGTATATAATTGGGCTTACTTGTGAAGTTTTTTCCTAATGATGGTTACTGCTGGCTGTTAATATCTTTGTTTTCATCTTTCCATGTTTCTACGGATGGTTCGAAACTTATTGGAGTTAAAACTGGATTTCCCTTTTCTGTGTAACCACCACCGAATATCAAGGTGTAGACATAACGCTTGCCTGGTTGCCAATCAGCTTCGAATGGTACATAGAGCTTCTCAAATTTTGTTGCAGTACCATGTGGATACGTGCCATCAATTGAAATCTTGCAGATTATCTCCAAATAACATTGCTTGGCAACATCAGCTTCTTCAATAGTCATTGGTGTTGATGCTGTAGTTGCCCATTTCGTTAACTGCTGTGGAACGAAGAGAATAGACTTTGTAAAGACATCCGTACCGGTATTGTTTACAGATGTTGTTCCATTCATTCCTATCGAGAATGTTCTAGATATTCCGGTAAGTTGCCAATCTTTATTGGCTGGGATACCAGTTGGTATTGTGAAGATACCTCCTGTGTTTACATTGTGAATATTTATACTCTCAATTTCAACTTGCATATTTGCATCTTGAGTTTTTGCTTTAAATGCAACCTGACACAATATGTGCTTGAAAACTAAACCAACCTTACCTGCATTATTATCTTTAGTCTGATTTTTTGCTGTAGCATACATTACGTCTAGATTGGAAATACCTTTGTTTTGTCCAAATTCATCAATGCAAGTATATGTAATTTGCTGGCTATCTTTATTAAAATTCCAACCATAATGAGTCATCATATTCTCCATATCAAATGTAGCAGGATTTACAGCATAAAAATCCAATGGTTTTACTGTACCTGGCCAATATTTGATATCAGCACTATTAGCATAGTCCCATTTTCCAGTTGTGTGATTAATTTTAACACCATTCCATGCGGGCTCAGTATCATTTTCACCCATAAAAGCGTTACCATCACCATCAAAGGCATATACCTTGAAGTCCGTTGATGTGATATTCCCAGCATCAATAATCTCTGCTCTAGATCCCATCTGGCTGCCAACGGTATGGAAGCCGATTGGGGTCTTTTCCTGAACGGTGTCAATGCTTGCGAGCTCGGTGTCCGAGCATCCTGACAGCGATGCCATTACGGCAAAGGCTGCGGTTAATAAATAAATTTTGTTCATAAGATAATTAAATTTACTGAAACATTAAATATATAATTGGTTTATTTTACCTGAAAACTTTCTGAATCGCATATTTTCTAACACTGAATATCCGTGTTTACGTCTGCCCAGTCATCGGCTCCTACGTCAAATCCGGCATCGTCCTTGATGCCTCCGGAATCCTCCGGAATGCCGAAATCAAAGTTCAATACCAGATGAACATTGCCTATATGGCCCTCTACAGGGAAGGAACGGACCTGCTGGGTTACGTCCTGCTCCAGAACATGCAACTTGCCCGTGCGACTCTTGATGTAGAGCTTGAACACATGAGGCTCGGTGCTCTTCTGGCGATAGCCGAAGGTGTAGAAGCCGCCCCTGATCTGACCGTCCTTTACCTCGCCGCCAAACAGCAGGCGCTCGGATGGAACATCATCGGGCAACTCATCGTTTGCCAACAGCAGCGAACCCGACATTCCAGAAAGACTCGCCCTGATGTCAGCCACTCTCTCAAGATGGCGGATGCCATGCACCTCGTAGGTGTATCGGCTCACCTTGTTCTCGGGATAGAGCGTGATGACCAGCTCGTCTTCCTTGCCATTGTCCTTGACCGAAACCGTTTCCAGATAGTAGCCGCACATCCACGGAGGAGTGATGCAGGCATGCTCGCCATCAGGCGTCTGAACGGAGCGGGTATAGGCGGTAAACTGCCAGAAACTGTCAGTATTCTTCCACAGAATGCCGTCGGCATCATAGTTGTAGCTCGCCACGGCATAGTCGTTGACTGGCAACTCTATCGTCCGGCCTTCACCATACGGGAAGTCGAATATCCAGGGATCACCTTTGCCTTGGAGAGGGAAGAAGATGACTCGCATTCCTTCCGGCTTCTCGAAGTCTGCCAGCTGTTCCCATTTCAGCACCACTCTGAGGGAGCGGAACTTGACGGTTTCGGGGAATTTGAGTTCCTTATGCTCGCAGGAAGTCAGGATAAGGGTGAGCAGGAGGATGAAAAATGTAAGGATTCTTCTAATCATCGCCACCTCCTTTCCAGTCTGTGGAATCCATCAGAAAAGAATTTTTCCTTCTGGATTTTCCCTGATTACAGTTCCCTTTGCCCAGGAGCCAGACGAGGGATATTTCAGCCTTTGTAGGGCCTATCCATTGCCGCTTCTTCGTGGCTTGCCATACGTATTCACCGTCCTGTGGGAGATATTCGTGGTAGATTCCGCCCCAGTATCCGGCTCCGATAGTGAAATCGATGTTCCATCTTCGGGCGATGGGGAGGGAGTAGCCATATTCGGCTCCCACCACGTAGTTCATCTTGTCCCAGAGCGTGCCACCGGGCTTGCCGCCCATGTAGCCCCTTCCACCGGTTTCGAAATCGTAGGTGAAAATCTGGCCGTACACCCCGACATGATGCCCCGTGAGGGCTTTCCTTCGGGCTGCCTTTCCCAGCCATTTGCGCAAGGCAACATCACCACCGTAGGCTCGCCAGTACCAATGGCTACGGTCGTTGTTCCACCAGCCATACATGGCGTTGGCGGCAACCGTCCATCTCTTGCCGAGGTCGAATTCCACTCCTACGTTGGGAATCAGTAATGCGTCATATATTATGTTCGTCCGTACATCCATATTGAATGGTTTGTTCATCTTCACGGAGTCGTTCTCATGCTTGACATTCTGTGCTGGCGCTCTGCCGCCATATACTAAGAATGTGATGAGGAGAATATAATTGGTTATCCTGTTCATCATAAATTCTGAGAATTGTATATTTTTTACTGTTTTTATTCATTTTCGACTGCAAAGGTAAGAAAAGTTTGTAATATTTCCAAATTGTAATAGTTAATATATTATAAAGAAAGCAGGATTGTTATTATTTGTTAAAAACGTTGCCTTTTGGGGAACAAAATTTAAGGGAAGTTAGAGGGAAGTTAGAGGGAAGTTAAAGGGAAGTTAAGGAGAAGTTAAAGGGACAAATGTTCTAAGTTTTACACCAGATAACTATTGTCTCTTAACTTCCCGAACGACCGTAGGGAGTGATAACTTCTTTAACTTCAATCAATTCCCACATATACGCCACTAGAATATTATTTCTTTTCCAGCTCCTGAAGGCTTTCCATTTTCTTGGATTCCAGGAACTCGTAGATGCCGCAGAGATGCTCACGGACGCGGCCGTGGCCGAATTCGTAGACCTTGCTGACAAGACCATCAAGGAAATCACGGTCGTGGCTCACCACGATGAGTGTACCGTCGAAATCCAGAAGCGCCTGCTTCAATACATCCTTCGTCTTCAGGTCGAGATGGTTGGTAGGCTCATCGAGAATCAGCAGGTTCACCGGCTCCAGCAGCAGCTTGAGGATGGCAAGACGGGTGCGCTCGCCACCCGACAACACCTTCACCTTCTTGGTAGAATCCTCGCCACCAAACATGAAGGCACCGAGCAGATCACGAATCTTGTTGCGGATTTCGCCCTTTGCAACATCGTCGATAGTCTGGAATACCGTAAGCTCGCCATCGAGCAGAGATGCCTGATTCTGAGCGAAATAGCCAATCTGGACATTATGTCCCAGCTCCAGTCTGCCTTCGTTCTGAAGCTGGCCCATGATGCATTTCACGAGCGTAGACTTACCCTCTCCGTTTCTTCCCACGAAGGCAATCTTGTCGCCTCGCTCCACGGTGAGGTTCACGCCGCTGAAAATCTGCTTGCCTTCGAACGACATCGCCACATCGCTCATCTGCACCGGATAGTTGCCGCTGCGTGGACTAGGCGGGAACTTGGGTGCCGCCAAATTCTACGGTCAATCCATCAACTGTAATCATATCTTTTTTCTTGTCCTAATGTTTATTTCTTCTGTTGATGCAATCCATCACTCGGTGATATGATTGATGACCATTCCTGCGATTGCCATGCCGAAAGTGGCGGTGATGTGGCAGAGCGAACCGTTGATCTGCGCCTTTGTTGAGCACCATTCGTGTTCCACGAGTCGCTGGTCGCCAGGAGCATCATATACGGCAGTATCCGTGCCCCGCTCTCCGCTGAGCAGCTTTGCTTTCGGACATAGGCAGGCGCCCGTACCGCAGGCTTTGTTCACGCCCCTGTTCTGCATCGGCTTTTCCTCGCTGAAAACGCATTGGAACTTGCGACGGGGAAACGTCTTGTTCTTCTTGAATTTCTTGCGCAGGGCCCTTGCCAGCGGATCGCCATCCACCTTCCAGAACTCAGCCTTCCTCACCATGAACGGGTCGCTGCGCAGGGCTGCACCCATCGAAGAAATGAAGGTGATTTCCTTCGGAAGGGAAGTGGCACGGAGAATCAGATCTGCCTTGTCCTTCAGCGAGTCGATGGCATCGATGATGAAGTCGTATTCCTCCATGTGGAATTCGTCGGCTGTTTCCGCCTGATATATTTTCTGATAGGCGGTGATGTTGGCATCAGGGTTGATATCCAGCAGGCGCTGGCGCAGTGCATCCACCTTCACCTCGCCGATGGTGCGGCTGGTTGCCATCAGCTGGCGGTTGCAGTTGGTCACGCAGACGCGGTCGCTGTCCACGATGGTGATGTTCCTCACGCCGCTTCTCAGCAGTCCCTCAGCGCACCATGACCCCACGCCTCCGATACCGAAGATGAGCACTCGTGCCGACTGTAATTTCTCAAGATTATCCTTTCCCAGGAGCAGTTCCGTTCGTCGCTGCATTCCCCGCTCCATTGCTGTTGTTTTATTTCCCATTCAATTGTCTTTTTATTATCTTTCAACCTTGCTTTGCGCAATTCCGGTGCAAAGATACAAATAATAATCCGAAAAGTTATCATCTGGCAGATTTTTTTGTGTCGGAAAATCTTCCTGTTACTCCTCAATCCGGGCGATGCGCCTGATGCTTCCGGTGCGCTGGCTGATGATGAGCGGCACCCGTTCTACCACCACCATGGAAGTATCCAGCCCCAAAGCCTTAGGCTCGTCGATGCCAATCTTGCTGATAATGGCGTAGATGCTCATCAGTAAATTCTGTTGACGATTATCTGAGCTCTCAGGGTAATAAACGCGGTGGATGATGATGAAACGGAAATCGCCCGGAATGCCGTTCTTGCGCAGCGATGGATAGGTGCTTCTCAAATCTACCTTCCTGCTTGCCACAAGATCTTCCACCACCTGGCGCAGATAGAGGCTCACCCTAGGCTCTATGCGGAAGCCAATGTGCATCGTCACGCTGTAGAGGGTGTCGGGAATCAGGGTCTCGCAGTTGTACTCCAGCGTATCAGGTGTGTCAACAAACTCCATGTTGATAAGCCAGTAATGGTCTGCACGTTTCGGCTGCTTGTTGATGATGGAGTAGAGCAGCTTGTCGTCTACGGTGCCTTCCTTGCTGGCGTGGTTTACATAAACCAGATTGGAAGCGTACTTGGGAATGCTCTCATCGGCCTTGATGTCGGAGATAATCTGATAATAATCATTCAGCGGCTTGGTGCTGATATAATGTCGGCGTATCTTCATGGCTCTCACCCACACATACATCATCAGAAAGAGGATTCCGCCTATGAGCATCGTACACCATCCTCCTGCGAGGAATTTTGACAGATTGGCTGCCAGGAAGATGGCTTCGATGGTGCAGTATGCGCCCATAAACAGCATAGTGAAAATCCGCGCCACGCCCCTGCTGTGGAGGTAGAAACCGAGCAGCAGGGTGGTCATCAGCATAGTGATGGTGATGGCGAGACCGTAGGCTGCCTCCATGTGCGAGGAGTCGCGGAAGAGCAGGATGATGAGCACCACGCCGATGTACATGGCGAGGTTGATCATCGGAATATAGAGCTGCCCCTTTAAATGGGTAGGATGCTTGATTCGCATGCGCGGCCAGAAGTGAAGGTTCATGGCTTCGCTCAGTATGGAGAAGGTTCCGCTGATGAGTGCCTGGCTCGCCACGATTGCCGCACCCGTGGCCATGATGATGGCGAAGAACAGCATGCTCTGCGGCATGATGGCAAAGAACGGATTCACGGCCATTGATGTATCCACATGATTCAGCACCCACGCACCCTGACCCAGATAGTTGAGAATGAGCATGGTCTTCACAAAGCCCCAGCTGATGGCGATATTCTTCCTGCCGCAATGACCCAGGTCGGAGTAAAGTGCCTCAGCACCGGTGGTACAGAGAAATACGGCGCCCAGAATCAGGAACCACTCCGGCGATCTTGCCAGAAGCATGGCTGCATAATAGGGGTTGAACGCCTTCAGTATCAAGGGATAAGAGGTGATGCTGAACGCTCCCGTTACGCCCAGCAGCAGGAACCATAGCAGCATGAAAACTCCAAACGACTTGCCAATACTCTCTGTGCCAAAGCGTTGCACAAAGAAGATGATGGTGATGATGGCAAGGGTGATGGGGATGACTGGCAGGTGGGGACTGATGCTCTCGAGTCCTTCGATGGCTGTGGTCACGGTGATGGCAGGGGTGATGATTCCGTCTGCCAGCAGTGTACTTGCTCCGATGATGGCAAGAATGTAAATCCACTTTCTCTTCATCTTGCGCAGCAGGGCGTAGAGGGCGAGAATGCCACCTTCGCCATTGTTGTCGGCACGCAGCGCCACGCATACGTATTTGATGGTGGTCTGCAGGGTGAGTGTCCAGATGATGCAGGACAGTGCACCCAGGATGGTGCTTTCGCTGATGGTTTCGCCTGTATGCAGGATGGCCTTCATCACATAGAGGGGTGATGTTCCGATGTCTCCGAACACGATGCCCAGTGTGACGAGCAGCCCCAGGAAGCCTACCCGATGCGGGTTGCAGGCTACTGAACTTTCTGTTTTTTCACTCATGTTACTTCTCTTTTTTTTAAAAATATTATCCTTTAAAATATTATCCTTTTGATTATAAATTTTGGTGCAAAGGTATAGCCATGCGAGATAATAATCGATTTATTTAACAAGAATTATCCGATTTAACATCTGATGAAGGTTATCACATGTACCCCCGTCAGGAAAATACAAAACCGGCTGATTTTTAGTGATGAGCCTAAAATCAGCCGGCTTTCAGAATGGAGAGGATTTCAAGAACCTAAATTTACATGCAGATCGTTACTGCTATTACATGCAGCACATTACTGCTATTACATACAGCTCGTTACTCCGAGCGATGCGGCTACTGCCGTTACGATTGACAACAAGATCTGAATGATTGTCTTCCAAGTTTCACGCTTCATTTTCATTTCATTAGTGATTAATTATTAGTGATTAACTGAACTTTCGCATATGGGGAAGTTAAGTGAAGTTAGGGAAGTTAGAAGGAACGACCGTAGGGAGTGATAACTTCTTTAACTTCAATCAATTCCCTCACTTGCGAAACTCGAATTTATTAGTGATTAATTCAGTTTCAGTACCTGAGCAAAGCCCCCGAAGGGGCTATGCCTAGAAGCCTACGTCACCACTATCGGTGTTACCGCCACCGCCTTCCTGGGTTCCGCCGCCTTCCTGGGTTCCGCCGCCTTCCTGAGAGCCGCCGCCCTCTTGAGTGCCGCCGCCACCCTGAGTGGCATCACCGGAGCCTGAGCCTCCGCCAGGAGTACCGGAGGTTCCGCCTCCTTCGCCGGCTACATACTCATCGTATGCCACGATCTTGGTGAGCTTCTTGAGCTCGGCATTACTCCAGTTCTTGGTATTTCTCACAATCAGGTGAACCCCCTGCACGCTTGCAGCCGTCACCTTCTCTCTGGTTTCCTCACCGCGCGAGGTCATACCGATGGAGAACAGGCCGAGGTCGGAGAGTCTCACGCTCTTGCCGTCGAGAATCAGCTCCTTCAGGCAGTCGAGCGTATCCATCAGCACTCCGTGGATGGTGCCTCGGCTGTAAGGCGAATTGTGTTCAGAGATGTGAGTTACGAAGTCCTCGAAGTTCATCTCCCGGTCGCTCACTGCAGTAGCATACCAGAGTTTCCTACCAGCGTTCTCACCACTTTGTGGGGTACGCATTACTTTACGATACTTACTAGTTCCAAGTCCCATAATCAATTAATTTTTAAAGGGTTAATGTTTTAATGTTCTCTGATTCATCTTTCTTCCGATTGGTACCTATATCTTCCGATTGATGGTGAAAAGAAAAGGTTGATATCTTTCTTCTAATCACAATGCAAAGATACGAAGATTTTCTGTATCTACCAAATTTTTGCATGTGATAAGGAGCGATTTTCAGCAACTTACGATTTGAAACTTAGTTAAAGAAATCAAACTCTATGTTTTGTGGGGCGCATCTCTATGTTTTGCGGTATAGAAAACTATGTTTTGCCATATAAATCAGCATATTACAAAGTAATACCCGTTTTCTGGAAACGTATTCAGTATTCAGTTATTCAGTTTTTTTCGCTGTTGTTACAATTCTCTGTATAGATAGTATATTATATATATATATAAATATATATATATAATATAAAATAATTACTTACAATTTATAACTACAAAAAGGGTTACTATCGCGAAAAAAACTGAATAACTGAATACTGAATAACCTTTAGGCCTTATAAGCCCTCAAAAGGCAGAAGCTTTCAAAGACCGGTAAACAACCAGCTATTGCCCTTACATGGCGACTGGGTCGCGTCCAAAAATAACTTTTTTCAAAAACTTTCTCCCGAAATCCTTGCCAGTTTCAAAAAGAAATCGTAACTTTGTGGGGTAGTTTTTAAAACAGATGGTTATGAAGTACTTGGATCCTAAGGCAGACCTCACGTTCAAGAAGATATTCGGCAATCATCCTAAAAGACTGATCAGTCTTCTGAACGCACTCCTGCCACTCAGCGAAGAGGAGCAGATACAAGAGATAAAGTATCTGCCAACAGAACTTGTGCCCGAAAATAACAGTTACAGATATGCCATTACAAACATACTCTGTACTGATGCCAAAAGCAATAAATTCTGTGTTGTGATACGAATAGAGTGGTCTGATGCTTTCCAACTGCGCGTACAATTTCTTGCATCAGAACTCTACGTGAATCCGGCTATAAAGCAAGTGAAATACTTTGCCCAATATCCAACATATTCACTCAATCTGATAAGTGACACCTTCAAATATAACACTCCTGATTTCATCCACAATTATCACGTCGTGTACGACAAGGATACCCACAAAGTGATTGAAGACCTACACTTCACCTTCATAGAACTCCCTAAGTTCACTCCTCATTCCATTGCCGACAAGCGTATGATGGTATTGTGGCTCCGTTTCCTCACGGAAATCAATTCCGACACGAAGGAGATTCCTGCCGATTTGCTTAATGACCCGGAGATAGGAAAAGCCGTAGAAGAACTGGAGATTTCCGGTTTCTCGGATGCCGAACTCTGGGCCTACGACAAGTTCTGGGATTCCGTAAGCGTTGAAAGAACCCTCATTGATGACAGCTACAAGAAAGGCATAGAAAAAAGCATGAACCAGCGAAGCCTTGAGATTGCCAGAAAGATGCTGGCAAAGGGTATGGATGAAGCAACGGTCATGGATATGACGGGGGTGACGGCAGAGGAAATCAAACAGATGAAACTCTAGGCTTGTTGCGCCATATATGCAGCTGTGAAAGGATTCATCGCTAACAGAGACCATGTTAGGGTTTACAAGTTAACTTTTTTACAATTATGGAGAATAATGATAGAAAAAACTCCCGAAATCCTTGCCAGTTTCAAAAAGAAATCGTAACTTTGTGGTGTGGTATATAGCCACATAAGTGACACTAAAACGATAACGTTATGATTATCAGTAAATTTACCCCCCCCATATCGGGGAAGCTGGCTCTTGTAGCCGCATTTTTAACGCTTGCCTTTGCCAGTTGCAGCAAGGATGATGTAAGCTCCGATACCGACCTGGTTGTCAGTCCACCTGCTGACAGCGAGGCTCCCAGTTATTATGCCATTACCGATGCTGAGGGTATCGGCTTCACCAAGGATGGCATAGCCTATGAATACATTTCTAATGGTAAGACCCGATGGGTGCTTAGCTATCAGGAGATAGCCAAGCGCCTCGACATAGATATTTC
The DNA here is from genome assembly GCF_050313615.1 of Prevotella sp. SGI.167. Classification (NCBI taxonomy): domain Bacteria; kingdom Pseudomonadati; phylum Bacteroidota; class Bacteroidia; order Bacteroidales; family Prevotellaceae; genus Prevotella; species Prevotella sp. SGI.167. The sequence continues at coordinate 46,005 of NZ_JBNPLT010000013.1, read as the reverse complement.
CAAGATTTCAACCATCAAGATTACCAGAGACCAGATTTTGAAGAACGGTCTCTGGCGCTTTGACGTGCGCTTCGACGGACAGCAGGAAGGCACGGCGTATGCTATTGATGTCGACCCAGAGAATGGCAAGATAGAATGGGTGATCACCTTGGAGGATATGCCAGGGGGAAATGTGTTTACACTAAAGTTTGTGAAATAAAAGTTTTAATATTATATTATGGCAAAGAAAGAAGTTAAAACGGATTTTTGGGTATATGAATTGCTAAAAGATGCCGATATAAATCTCACACCACAAGGCTGCGATATTAAAGACATAGACGAGGCTCTGAAAACGGCTTCTAAATCAAAGACTGGAAATGTTGGCTATCCTGAATATTGTGGGGTCGTGGAAGATTTTATTATTGTTATTGAGGACAAGGCTGACTTGTCCCATCATATTATGCTTACAGAAAAAGACCTGGTTGATTTGTCAACTAAGTCTGTTAGAGAGTATGCTGTGAATGGTGCTCTTTTCTATGGTTTGCATTTGGCAAAGCATACTGCGTATAGAAAAGTGATAGCTATTGGTGTTTCAGGTAATGAAAAAAGACATCGTATTACCCCACTATTTATAAATGATAGAGGGGAATACCAGCAACTGGAAGACTTAGAATCTTTCATATCTTTTTCTTTGTCAAATATAAATGAATATTATTATAAGGAGATATTAAAAGAAACGACAGATGCAGATAAAACTACAGCAGAAATAATTAAAGATGCCGCAACTTTGCATGAGTACTTACGTTCTTATGGAAGTCTGACAACAGAGCAAAAACCTCTTATAGTTTCCGGAATAATGTTGGCTTTGAGAGAAATTGAATATAAAACGTTTGATTTGGAATCTCTTAATGGGGATAGTATTAAAACGGATGGTTCAAAAATCTATGAGGCGATATGCAGTAATTTGAAGCGTGCTAATGTTACACCTGATACAAAACGTGATAAGCTTCTAGCCCAATTCGCTTTTATAAAAGATGCGCCTAAAATTAATAGTAAAGATGAGGCGTTAGATATGACTCCTCTGAAATATTACACAAAATTTATCTATGAGAAAATATATAAAAGCATAAAGTATACTTCTTCATCAGAAGATTATATTGGTCGCTTCTATGGTGAGTTTATGTCATATTCTGGAGGGGATGGACAATCTCTTGGCATTGTTTTGACACCGAAACACATAACTGAATTGTTTTGTGACCTGGCAGAACTCAAACCTTCCGACAAAGTTCTTGATCCTTGTTGTGGAACAGCAGGATTTCTTATTGCAGCGATGCATTATATGCTGAAGGAAACGGACGATGAGGCGGTTAAAAGATCAATACGCCAAGACCAATTGTATGGTATAGAATCTCAAGGGTATATGTTTACAATTGCAACTACAAACATGATATTGCGTGGAGATGGTAAAAGCAACTTGCATAACTGGGACTTTCTGGCTCAAAACCCAGCTAAACTTCAGTTAAATGCCTGTACTGTAGGCATGATGAATCCTCCTTATTCACAGGCACAAAAGACAAAAGACCCGAAGCAATATGAGATAAATTTTACAGAACATTTGTTAGATTCGTTAGTTGAAGGAGCAAAATGTATAGTTATTATACCTCAGTCTTCTTTAACGGGTAAAACGGTGGCTGAAAAGAATATAAAATATAATATACTTAAACGCCATACTTTGGAGGGAGTCATAACATTACAAAAAGATACATTCTATGGTGTAGGGACTAATCCTTGCATTGCGGTTTTTACGGCAGGTATACCGCATGAAAAAAATCATGTTTGTAAATTCATAGATTTTACAAATGATGGATATAAGGTGAGTAAACATATTGGATTGGTTGAGACACCAAGTGCAAAAGATAAAAAACAACATTTGTTAGATGTCTGGTTTGGAAGATGCAAGGCACCAAATAGCTATTGTGTCTATACAACTATTCTGCCAGAAGACGAATGGTTACATTCGTTCTATTTTTTCAATGACGAAATACCTTCTGAAGCAGACTTTGAAAAAACTATGGCTGATTATTTAACATTTGAGTTTAACATGATTACTCACGGACGAGGTTACTTGTTTGAGGAAAAGGAGGTGGCGGATGAATAAGTTATTGACACAGCATAAATGGCAGGCTTTTGTCTTGGATGAAATCTTCGATATTAGAGCTACCAAAAGTAGTATTGATAAGAAAAATTTAGTAAATCTTGTCGGAACTATACCGTATATCACTCGTTCGGACAAGAACAACGGTATAGATATGTTCATTGGAGAACAACCAAAATATAAAAAAGACGAGGGGAATGTCCTTACAATAGGACTCGATACCCAAACCATATTTTATCAACCATTGCCATTCTATACAGGGCAAAATATCCAAGTAATACGCCATCCTCGTATGAATAGGTACAACGCCTCGTTCCTTATTGTGGCAATTAAAATTTTGCTGCAAAAGTTTAATTGGGGTGGTAATGGTGCAACATTAACAAGATTGAAGCGTAGTAAAGTGTTTCTACCAATAACGGACAAACACGAAATTGATTGGCAGTTTATGGAAGAATACATGCGTAGAAAAGAAACGATATTATTGAAACCTGCAGTAGAGAATTTATGCAAACGGCTGATTCACAAAGAATGTGGGGATAAATTGCACCTTCCACAATGGAAACCATTTAGTTTTACAGAAGTATTCACGAAAATACAACGTGGCAAACGTCTTAAAAAAGCAGACCACACTGAAGGTACAGTCCCGTATGTTTCATCCACGGCACTCAACAATGGAGTGGATGGATTCATCGGCAATGAAGGCAGCATAAGGATATTCGAGGATTGTATAACTATAGCCAATAGCGGCAGTGTCGGTAGTGCCTTCTTCCATCAGTATGAGTTTGTCGCAAGCGACCATGTTACTCAACTTAAGCGTAAAGGATTGGATAAATATGCCTACCTTTTCATGTTGCCTATTATTAATCGTCTGTCAGAGAAGTATTGTTTTAACAGAGAGATAAATGACAAACGTATAAAACGAGAGAGGATTCTACTCCCTGTTAATAATATGGGTGAAATTGATTTCGAGTTTATGTCTTCGTTCATGCAAGAGGTCGAATCTGATATGCTCAAAAATACTCTAAAGGCTTTCAAGAAGCGTCTAAACGCTAATGAAAACAAATAAGTAGGGGTTGAAATAAAGATAAAAGAAACGATTTAAATAAGATTTATGAGAAAATTTATATTAATGTTCTTTCTAATATTAATAGCGAATATTACAAGAGCACAGGGATATTGGAAACTAGAAAGTAATGAGGATGATTATACAATGGAAAAAATCTACATGATTGTACATTATGTCGGTGGCAATATTGATGCGGTATATTTTCCAGCGGACAATAGCTTACGTGTCGTAAAAACATACGACGGATTAGCTTATTTTGATACAGCTTGGGATGCAGCTGTCAAGAATGACGGAAAAATATCAAGCAGAATAACAAGCGTAGATTATCGTCTTATCATAACTAAAGATAATTATACAGAAGATTCTTATGATACGACTATGTATTTTGAAGGATATGGAGATGATGGTAAAATCGATACTGATGGATTTTTTAGCTATTTCTATCTGTCCCTTGAACCAGACCAACTCAAAAAGAGTAATTATCTATCTTTGAAATACTACGATAAAGTGGCAGGATCAATCGTAAAGCGTATCAGTCTTGCTGGTTTTACCAAATGTTATAATCAAGTAAAATCAGCAGTGCAGAGTGCTGCACCTACCATACAAATTCCATAAAAGTAACAGGGAGAAGTGAAGCTGCAAAAACGCTCACTTTTCCCTCTTTTTTTTCAAAAAACTAAAAATCAGAAAAATAATAGTACTCATATTGCGAATTAAGGAATCGTAGTACACACCTCTATTTCGCTCTTTTTTTATAATGTCACACCGAAATTTTAAAAAGAAATTATGGGAAAAGGACGTAGTTACATGAATTCATATGCCGACGGCTATATGAGAGGCAAGGTTGTCAAGGAAGTGGGAGCACTCCTTGACCACATACTAGTGGAGGAAATCACAACCCCCACAATAATAAATTTGGAGTTTGGTCCTTCTTACGATACCATCAGAAAACTTAGGCAGCAAGAAACCACAATATATTTTGAGACCATCAGACAATTCTGCTACGTCATTGGCTACTATCTCTACCAGGAAATAGAGGCGGTGGAGAATTACAAGAAAAATGTAAGAGAAAGGGGATCCAGGCTTGCCATGCTATATGAGATGAAAGAAAAATATAAGAAAATTTACGGAATGCAAGCTGCTGTGGTTCTCAACCTCATGCATCAGGGAAAGGATTTGCTGGCTTTTATGAAGTAAGTATAAGTGAGAGTTTTCCGCCTCACTATGTGTTAGCGAACTCATTTTGAGGCTAATTACTAATCTATAAAATAAATACAAAAAAAGAAAGTAAAATCTGATAAAATCGGAGACTACTTGTCCCCTAAGGGTGTATGCCCTTATAGCTCTCCTGGAATTTGCTTGTACCAGCAAAATTGTTAGCGCAAACAAACTCTAACGTCCTCTACTAAGGAACGAGCGACAAAGAACTAAATTTCTAACAAATATAACCTAAGAATTATGGGGAGATTTATTATCAAGCTCGTGCGCTTGATGTTGAAGTATGGGCGATTCTGCCTTGTTAGCGTGGTCATTCAATTGAATGGAAACAGCAAGTATATTGAGTATATGAACAACGAATTTAAGGAGGAGAAGCCATGCTTGGAGAAGGAAGAACTATAAACGTAACGGGCAATGCCTGTTATATAGAGTATGTGGAGAATTGGTATATGAATGGTAGCTCCAAAAAGAAGCACAATGCCAATCCTGCGGAACGCATGTCGGATGACCTGAAAGGAGAGGAGGGTCAGGAAGTCTTGAAGGAACTGCAGGAGTATGGGTTACTCGATGAGAACTTCTGCCCTCTGGAGTTATCAAACTCAGAGTCTGCTGTCCTTGCCTATCAGATAGCTATAACGCTGGATATAAAGGATGTGTGGAAAGTATTCTCTACTCTTTGGGAGGTTTCCCCCAATGCCCTGAGAGCTGCTTATAATAGAGCAATGGATCAGAAGAAGACGAGAAAATTCCTGGAAAAACTACCCCCTTCACTGAAGGATGGTACTAGTACGCGTACATAGTACGTACTAGGTAAGTATGGAAATATATCCGTATCTTTGCACCCGTAATCAGACGAGTAAAGTCTGGTTGCGGGCGTTTTTTGTTTATAGGAATCCGGTACCGTTCCTGAAACTGAAATTTGGCGAATATCTCGCAGCCCAACCCTTTAACATGATATATTGATATGGCAGAAAATGCTTATGTGTTTTATCATCCGCAGTATGGCGGATTGAGAGTGGTGTACTACGACGGAGAGTTGTTCTTTTGCCTCGAGGATCTGGTTGCCATCACTTCTATCGGCAGAGAGACATTGTTCCCTGTATTAGCCGACACGGAGGGGAAAGTGGTAGAAATCTATGTGGAAGCGGAAACAAAAAAGGTGCCGAAGGATTTTACACATCGTTTGTTTTTCGGTGAATTCTTTGGCAATGCTGACAAGGTGAAACAAAAAAGTAAAATAGCCTGGAGAAGTATGATATTCGTAGACTCTCAGGTGGTGAGAGATATGACCATAGGCTGTTCGAAAGATCCTGAGCGTAAGTTGTTCTACAAGTGGGTCAAGGATTTCATCAAGCCTGTGATGAAGGACGAGGAAAGCTGTTGGCGTTATGAATGTGTCATGATGAAAAGAATCTGTTATGACCCTCTGAAAAAACCGATTGACATCCGATATGCTGTCGACGGCCTGTATATCAACGATATGAGAATCAACTGACATTATTCATCTTATAAACATGTTTTTACAATCATGAAACAAGCAGCAAAGAAGCAGCTCCTGAACGCCCAGAAGGTGGACGGAGCCATCATCAGTGAGGAAAACGGTACCATCGCCTTCCGCAAGGCGCCATGGAACGATACCGAGGTTATCTGCGAACAGCCTAAGGTGATACCGGGCAGAATGGTATGCTCTGGCGAGAAGAGAGGCGACGAGTTCGACTTCAAGCCTTACGAGCGTACGGGTGAGAAGATCTTCGAGGAAATCTTCAAGACCAACCATGCCGTGGTGCGCACCACCAAGCGCACGGTGCAGGTGAACTATACCTTCAGCCGTGACCTGGACAAGCAGGACATGCTGCGCTACCTCAAGGCAGAGCACAAGGAACTGATTGCCGGATTCAAGGAGGCGGACATCAAGGGGAATTAATTGATTGGCAAGTTCAGGAGTTAAAGAAGTTAAAGGAGTTATCGCTCCCTACGGTCGCTGAGGAGTTAAGACAATAGCCTTTTTGGCGTAGTTCTTAAGCTGCATGACATACGTCTTAACTCCTTCACTTCCCTAACTTCACTTAACTTCCCCATATGAGAAAGTTCAGTAATTCAACATTGAAAATTTAAACGATGGAACATATTATAGCATATAATCCGTACAAGAATGGCAATATGGGGAGCGTAAGCTCCCAGCCACTCTCGGTCTACGACAAGACCATCGCTTATCCCTGGATGGCAGACCTGGTAGCTGCCATCCGTGGGGGTAACGACGGACTGAAGAAGCAGCTGCCTTTTCGCTGCGCTCACTACTACCAGTTCCGGGACAACAGACGCTCGCAGAAGAACGCCGTGCCCGAAAGCTTCCTCTTCCAGACCACCATCGACGTGGACGACAAGGAATATGTGGACAAGGCGATAGAGAAGGCACGAGAGCTGAACTGCAGCGATACCATCTGGAAGGGAGCCCTGCTGCACCTGGAGTACTCAGCCCGCAAGAAGCTGCACATCGACATCCGCATGCCCGTCGGCATGACTATCGAGGAGACGCAGCGAGCCTATTGCGAGGCACTGGGCGTGCCCTACGACGAGAGCTGCATCACGCCAGAACGCATGCTCTTCATCACCGATAAGGCGTCAGAAATCTATCGCTCGCCCCACTGGTACGAGGTGCTGCCACAGGAAGAACTGAAGAAGCGCAGACAAGCCTACCTGGACCGTGAGCTTACCATCGACGGAAGAATCCAGCAAGGCACCCAGCCAAAACCACTCAACATTCAACATTCAAAACTCAAAACTCAACAAAATGTTCAAGACCATCGACTTTCGGGCTCTGACAGCCATCACGCTGTTTCTGCTGGCTCTGCCATTCAGCCTGCCCAACCTTGTGATAGCAATGCTGCTCATGCTGCTCATCTCAGCCCTGCTGGAGCTCATCAGGATGCTGGGGCTGTGGCAACCGGCAAGAACCTCGCAGCCTTCGACCTCTTCCGCAATGCTGCAGGCCTGAAGGACGTGGACATCAACACCCCAGGCTCACGTCACTCATCGCTCCTGGCAATCATGAGCGCAGGCGCATCGAGAGTGATGCCGGAAGACGAACTGAAGGCGGTGGTGGCACAGAAGATGCCTGCCTTCTCGCAGGAGCGTGACTGCCAGCAGCTCATCCACGACTTCTATGCGAAATATGGTGACAGTTCGAAACCGATGTCACAAGCCGTGATCCGCATCAATGCCCAGGCAGAGAAGTCATCCCAGAAGGATGCCGTGGCGTTCAAGACCGTGAGTTCCGAGGGTTCCGAGGATGACACGGATTCCAATGCGGAAGATGATAAAATCGCTCCGCCTCCTATGCCCGAACATCTCCCAAAACTCGTGGAGCTTCTGCTGTCGAAGACCCCGGACGTCTATAAGCCTGCCGTGGCACATGCCATCTTCCCGCCACTTGCTACACACCTCTGCAAGACCACCTTCAAGTATATTGACAATGTGGAGCATGAGGCTACCCTGATGTGCTGTCTGCTGGCGGGCACGGGCGCAGGCAAGAACTGTGTGCAGATGCCCATCAACATGATTATGGAGGACATCAGACAGCGCGACCGTGAGAACCTGAAACGGGAGAAGGAATGGAAAGACGAGGTGACACGCAAGGGTGCCAACAAGGATAAGCGCAAGCGTCCGGAAAACCTCATCATCCAGGAGATAGACGCCGATATGACCAACCCGGCCTTCGTGATGCGTACGGCTGAGGCTCAGGAGCATTTCCTCTATACGACGCTCAACGAGATAGACCAGTTCGACGCCCTCAAGGGGCAGGGCAACCAGCAGTTCAAGATCATGTGCCTTGCCTTCGACCCGGGCAACCAATACGGTCAGACGCGCGTGGGTACATCGAGCGTCACCGAGCGCATCACCATCCGGTTCAACTGGAATGCATCGACCACCGTTCAGCTGGGGCAGCGATATTTCTCAAAAGTGCTCACCGACGGACCTATCAGCCGCATCAACTTCTGTACCATCCCGGAGCGGGAAATCGGTGCCGAAATGCCTGTATACGGCGAATATGACGATGCCTTCAGAGAGGCGCTCAGACCTTACATAGAGAATCTGTGCAAGGCATCGGGTAGGATAGACTGCGCTGAGGCCTTCGCCCTGGCAGAAAAGTTGAAGGAGGAGAACGCAGACTTTTCGCGCATGTCGCAAAACAGAGTGTTCGAGAATCTCTCCTTCCGTGGCAACGTGATTGCCTTCCTCAAGGCTTGTGTGCTATACGTGGCAAACGGCTGCAAATGGGAACCCGAAATAGACGAGTTCATCAGATGGAGCGAGAGTTACGACCTGTGGTGCAAGATGATTTTCTTTGGCACAGGCATAGCCAAGGCTAATGAGGTAGGAGAGAAATCGAGCAAGCGAGGACCTACCAACCTGCTGCAGCTATTGCCTGATACCTTTACCTACACCCAGGCTGAGATGGTGCGTCTGCAGAACGACTTTGGCAAGAAGGGTACGGCGATGATGCTGAGAAACTGGGTGAACCGCCATTACATCGAGAAAATTCCTCCGAAGGGAGCAAATGCCGACGGTGGTGACAGAAAGCAGGGTGGAAAGGTGTTCAGTATTCAGTTATTCAGTTTTAAGAAGCTATTATATCGTTCTGACGGACTCGACCTGAGAGGTTGCAACGTTTAACAGTTTTAAAAAAAACTAACACTTAACATTCAGACAAAATGGAAATAGTATTAAAGAGAATAGCTAAAAAAAGAACTTATACCATAGGCAGACTCTATCTGCTGACCGATGCAAGCGTAAAGCGCATCTCGCTGCCCGGCAAGAAGAAAGATGATAAGAGCACTCTGGTTCATACCTTTGACAGCCAGTTGCTGTCAAAGAAAACATATCTCTGCGATACCATGGAGCCTACATGGCGCAATCTGTTGGGTATCAAGCTGAAGCCAGAGGAAGTGGATGTCCGCTATGGCCGCAAGAGTGGCAAGAAGGCACGTAAGATACCTGGTCATACGGCCATTCCTGAGGGCTCATATCCCGTGGTCATATCGTATTCGCCAAGATTCAAGCGTTGGCTGCCATTACTGTTGAGCGTGCCGAATTTCGAGGGCATCCGCATCCATGCCGGCAATTATCCTGACGACACGCAAGGCTGTATCCTCGTTGGGGAGAACAAGTTCGAGGGCATGGTGGTAGACTCCCGCATCTGGCTGCATCAACTCATCAACGTCATGGAAGCGGCTCGCGACAGAGGCGAAAGTATCTGGATCACGATAATCTAAGTATGATTATCTTATAGAAAGAAAAGGGGATGGATTTCACCTGTTATTAAGGTGTATCCATCCCTGATTCTTTATCCTTATTTTCTTCAATGTACTCTTTGACGGGGTGACCTGAGGCTAGCTTTGACATCGTGAATGATTTATATTTTCTGATCATAACCATCAGAAATCTTTTTACCTAAAGCCAATGCGCCTATCACGGAAGCACCCATTGCCTTGAGCTTTTCTGCAAATCGGGAAATGGAACCACCTGTGGCTATCATGTCATCAAACAGCAAAACCTTCTTCCCTTTAAAGAAAGACTCATCAATATGAAGCGTATCTGTTTCATCGCCATCCTCATCTTTCTCTGTCGTATAGCTAAAGGCATCGTAAGCATTCTGAAGTCCGGTCTGTGCGCAAACCTGTTCACTGAAGCTATGGAAACGACGCTCTGTGTGCTTTTTCAATGAGGCAGGAATACAGACAAGCGTAATGGATGAACTTTCGTTGCCCAAAACATCTTTAAGAAAGGATACAACCATATCAATAGCCTTTTTTAAAGCTTGCTGATGATCTATTTCTGTCGTCAACTCAGAGTTTCCTTTAAAATTGACTATAAGTTCACGCTTCTCCCATTCCTCTGGCGAAAGTTCAAAGGTACCAAAGGCACTGAAAGCCGCATAATCGACCAACCAATTGTAGTGGAGACCATCACTAAGACATGGCCATTGACTGATGTTTTCTGAAATAACTGCCATAGACAAGATTGATTTTTCTAATTACTAGTATATGTTCTGTTGATAGCGACTGATAGCTACCTTCTGCAAAATTATAAAAATATATTGATATAGCCATGCTTTTTATCGATTTTTTTGTTTTTTTTATTTTGTGTTGTCTCTAAAAAGCAGTAACTTTGCACACGAAATCAAAATATACATAATTATATATGACTAGAAAAAGTAAAATTCACGAAATCCGTGATTACATGATTATTGCATTGGCAATGATTGAGGGAAGTATCGGTCTTAACATTTTCCTGCTTCCAAACCATATTACGATGGGTGGAGTAGGAGGTATCGCTTCCATCCTGTGCTGGGGATTCGGCATTCCGGTATCTGTATCCTACTTCGCACTCAATGTTTTCCTGCTGATTATTGCCTTTCGTATCTTAGGCTATAAATTCTGCCTTAAAACCATTTATGGAGTGGCTATCTTTGCCATTACCTCGCGCATTATTGAGACCCAGACCGTGGGAATGACTCCTCTACTGCACGACCAACCCTTCATGGCAACGGTTATCGGTGCATTCTTCATGGGAAGCAGTGCAGGACTTGGACTTTCAGCCAATGGTTCTACGGGAGGTAGTGATACGGTAGCCGCCATGATCAACAAGTACTGGAACATTTCATTGGGGCATGCTATCATGATTTGTGACCTCTGCATCATTACCAGTTCTTATTTTGTTCTTCAATCTTGGGAACAGGTCATCTATGGCTATGTCTGTCTTTTTGTGGTATCGATTTGTGTAGACCATATTGTCAACACACTTCGCCGCTCGGTACAGTTCTTCATCATTTCAGATAAATATCTGGAACTGAGTGCAGCCATCAATACTGCAGCCGATAGAGGATGTACTATCATGGATGGTCATGGATGCTATAGTGGCAAGGATGTACACATGCTCTTTGTGTTGGCCCGACAGCGTGAATCGCAGAAAATATTCCGTCTCATCGATGAAATAGACCCTGCAGCATTCGTCAGTCAAAGTGCCGTTATTGGTGTGTACGGTGAAGGATTCGACCGTTTTAAAACCGGCAAGACTATCAGTATTCCTGGTAAGAAGCTTGTTGCAAGCTTTAAATCATAAAAAAAGCGGGGGCGTCATGGATATATGGCGCTCCCGCTTCTTCGTTTCAGTATATTGAAATTATTTTTTCTTCATTCCTTTATAGACAAGGAAAGCTACTACTATCACAGCCAAGCCCAGGATGATATAGCCCAACTCATGGCTGTATTTCAAGGCCTGTTGATAAACATCCTGTGTGGTCTTATAGTCTGTATACTTATAAATACCCCATCCGATGGTAGCCAGAACCGTATTCCATACACCTGCACCTATTGTGGTATAGAGCAGGAATTTGCCTACATGCATACCTGCCAGACCGGCAGGAATACTGATAAGCTGACGGACAGCAGGCACTAAACGACCAAATATGGTAGAGGCAGCACCATGCTTGCGGAAAAACTCTTCTGCCACTTCAACCTTCTTGCGGTCAATCAGGCACATGTGTCCCAGGCGGCTATCTGCAAAACGATAGATGATAGGGCGACCCACCCATTTTGCCAAATAGTAATTAATCAACGCACCGAGGTCTGCACCGACAGTTGCAAAAACAATGACCAGAAGGAATGACATTCCACTGTTTGGATCCATCGCCTTCCACGCTGCTGGCGGAACAACAACCTCAGAAGGAAAAGGAATGAACGAACTTTCGATAGCCATGAACAGTGCAACCACCCAATAGCTCAAATTATCTAGAATCCAAAGAAAAAGATCTGCTGTATTCATTATCCTAATATAATCTATTCTTGGTTCGCAAGTTCAGAAGTTAAAGAAGTTATCACTCCCTTCGGTCGTTCGGGAAGTTAAGAGACAATAGTTATCTTGCGTAAAACGTAGGACATTTGTCCCTTAACTTCCCTAACTTCCCTAACTTCCCCACATGCGAAAGTTCTGTTATTTATTCTGCTTAGCCCAAGTGTCCTTTAAGCCAACAGTCTTGTTAAATACAGGTTTTTCTGCTGTGCTGTCAAGATCAGCCATGAAGTAACCGATGCGCTGGAACTGGAGATATTCACCAGGCTTCTTGCCGGCAGCATACTCCTCAACATAGCAGTTCTTGTAATCGTGGAAACTTTCCGGATTGAGCAGCTCACGGAAGTCGCGCTCATCAGCAGAAGGATTCTCGATGGCAAAGAGTCGGTCATATTCACGAACCTCAGCCTTTACGCAATGGTCAGCAGATACCCAATGGAGTGTACCCTTCACCTTGCGGTTAGCACCTTCCATACCGCTCTTGCTGATAGGATCGTACTCAGCCTGAATCTCAGTGATAACGCCATTCTCATCCTTGGTACAGCCTGTACACTTCACGATGTAAGCGTTCTTCAAACGAACTTCCTTACCAGGAGTCATACGGAAGAACTTCTTTGGAGCATCTTCCATAAAGTCAGCACGCTCAATCCAGAGATTCTTTGAGAAAGTAATGGTATGTGAGCCATCAGCCTCATTCTCAGGATTATTGATAGCCTCCATCTCCTCGCTCTCACCCTCAGGATAGTTGGTGATGACAAGCTTAACCGGGTCAAGCACAGCACTTACACGACAAGCTTTCTTGTTCAAGTCCTCACGTACAGAAGCCTCCAGGAGAGCCATATCATTAAGGGCGTCAAACTTGGTATAACCGATACTGTCGATGAACATGCGGATGCTCTCAGGAGAATAACCACGACGGCGCATTCCGCAAAGTGTAGGCATACGAGGATCATCCCAACCGTTTACCAGATGCTCATCCACCAATGTATGAAGCTTACGCTTACTCATTACAGTATAGGTAAGGTTCAATCTGTTGAACTCAATCTGACGTGGACGGTTATCATTCAAAACATTGTCTGTGCCATCCTTTTCCTTCAAGAAGTCTATAAACTTATCGTAGAGAGGACGGTGAGGAACAAACTCCAAAGTACAGATAGAGTGGGTTACACCCTCAAAGTAGTCACTCTGTCCATGAGCAAAATCGTACATTGGATAAGCATTCCACTTAGTGCCTGTGCGATGATGAGGAGTATGAATGATACGATACATGATAGGGTCACGGAAGTGCATGTTAGGGTTAGCCATATCGAGCTTGGCACGCAGCACCATACTTCCTTCCGCAGCCTCAGGTGTATTCATCTTCTCAAAAAGAGCAAGGTTCTCTTCGATAGGACGGTCACGGTAAGGACTGGCAGTACCAGGAGAAGTAGGAGTACCCTTCTGCTCAGCAATCTGCTCAGCAGTCTGCTCGTCGATATAAGCATGACCTTTCTTGATCATCCAGACAGCAAACTCCCACAACTTCTCAAAGTAATCGGAAGCATAATATATATTACCCCACTTAAAGCCAAGCCACTGAATATCCTGAAGAATATTTTCTACATATTCATTGTTCTCCTTACTAGGATTGGTGTCATCGAAACGGAGATTACATACTCCATTATATTTCTCTGCAACACCAAAGTCCATACAGATGGCCTTGGCATGACCAATATGAAGATAGCCATTTGGTTCTGGCGGGAAACGGGTCTGTATTCTTCCACCATTCTTACCTTCCTTGAGATCTTCCTCAACTAATTGCTCGACGAAAGAAAGACTTTTCTTCTCTTCAAGCTTCTTTTCCTCATTAATTGCCATATATCTTATTTGTTATATTGTTATTTTTGGTGCAAAGATACAAATTTAATTGCAAGTACGGAAATTATCTAAACATTATTTATAATATCAGTATGGAATATTCTAAAACATGTTCTTAAACATATAAAAATATTTGTTTTTCTCGTGTAAAACAGCTACCTTTGCAACCGTTATCCTGAATACAATCTTTTTACCTTAAAGAATGCTAATACTTTAAATAGAAGCACCCCCACTGTGAAGTGGAGGTGCTTTGCTTTTTATATCATTCTGTAAAGTGAATTCTATCACTTTACTTGGTTCTCAGCTGCCTTACGGAAAGTCTCATTCTTCAACAAAAGAGAGCCCTCTTCGGCATCAATAACAGCCTGATCCTTAACCTCTGCATCCAAACCTTTACGGACAAGATTGATATTGACTGTAGAATTCTCTGGCTTAACCATGAACTCCCACTTGAAAAAGTCCTTGTCAAGACCGGTTGTCTTTACGGTAAAGTCGCTATTGATAGTAATGATACGCTTACCATCAGCGCTCTTGTATTCACCGGCAACCTTCTGCTGAGTAGCAGAATCTGTGATTACTTCTACAACAGGTTCAGCTGCTGGAGCTTCCTTCTTTGTCTGCTGGCATGCTGTGAATGCAAACAGTCCCATGGCAATGGCCATAAATGTCATTTTTTTCATAATCCTTATATTAATTATATGTTTATAAATAAATTTTGTCGTTCCCAGACAGAGTCATAGACTTATCTTATGTTTATACCGTACATCATCAGTATCCCACTCGCACAGATGATAATCCATATAGATACCAGCCCAGTCAAGATTGGTACATAGGAAAAGCGCAGGAAATTCGTTGGCTTGAAGCTATCCGTATATTTCCTGAGGAAATGCTGGAAGACATAATAGCAGAGTGTAGCATAGATGAAACCGATGACTGTTCCTACCAACACATCGCCAAAATAATGCACTCCCAGATACATTCTGGAGTAGCAGGTTATCAGCGCCCAAAGACAGAGAAACAGAGTCAGTTTACTTCTCCGTACAAGATGCCTCGCAAAAAAAGCCATTCCCCATGCATTGGCTGCATGGGATGAAGGAAATCCATAGGCTCCACCACGATACCCCTGAACAATATGAACCATCGGGGAAATCGGATTGTCGGGATTGCTCGGGCGCATTCTTCCTATCATAGGCTTCAACAGACCTGAGGCTGTCTGATCACAGAGCGCAATGATGAGTGTTATTACTATCAGAGTGGTAAGCACAACCTTGACAGGAAAGCTTCTGACCATGACAAAGAGAAAGCTTGCATAAAACGGAACCCACACGAAACGATCGGAAAAAATCAACATGAAATAATCCCAAAAGTCACTATGAAAGCCATTGAAAAACAGAAAAATCTGCATATCAATGTGTTCTAATTGTTGAATGAATTCTATCATTTTTCTTTCTTTATCTTACTGATCTTATTCTATTTTTTGCTTGCTATATCATCATACAGCTTCTGCAAATAAGCCTGTCCGCGCTTTAAATTATATCCTTTTCTACCTTGATCATACACTATCTTCTGTGTCTTGTTGTCATAGATGATTGAATTGTCTTCAGAAACCATACCAAATGCATCCGGCACATCAAAGAAGGCAAACTTAGGCGTTGCATCGCTCATCATGTTCTTGCTGAACAGGAAATCCTGATGCTTCACACCCAGCTGTCCGAGAAGAGTTGCTGCAATATCGTTCTGTGAGCCTACAAGTGCCACCTTCATAGGGCGGGCAATAGCACCACCTGTCAGGATAAGCGGTATCTGATAACGTGATCTGTCAAAATTATCAAGATGTTCTTTATAACCACCCACATGATCAGGAACCAATACTACCAATGTATTCTTCCATCTAGGAAGTTTGCTATATTCTCTCATAAGATGACCTATCACGCTGTCTGTATAGGCAAAAGCATTCAGACGCTTGTCCTTCAACCGGCTATATGGCACGTCAAACGGCTCGTGACTGCTGGATGTCTGGAAGATGCGCAACATAGGATGCTTTACATGCTGTTCCTTTTTCAAATCAGCCAGCAACTTTTCAGCCACAATATGATCGTGCACTCCCCATTTGCTCAGCTTATCTTCAATCGGGAAATCAGCATCAGATATTATCTTCTGATATCCTTGCGAAACAAGATAAGAACGCTGGTTGGCAAAATCAACATCACCACCATAATAATAAGCATTCTGATAATTCTTAGCCTCAGCTAAAGAACGGGCTATAGAAGGAAGCTGGGCAGTCTTGGCAGGGTAGCGCATGATGCTCATTGTTGGCTGTGCCGGATAACCACTCAGAATGGAAACCAATCCTCTGTCTGTTCGGAAGCTGTTGGCATAGAAACGTGTAAAGAGGATGCTCTTCTGCGCAATTGAATCGAGCTGGACTGCTACATTCTTCACCTTGCCCATAGACGGCATGATGTCGTTGGCAAAACTCTCCATGATGACAATCAAAATGTCGGGATTTCCCGTCTTTCTTGCCTCGTCATTGAGAAGAGGGTAGGTATTAACATCACTGGAACTGACCAGCTCTTTGAAAAGCTTGTCTGCCTCAGCATTATCCATATAGCGATATTGAGCTGCAAAATCTTCCTGATGCGAAAGCGACTCAAACAGACTGAACATAGGATTGACAGCTGCATGATTAAGAAATGCATCCTGACAAAAATAAGCCTTGCCTGTATTATTCGTCGACACTGTAACTCCACCACGGATAGGAAGGAAAAGCAATGCTGTGAGCACTAACAGAATGAGCGATGAACGAAGGCGATGACGCTCTATATCGCTATCATAAGAGGAACGGTGTCCACCACGGCAATCACCGAATCCATAACTCGTATATCTGCTGCGATAAGTTTTCTTCTTAATGGTAACACGAAGTATAAACCATACACCTATAGCAGAAATAAGAATTGCTAAAAATGCCAGGATGATGTAAAGGAAACTTACACTAGCCAAGGCGTCTTTAGGCGAAGTGAAAAAATAGAAAAGCGGTGTACTGTCCAGAGGGAAATTCCAATACGGATAAAGTCCTAAGTTCAGTGCAAAAAGGAATGCCCCCATGAAGGCGACAATACCGAAATAAATATTCAGGATAGGGTAAACCAGTTTCTTCCGAATCCAGATAGACACCAGAAGCAATAAACCGGGAATAACAGAGAGATAACCTGCCATTCCTAAATCAAGCGACAACCCATGCCAGATTACCTGAGGCATATAGTCCCAAATATTTATTGTTTGAGGAGCTGTAGAAGACTTTTCCAAAAGAAGAAAAAGAGGCTTCTGCACCACGAACAATATCACCAGAATAACGTATGTTTTTATGAATGACAATATCTGTTTCATATCCTAAATTTCATTTATTTGTATATTAACTTGCGTAACATTTTCTATATAAAAGATGTATACGAATGCAAAATTAGCCATTTTATTTCACATAAACAATAATTTTCTCTTCTTTTTTAAAAAAAAATGGAAAAAAATTTGGTAAATCAAAATATATTTACTAACTTTGTTGTATCAAATTTATTACAGATATGGCTAAATATAACATTCAACCTAAAAAAGAAAAGATGGCAAGGTATCAAACCTTGTTGAGCGAGGAGACTAAAGACCGCCTCCACGATGACATCTTGCGTATGTTGGTTTCAGAACAAAAGTACAAGGATCCTGCATACAATTCACGCAGACTTGCAGAGGATTTGGGAACAAATTCCCGCTACATTTCTGCTGTTTGTGCAACAAGATTCCACAAGAACTATTCTGAACTTGTAAACGACTATCGTGTAAACGATGCAATGTCATTGCTTACTGACAAGCGATATGCCAAAATGAGTGTAGAAGACATTGCAGAAATGGCTGGTTTCAGTACCCGTCAGAGTTTCTATGCAAACTTCTACAAGCGCATGGGCATAACTCCTCGTCAGTATCGATTGAACCAGAAAGCGAAATACGAGAAAGCAAAGCAATAGAAACAGAAAACTCCTAGCCCCTGGGTATAACCCGGAAAGGCTAGGAGTTTTTTGTATCCATTATTTTCTCAAGAAATGTTTCAGCACCTTGCTGCTTGCATTTTTAGAAATCTTACGTATGGCCTTGTCTCTGATTTGACGAACCCGTTCTCGTTTCAAACTCATATCATCAGCAATTTCAGCTAATGTCTCATGATGAATTCCAAGTCCATAGAACTTGCGAACCACTTCTTTTTCACGCTCATCAAGCAAATCCACACAATTATCCAAATCTTTCAGCATTTGCTGGAAAGCTACATTATCATCAGCCATATTCACATCCTGATTCACCAATATATCAAGAAGTGTGTATGGATTTCCCTCGCTTATTGGCTGGTCGATAGACACAGCCTTGCTGGCATTGCGAGGTGCATACTTCTTCTGATCTTTTGGTATCCGATAAAGTGCCGACTGCTTATCAACAGCCTCCTGCATGGCTTGTCGGATGAAAGGAGCTGCATATGAAACAAATCTGGTACCACGGGAAGCATCAAACTTCTGTGCTGCGGTAATCATGGCAAGCGTTCCTTCGCTCACCAAATCATCAAATTCCATTCCCTTACCACGGAACTGATTGGCGACAGCCTTTACGTAGTTCTGGTTTTCACTAACCAATATATTGCATTCTTTTTCTGTCATAATATATTCATTTTTTAGTAACAACAAGCCCTTCTCTTCAAAAGAAGGTTTCTTTTCTGCAAAAATACAGAGAAAAATTGAATCTTACAAATTTTTCTCCGTTTTTTATTCAAAAAGTATCCTTTTTCCATATTCTTACTTACAAAGACCAGCATAAGGACATGCAGCACATCTTTCTTTATCAGCGGTTGGGCGGAAAGGCAATTCTTTATTGAATATATCCGAGAGGATTTTCATGATACCCTCCCAAAATTCATCCTTATAATCTGCTACATTCTCTATATAACTACCTCTGCCAAGTTTCAGCGTCGGATCGTAATCTTCTGCTCTTGCATTCTGAATAAAAAGAAGTCCTGGCGATACCGGGTCCTTAGCTGGATTGAGAGAAGTGGACTGACTTACAATCAAGGCATAGAGGATGGTCTGCAGATAGTAGTCAGTATGCTTGCGCAGCATCTCCGGATTGAACACCTCTGCAATTTCAGCAGGATGAGAAACGGGTGCTCTACCTGTTTTATAGTCGATGACACGAATCTTCTCTGCCATATTTTCCAATCCTGGTTTGCCATTTGCTGCAACAGAATCCAACCTGTCGATAAATCCTGATAGGGTAATATTCTTATCACCACAGGAAGTAGGCAGGACAAACCTTGTTTCTATCGGTATCTCCAAACCGATAACAGTAAATGGTGCCTGACGACAATCTATAACCAATAACTGCTTCAGATAATTGGCTATCACCTCTCTGTTGATAAGTTGCAGTCCATTATACTTTGGCTGATAACCATTACTGCTAACCTTGAACAGCTCTTCACGGAAAGCCTGATCTACTATACGATAAATCAAGGCTTCGTTATTAATGGCATTCTCAAAATCGGCCTTTGTGATGATGATAGGGTGGATGAGCTGTTCCTTACCATCCTTATCCAGCTTGACTGCAGATTTTGGGGCAAACTGCAGGTATATAAGTTGGGCGGCACGATGGAATATATTTCCGAATATCCGGTTGTCTATCTCGTCTTCATCAATGAGATCTGGCTCTTCCAGTTTCTCTATATATCTATAGTAGAAACGCTTTTCGCATCTCATGTAAGTATTGATGAAAGTAGGAGATATTTTCCAATGTTCATTCAGTTTTTCCCATATTGTTTCTGTCTTATCTACTTCTTTATATTCATCGCGACAAGGAGTCTGACCGAGTTTGAATGAATGACGGTGTACAGTATTCTTTCCTTCTATCATCAACTGCAACATAAAGCGACTCATTTCGCCAGTCTGTCCTTCTTCTGTAGCATTATTATAGGTGAATGTCAAATGTTGGCAACGCTGTATCATGCGATAGAAATAGTATGCAGAGATAGCTACTTTATTGTCAATGGTCGTCAACCCGTAAGCTTTTCTTATAGAATAAGGTATAAACGAAGCATCGTTGACACCCTTTGGCCACTTTCCTTCATTACATGATAAGACTAGCATATAATCGAAATCGAGATTTCGGGTTTCCAAGACTCCCATAATCTGAATACCTACAGCAGGTTCGCCATGAAATGGGATGCTGGTTGTCTGGAACAATTGCAGAATCAAGCGCTCCAAGGTTATTGTATCAACCTTTAAATCGCCACTTTCTACAAGTCCTCTCAGACGATTGATTACAGTATAAGAACGGAAAAGAGACTCCTGGAAAAGCTGGTCCACATTCTGCTGCTTCGTGTTATAGCCAATCTGTTTGAGGATATCTATCAGATAGTTTAGCAATCCCATATTATACTCATCAAGATTCTCAACCTTATCTATATCTCTGAACAATATGGCGAGTCCTTCATCCTCATTCATGATGAGTGTACTTCTATCTGGATAGAACGTCTTCTTTGATTCCAACTGCTCGATAACCTGTAGGTTGAGCTGCGAAATATAACGGGCATAAGGATGGCGCAGGGTGGCAAGAACCTGATGCAGGCGATAAGTATTGCTAGCCTTAGGATGCCCGATGCCCTGCAATTGGATAAGTTGCTGAATCAGACTGTAGAAAGGCGTCTGCTGCAAAGGATATCCGATTGTTATATTCACATGTTCTACCTCCTTTGGGAGAGAATGTAAAACAGTAGGGAGTAAGCTTTCGTCAGCAAGAACAATAGCCACATTGCCAGTCTCCTTGCACAACCCGTTCTCTTTTAGCCAGGTATGTACGAATCTAGCCTGAACATTCTCTGTTGGAGCAGAAAAATAGTTGATTCTCTTCTTCCTGGATAAATTATCATATATGTTCTCCGCAGATTGACCAGACTCGTTTCCGTTTTCATTTGCTTCCAGCTTGCCTTTGCCTGAATCGGCGTCAAGTTCGTTCGGAAAATACTTCAGATTCTGGCGAATATAATGACCCGCTTCATGGTTGTTATCCATATAAGCCTTGTCATAATCCCAATAGAAGACAGCCTTTTCTTCTTTCATCAACCTGTCGCATAATTGCATCTCTACCTTCTGCAACATATTAAAGCCGACGAAAACATACTTCTTGTGTTCAAATTTGAGATTTTCATCAGTCACTACCTGGCGATAAAGCGCACCTTCATAGGCAAGCCCCTGCTGAGCGAGACGACTGTTGAAATCGTTGTAGATATCGAGGAAATGACTCCATAATTGGAGGAATCGCTTTTTCAATTCCGAATTATGGTCTTCCGAAAAATTACTGAAGAACCTCTGAATCATCTTTTTCTGATCATCAGTCAGATAGGAGATATCATCAAGCTCATGAATATCTTTTAAGTTGGAGAACACCAGTTGCGCATCTGCCATATTTTTATCAATATCGTCAAAATCGGTAATGAGCATCTGACCCCAACCGTAAAAATGGTCAAGAGTTTCATCAATCTCAGTACATTTCACAAATGATTTATGCAAATCGCATACCAGCTTGATAGGGTCAGCAACCTTCAGTGGACTGTTCTGTCGGAACAATTCACTGATAGTTATATATGAAGGAGACCATATAGCCTCATGTTCAATTTCTGCAAGATAGGTATCCAGAAAGAGAGAGGCACGTTTGTTAGGGAAGACGACAACGATGTCGCTCATGTCCCTGCCATATTTCTCTCTCAAATCTCTTGCTACTGATTTAAGAAATGGTACCATAGCTTTACTTTTATTTCTAGTTTTGAGTATCAAAAACTTATTTTGTCAAAATTATTATCTTACTTCAACGACCTTGTTGGGATAAACATACCAAAGATAACCGGTGATATTCTGGTATCCCATTTCACGCAACAAGTTCATATATCCACGAACCTGTTCCTGATGTTCTTCCTTTGGTTTACCAAACTTGAAGTCAACAACTATCGTTTCATTCTCGTCTCTCATCACTCGGTCTGGTCGGAACTTAACAGCTTTTCCATCCACATATTTCACGATAGAGCATTCGTTCAATACTCTCCAGCGGTCAGAGAACCAGTCTTTTACCTGAGGAGAGGCAAGGCGCTGCTTAATCATCTTTTCCAATCTTTCATTGGATACGTTGTCATCGTAGAGAATACCATCTATTTCCAATTGTTTGAGGGCACTTTCTACATCGGCTGAAGTCTTGATAGTAGAAAAAATGCTATGCAATACCGTACCCATTTTGATGTAGAACTTCTGCTGTTCTTCAGCTTCATCACCCTCTACAAAGTCGCGACTCTTATTACTCTGCTTGAATTCCGGCAAATCCGGATTAGCACAAAGTACGATATCTGTCGGTTTCTCATCTTTCATGAAGACGTTCTCCGATTCTTTCTTCTCTTCGTGATTTTCTTCTTCTACGATGAGTTCACCGTAAGAGAAGTTGATATCTTCAGAAGACTCAGATCCTATTCCCGATAATTCTACAGGAACCCCAGTACTCTCCAAATTCCTGGCTACATTCTGAAGAACCGATTCTATCAAGTATGCGCGACTGTTCTGATTGCCTCGCTTACCCAATACAAACAGACTATGGCTGGCACGGGTAAAGGCAACATAAAGCAGATTTAGATTGTCAACAACATTCTGGAGATGCTCATGATGATAATCCCCCTCATAGATGGATTGCATCATGGCTTTTGCATTGAAGTCTACCGGTACGAGGGGCAGTTCATTGAATGGTTCCTCCTGTGGCTCACACCAGATAGTATTCATTTTTTCCAGTTTCCAGTCGCAGAAAGGCATTATTACATAATCAAATTCCAATCCTTTACTCTTATGGATGGTGATAAGTCTGATTCCGTTAATTCCATCACAATGAATACTTTTCTCATGAATGGTATTGTCCCATTCCTTGAGAAAGGCATCTATATCGCTGCTGTTGTCTACCAGATATTCGTTCATCTTGTCATAGAAAGCACAGACATAAGCGCTTTGTTTCTTCATATCCTTTACCTTATCCATCCCCAAGGTAGCATAAAGAATCTCGGTAAGCTCAAAGAGCGGTTTTTCCAGCAAGGTAGAACGCTGTTCCAATAATGTTTCAACCAAATGAGGATCCCTCAGATACTTGATTGCATATTTGGCGAGGGTAGCCTTTGCAATGGCATCATCCGGACAAGCCATGAGGCGCAATGCCACAATGAGGGTAGAAACAGCTTGGGAAGCATCCAGTCGGAAAGCCTCATCTGAGACCATCAGAAAATCTGAATTCTCCATAAAATAGGCAGCAATATCCTGAATGGCTTTATTGCTGCGCACCAGAATGGCAATCTTATTAGCTGGAACACCCATAGCCGTGAGCTCAGTTGCTATTTCCAGCGACTGCTTCATCATGCTTTCCGTGATGTCTTCTCCTCCAAGCAACTGCACTTCTACATATCCCTTTTTGCCCTTCTTCTCTGGTACTTTCTGACAAACATCGGCATAAGCATTTACCAATTGTTTTACCTGTTCCTGGTCAGAGCCTTTCAGCAACTCACACTCCTGCTTGGCTGCTTCTACAAAGAAAGCATTATTGAAGGCGATGATGTTGCGGTCTGAGCGATAATTGGTATCAAGAGTTTTCATTTCGAGCGACTTGGTTCCACCAAACTCATTCTCGATATTATTGAGTAATCGCCAATCACCCGATCTCCATCTATAGATACTCTGCTTTACGTCTCCCACGATGAGATTTCCCGCATTTTCCCTGCTCATGGTTTCCTCCAGCAGAACCTTGAAATTCTGCCATTGTATGGTACTGGTGTCCTGGAACTCATCTATCATCACATGATCAAGTTGAGTTCCTATCTTTTCAAAGATAAAAGGCGAGTCACTGTCTTCAACCAAAGCATGAAGCAGTGTCTGAGTATCACTCAACAGGAAACGGTTGGCTATCTGGTTCAGTTCTCTCACTTTCTGGTCGATGCTACCCAGCAGGCGCAACTGGTTGAGATGCTTCATCGTAAGGGTAGCGCTCTTGTAGTCCTTCACCCATTCCGGTCTTTTCTCTTCCGAGAATTTCAAGATAGGATAAAGCTTATCAGATACAAACATAAACAGAGGTGACTGTTCCTTTACATCGCTTTTCTTGACCCAAGCCTCCGGACTTTCATAACATTTATGGAAGGTGGCGTTTATCAAGTCATCTTCATCATATTTGCCATTCTTCAACTTATTGAAATAGCTCCAGATTCCCCTGGTTTTTCCAGCCAGATCATCAGCAGTATATCCACCTTCTTCAAGACTATCAAAGAAAGTTGCGGCAATCTCCTGCAGCTTCTCTCTTGCCTGGCTTCTGATTTCTTTCATCTTGGCAGTAAATTCCTTGAAGAATCCTTCCTTTGACATGCACTGATTCAGAGCATCAGAATTTTCCTTATAGTAATCCTTGAAGATATTCTCACCAAATTTCTTGATGGGGCCTATTACATTCCAACTTCTATCATCGTCAATACTTTCCTGAATGTAATCCAAGATCCAGAAGAGTAGACGGTCAGTACTGGTTAAACTTTCTATCAGTTCATCCACAGCCTGCTGTTCTACCTGATAATCGTTCAATCCAATACGCAGATTAGCTGTGAGATCCAGTTCTCGAGCCAGATTACGCAATACCCCCTGAAAAAAAGTATCAATGGTCTGTACGCGGAAGTAATTGTAGTTATGCAAGAGGAGTCTCAGGGCTTCTGCTGCATTCTTTCTTATTATTCCTTCTGAAAGATGGGGCAAGGCAATCTTGATTTGCTCAAGATAGCCATTCGATTCTTCCAGTCCCTGCGCAATACCATAGAGCTGACTCAATATACGCATCTTCATCTCTTCTGTTGCCTTGTTGGTAAAGGTCACAGCGAGAATGGTGCGATAAGCCATCGGATTCTCTATCACGAGAGTCATGTATTCTTTGGCGAGAGTGAAGGTCTTGCCCGATCCTGCACTTGCCTTATATACAGTTAATTGTGAATTCATATATAACTTTGAATTTTATCTTATTTTTAAGTTTTAAACAGTTTACCAATTTCTGAACAGTTCGAAGCCGAAGCGACAACCGATACCATCAAATGAAGCATTATGGAATGCTGCGAAGACACCCAAAGTCATCAGTCGGGTAGTAACTCCATATCCTAATTCCGAATAAGGATGCAGATGACGGACAACAAGGGAACTGATGTATAGCCTTTCCTTCTCTATGAACCTTCCTATCAGCGGAACCCATGCCACTGCCAGCATCGGCGCTTCGTATGTAAAATTGGTGCGGGCGTAATAATCGCTGGCATTATACCATTGAGAACTGAGCAGTTCGAACTCTCCGCTCCAGTCATCATTCCAGCCTCCTGGTATGTTATTGTCATGGAAATTTGTGTAGTCTACAAAATCCCAATGATCGCCTTTTTTGGTATAGAAGCCCGTACCCACTCTAAGCGAGTAGGAGCGGCGACGGGAGGAATAGAAAATACTCTGAGCATCCATTTCTACCCGTTCATATTCGATATTGGAGCCAAACAGACCCTTGATTCCACGTTCATAGTCCAGAGTGAGAACGGGGCCACGCTTCCCTTTAGGCGACCATTGTATGCCAATGGCTGGGGCGGACGACTTATAGCATGAAGGATAGCCGTGGGATGTATAAAACGTCGGATTTACAGCCAGACGCTTATGGTTAACCAGACCCACCTCAAATGCCAGATGCTGGTTGAAACGCCAATGGTTGGTTATCTTCAGATAATCGTTCTTGAACTCATAATTGCTGATGGTATCTGTCGGTGTATCCATATCAACAAACTTCCGTGCCACCAGATTGGTTGTGATATGGTTACCATTACCCATTTCTGCCTTGAGATAACCTTCATGAAGGTTGTTATATCTAAAGATAAAAGGCAAGCGGAAATAGAAACGATGCTGTCGCATACTATATCCGCCCTTGAATTGCAAACTGAGCAGAAAGTTGTGGTCGAAAGCATATTGCGTTCTCAGGTCAAACTTATATACCAATCCCTTGCGTTCAGAGTAACCCATATAGAGCGGATTAAAGATAGGACTCAGCTTGAAATAGCCCTGATTTTCCTTACCGAAATCTTGAGAAATACGGTTCAGCATATTATCGCCTACCATATCCCAAAGCACATTTTTTACAAAATCATTTTCCTTATGAGCTAAAGTATTCTTGATGTTCTTATTCTTGTAGTAAGATTGATAAAGACTCTCTTCGTCCAGGTTTAATTCCTCCGGTCTCACTCTTGCCATGATAGCCGTATCAGATAATTGCTTGAGCGAATCAGCCTGTAAATCGGGCAAATCATATACCGTAACATACCTTCCAACAATCTTATTGCCAAGGAACCGGAAATTTGCTCTCATATCACATCTTTTTGGAACCAGCGACTTAAAGCCTTCCGCTCCCATCTTCACAGAGATGAAGAAGCGGGTCATATCATATTCACCTTCAAAATCAACCATACTGATTTTTCCGTTCTTGCTGTCAACAATCGCCCTGGTAAGTACCGTCTGCGTATTCCTGATTCTTGGATAAGCGTAAACCTGAGCCATGCCAAAGGGGAGAGGAGTGACCGAATACTTGTAATATATCCGATTGGACCGATGGAAAGGGGAGAGGATGTTCTCCTGAAAGAGATTTTCTTCATACACATTTGGAGTCATGTATCTCAACGCCTGTTCCATCGTTCGACTCCTGTGCGGAATGGTACTGATGCCAAGAATGCGCTTGTTTATCAACTGACCATTAGCATCATGACTCATCCGGTTGTAATACTCGCTGATGAACTTTCTTCCACCTCCGTGAGCCACAGCATACATGGTTGGAACGAGCATGAGCAGGGCATTACGCCGATTTGTACGAAGTTGGAATTTTGTATATGCGCAAGAGGTATGAGCTGCTCTACCTGTAGTATCCACCGTCTGGGCATATCGAAATATCAAATGCATCACCGAATCAGCATAGGCGTCTTTCGGTGACGATCTTCTGGCACAAGCCCAACAAGGCAGCAGCGTGAAGAACAAGAGGCATAATAGATATTTCTTCATACAAATAAAAAAATCGGGAACAGAACAGTCTGTACCCGATTGCAAAGTTAACTATATCTGCGCAAATATCCAAATTTTAACCTAGATATTTTGCAAGAATTTTTATATTTCCGGATTCACGCAACTTTGTAATGCTTTTTTCGCGTATTTGGCGAACACGTTCACGCGTTAATCCCATCTTGTCGCCAATCTCTTCCAAACCCTTTTCGGTTTCTCCGATGCCATAGCATGCACACAGGATTTTGCGTTCTCTTTCCTTCAAGACCTTATCAAGAACAGCTCTCAATTCCTGAGCCATACTTTCATGATCAACGCCTTTGTCTGTACGGCTATCATCACCACTCGACATCACGTCAACCATGGCATTATCGTCATCATCAGATCCGAATGGGGCATCAATACTTACATGATGACCACTCGCCATCATGCTCTGGGCTATCTTGTCTTCGTCAACACCCGTTCTATCTGAAATTTCCTGCACGCTTGGCTTACGCAGATTCTCCTGTTCGAACTTGTTGATTTCCTGATTTACCTTATTCAGTGAACCTACCTGGTTGAGAGGCAGTCTGACGATACGACTCTGTTCAGCTATAGCCTGCAAAATACTCTGACGAACCCACCATACCGCATAGGATATAAACTTAAAACCTCTCGTTTCATCAAATCGTTCAGCCGCCTTGATAAGTCCGATGTTTCCTTCATCAATCAGGTCGGTAAGTGTCAATCCCTGATGCTGGTATTGTTTAGCTACAGACACCACAAAGCGCAGGTTGGCTTCTACCAATCTATTCTTAGCTCTTTCGCCAGCTCTACCTCCCTTACGGATAATCTGAGCCAGTTCTATTTCCTCATCGATAGAAATCATGGGCGCACGACCTATCTCAACAAGATACTTGTCGAGCGCCTCACTATTACGATTTGTTATACTTTTCTGTATCTTAAGTTGTCTCATATCTGCTATATTTTCTTTTAGTTACACCCATTTAAGCGCGAATATAGCAAAAAAATCGATACGTTGTTACTTTTGATAACTTACTTTAACATAATTATTTAACTGTCTCATTCTGAGAGAATTTCATAAAGGCGTCTTTATAGCCATTAAAAACATTGATATCTACCTCGCCTCTGATGCCAGCCACACGTCCATCTGGACAGAGTTGCCAGTAAACAAGATGAATGTCTGGCTTATATTCTCCATACCTTGCTATCCATACCAGATAGTTATGTTTAAGGTCCGGAGCCATTGATAGATAGCGGTTTACGAATATCTGACTGATGTAGAGTATCGGCTTGGTACCCGTAGCTCTCTCCACGATTCTTAGCCATGTTCTTACCCGGCTGAAGAGCACACCTGCACCACCCATTTTTCTGATCTGGCTGGGCAGAGGCTCCACATCCAGCACTGGTGGAAAGTCGCCTTTGCGTATATAGCTGT
Organism: Prevotella sp. SGI.167; assembly: GCF_050313615.1. Lineage (NCBI taxonomy): Bacteria > Pseudomonadati > Bacteroidota > Bacteroidia > Bacteroidales > Prevotellaceae > Prevotella > Prevotella sp. SGI.167. The sequence continues at coordinate 17,302 of NZ_JBNPLT010000013.1, read as the reverse complement.
GCTTCAGAAAATAATGCGCCTGCTGGGCTGCTGGCGAAATTGTACTGAAGAAGTGATAACTGCCAACCTTGAATCCATGAGCCTTGGCTGCCAGGTAGTCCTTCCTGTAATAGGGATTCAATAGCGAGGCACCTTCCGTACTCTTGATATAGATGTAACGGATAGGGAAGTTGACTGCTCCTGATACCGTTTTCTTACTCAGTCTGCCCAGATGCGTGATGCGCAGACGGTCCCAGTTGATTGGATATTTCTTTCTTCCTTTTCCATGTTGATATTTGGAGATGTCGATACCATAGATACGCTCGGAAGTATAGACCAGTCGCTCTCCTTTATATCTGTCATTTTTCCATTCACCTACACGAAGTGGCTTTCTTGGAGCGATGCTGAATCCCCAGCCTTGTCGGACTCCATTCTGCCATTCACCTTCATAATAAGTTCCGTCATACGCCTGCCATCTGCCATATCCGTTTGCTTGATAAAGACTGTCAAACGCCCCTTCATAGTAGCCGAGCGAATCCGGTTTCAGCTTATAGTTGATAGAACGGCGAAGGGTTGTTCCATGTGTCTTGGCAAGCGATGAGGCAAGGCGAGGAGAGAGTGCGGCAACACCATCCGGAGTCGTTTCTGAAGTTAACCGGAAGAGATGAAGACCAGCCGTATTCCTGCCGTCCATGGCTTTCAAAAGTTCACAAGATTCGCTTGCCCACTTGCCGTCAGCCTGCCTGAAAAACGCCTTGTAACTTATGCAGCGCACCAGTTTCACATGTCCTTTCTTTCGGATTTGTTTCAGTGAATCAAGCATTTTTCTTGCAGAATCTCGTAAGATGATTTCCCGCTGAGTATAGCCGCTTATTGGGTTATATCCGAGGTCTTGAACGGAGTGAGAATGTAAATAATAATTCAACTCTCCAACCTTCCATTTTGAGTCAGTATATACGCTATCAAGCGAATCAACTTTTTCTTTCAGGAGAGTATCTGCATCCACCTTCTGATAGCAGCTTTTACTGATGCTGCTATTGTATGCAGCAGCCAGTCTGCCCCCACACGAAGGTATGAGAGTCCATCGGTTCATAAAGTTGGCTGCCAGGCTTAGCGTATCCTCATCAAAGCATAAGACCAGCTTGCCGTCTTGTCTCAGTTCGTAATGCGAATAAGCCTTGATAGTGGCTCTTGCCGCCATTACTCTCTCTCTGCTGGGATTGAGACAATAATATATCCAATATCCCAGCGCTGCTAATATGACTACCAACAGGGCTCCAGCAATGCTGAAGCCCTTGATTCTATTGTTTTTCATTATTCTGCACAAGTTCTATTTCCAAAATTATTTGGGTTTGATCTGTTATCTTGCTCCTGTCAGAAGTTCTTTCACCTACCAGCCATATGATTTCGCCCTGGCTGTTGGTAATGACATGTTGCCCCATCTTCTGTACCACATTCCGTTTGCGGTCGGTAAGATAATCGCTTACCAATTTACTTCCTTTCATACCGAAAGGGTAGAACCGGTCACCCTTTTCGCATAGGCGATAGGTAAGTGGAAAACTTACTTTATCTGCATCAAGCGTTATCAGATGACTGCTCTTGCTTGGAGTGAAGTCAGCAGTCCGTGGATAGCAATGAAGTTTTATCTTCAAGCTTTTTCCTAAGTTGTAATTACCTTCTTCCGGCAAGCGGAACGGGCGTTCACTCTGAATGGTATCCAAATCAGCCAAAGCCGTAACCAACAATTGATTTCTATCGATGGCAACCATATAACTGCCATTCTTCCAGAGCTTTCCCACGCCACCGTCCTTGGCAACCAGACTCTCATAAATATCATCAATCACATCACCATGAAAACCATATTTTCCCAGTTCGCTATGAAGCATGAATTCAGGGGAAGGAGCTTTCATGATAGGTTGCTTCTGCAGGCAAATCACATGCTCATCTGCCGATCCTTCATTGCAAGAATCCTTGACAACACCAGCATCAGCTCTATCATGATTCATCAATCCCTCCAGCATCGTTTTCGCCTGCCTCAGATATTTTGCAGTCTGGTCGATGTTCTCCTTGGCAGCCGGATTGATTGTTTCGAGTAATGGAATCACGTGATGGCGGATTCTGTTGCGCAGAGCATCATCCTCCAGATTGGTAGAATCGGTTACATAATCCTGCCCTTGCAACTGGAGATAGTCTAGAATATCCTGACGGCTGATGCAGAGTAGGGGGCGCAGGATGTTTCCATTCTTGGGAGCAATGCCAGCCAGTCCGTCCACGCCACTGCCTCTGAGCAGGTTAAGAATAACTGTTTCTACGTTGTCATCCCGGTGATGAGCCACACAGATGCCATCGGCTTCAATATCCTTAGCCAGTTGGGCAAAATATCGATAACGCAGGTCGCGGGCAGCCATCTCGATGCTCACTTTGTGCTGACTGGCGTAAAACTGAGTATCGAAATGAATGCGATGCAACGTTATTCCGAGCCTTTCGCAAAGATTGACGCAGAATTGTTCATCGCGCTCGCTCTCTTCACCACGCAGATGAAAATTGCAATGGGCAGCGCTTACGCTCACTCCCAGTTGTTGCAAGATAAAGAGCAACGCCACGCTGTCGGCTCCACCTGATAGGGCAACTATATATCTGCCACGACTTTTAAAAAGATTGTGGTGGATGATGAATTTCCTGACGATAGACTCTATCTTGTTCATTGCCTTGATACTTTACCTGACTATTTATATACTTGATACTTAACCTATTATATAATAGGTAATATTGTTTTATTCCGCCTGCTCCTTGAGAAATTCCTCAGCTCTCTGCAAGTCTTCCGGGGTATCGATACCTACGGTCTCTACGTCTGTAGTTCCCACCTTAATCTTATAGCCGTTCTGCAACCATCTGAGCTGCTCCAGACTCTCCGCAATCTCCAGCGAACTCTGTGGCAACTGGGTCACTTCTCTGAGCACATCCTTGCGATAGGCATAGATGCCCAGGTGCTTGAGATAAGGGAAATGGCTAAGCCAATCCTTGCGTTCCTTGCCACGAACGTAAGGAATTACACTGCGCGAGAAGTAGAGAGCAAAGCCCTGATTGCTGACAGCAATCTTTGGACTATTTGGATTCTCAACAGCTTCCATCGAGGTGAAAGCCTTGCCCAATGTAGCAATCTGAGTGGTTGGGTCGTCGAAGCAATGACAGATGGTATCCAGCTGACTCTTAGCAACAAAAGGTTCATCTCCCTGAACGTTTACGATAACGTCCCAGTCGCCGCCAATCTTCTCGATAGCTTCTTCGATGCGGTCGGTACCGCTCTTATGGTCGGTGCGGGTCATGACAGCCTTGCCGCCAAATGCTTCAACAGCCTTGAAGATGCGTTCGTCGTCAGTGGCAACGTATGCTTCTTCCAGTACTGCAGCCACTTTTTCATAAACATGCTGTATAACTGGCTTGCCACCCAACATGGCGAGCGGCTTGCCAGGGAAACGCGTAGAGGCGTATCTTGCTGGTATAATTCCTATGAATTTCATAATCTTATTCTCTTTATTTTTATTGTCAACGCTTATATGTTTATTACGAACGCAAAAGTACAATATTATTTTGTATTGACCAAATTATTTTATGCAAATTATACTTTCCGAAAACGTCTATTTATCATAATACACGTTAATATTTTAAGATAGAGATAATATAAAGTAATAAAAAAAACAAAACCAATATGTTATTTACGGATTTCTTTGTACCTTTGCAGAATGTAATTTTAGATTAGTATAAACGATATGAACACTGATAGACTTTTCAGTCAGGCAGGAAATTTGCCTGCATACCAGATTGCCGATGCAGTCAATCAGAAATTGGCGGAATCATCCAATCTCGTCATTACTGCACCACCTGGTGCCGGCAAATCAACCTTGCTGCCACTTACCATTCTCAACGCATGCAATGGCAAGATTCTCATGTTGGAACCGCGCCGGCTGGCTGCTCGTCAGATAGCTGAACGAATGGCCAGTATTTTGGGCGAATCTGTTGGCAAGACGGTTGGCTATCGCGTACGCTTCGAAAATAGGACGTCTAAAGATACTCGCATCGAAGTTCTCACTGAAGGAATCCTCACGCGTATGCTGGTGAATGATCCCACGTTGGATGGCGTCAGCATCGTCATCTTTGACGAATTTCATGAGCGAAGTATCAATTCAGATCTGGCGCTTGCCTTGACCCGACAAGCTCAGGAGATTATCCGACCGGATTTAAAGATGGTTATCATGTCTGCAACGATTGATACAACCGCCATTTGCCAAACGCTCCGGGCACCACTCATAGAAAGCCAAGGTAAGATGTTTCCGGTAGAAACCGTCTATGCAGCCGATGATGTCAACCCATACGATATGGTTCAGGAGATGGTTGCCACGATTGTCAGGGCCCATCACGATCATCAAGGCGATATTCTGGCGTTTCTTCCTGGCCAGGGAGAAATCCTGAAATGCGAAGAAATGTTAAACGGGATAATAGCCAAGGCTGATGATTCTTCTGCTGATAATATGTGGGCAGCCACAACCGTCTATCCGCTTTACGGCAATCTCTCGCCGGAGAAGCAGCGAAGCGCCATTGCTCCCTCACAGGAAGGAAGCCGAAAAATCGTTCTTGCAACCCCTATCGCCGAAACTTCGCTTACTATTGAGGGCGTGAGAATAGTGGTTGATTCCGGACTCTGCAGAAAGCTGGTCTATGATAACCGAACCGGACTCAGCCAGCTGAAGACTGTACGAATCAGCAAGGATATGGCTACCCAGCGAAGAGGTCGTGCCGGACGAGTAGCTGAAGGTATCTGCTACCGTCTCTGGACGCAGACCTCAGAACATCTGATGGAAGATCAGCGCCGTCCGGAAATAGAAGATGCAGATCTCGCTTCAATGGTTCTGGATATTGCTGCCTTTGGAGAAAACAACCCTGAATCCCTACCCTGGTTCACTCAGCCACCTACCGCTAATCTGCTGTCAGCAAAGAGTTTACTCGTTTCTCTCAGAGCCATTCGGGAAGATGGAAGCATCACAGCTCTTGGCAAGGAAATGACATCCCTACCCTGTCATCCACGCATTGCCCGCATGATGCTGAACAGAAATTCTGCAGCTTTGGCCTGCGATATTGCAGCGCTATTGGAAGAGAAAGACCCGATGAGCGAATCTTCTGATACGGATATCGCCTTAAGAATCTCCATCCTTCGTTCGCAGCGCAGGAAATCGAACCTGGGAAGATGGAACCGCATAGCACAGATTGCGCAGGAATACCGCAGAATGCTTAGAATCAAGGAAGATAATGGAGAGATAGATGCTGAGGAAGTGGGCAGTCTGATAGCCCAGGCTTATCCGGAGCGCATCGCCAGGGCGGTGGATAATATTGGCAATTTTCGCATGGCAAACGGCAATACGGTCTTCATCGACAAGTCTGATGCGATGTCTGCACAGGAATGGATAGCCATCGCTTCGCTCAATTCTGCCAGCTGCAACGAATCTGCATCCGGCAAATCTGTTTCCGGTAAATCTGCTTCCGGTAACGATGCCGGTGGCAAAGGAAAAGTTTTCCTCTGCGCTCCCGTCGCTGTCAGAGACCTGCCATTTACGGAGGTTGAAAACATCTCCTGGGACAGTAAAGCAGGAATGGTGAAGATGCAGATGGAACAACGCATAGGCAAGCTGGTGATTGACAGCAAGCCGATTCAGAATGCGGATAAGCAGCAGTTCATCGATATCATCTGTACCGCAGCCAGAAAAGACGGACTCAGCATGTTCGACTGGAACGAAAGCGTACAGCGCCTGCAACGACGTGTAGCGAAGGTGAGCGAATGGCATCCCGAATTGGAGATACCCGACCTTTCAACAGAAAAGCTCCTATCGACCGCTGCCGACTGGCTCCCTTTCTATCTGGAGGATGCAGGGCGCGTGAGGACCAGCATCAGCGAGATGAAGAAAATCAATCTTGAGGAAGCCTTGTGGGCACTCATCCCATACGATGTTCAGCAGGAGATAGAGCGCCTCGCCCCTACCCACCTCCGTGTTCCTTCGGGCAGCAACATCCGCATCGACTACCGCCAGGGCGCAGAAGCCCCTGTTCTGAGTGTGCGTCTGCAGGAATGCTTCGGAATGACAGAGACGCCGACGGTGAATGATGGCAAGCAGCCGCTGCTGATGGAGTTGCTTTCACCTGGATTCAAGCCGGTGCAGTTGACTCAGGATCTCCACAGTTTCTGGGAAGGAACCTACTTCGAAGTGCGCAAGGAGCTCAAGCGCCGATATCCGAAGCATTTCTGGCCTGAGAACCCGCTGGAAAGCGAAGCAGTAAGAGGAGTAAAGAAGAAATAGAAACAAGAATATAGGAAACAAAAAAAAGGATTGCAAACTTCATGATGAAGAATGCAATCCTTTTTAAATTTTATATCTTCTTCAGATGAACTGAATACTCAATAGCTTGAGATTAGTCCTTGAAGAAATCCTTAACAGCCTCGTTAGGTACCATCTTCTCATCGAAAACATAAGCACCAGTCTTAGGGCTCTTAACCATCTTGATAACCTTTGTATATGCGCGACCATCCATGTTACCTTCGTGGAGGGTAGCGACCGCTTTCTTTGCCATAGTCTATTAAAATTGATAAAATTGTTTATAAACTTGTAAGCTAGCTTACTTAATCTCCTTGTGAAGAGTCATCTTCTTAAGGATTGGGTTGTACTTCATCAACTCAAGACGCTCAGGAGTGTTCTTACGATTCTTAGTAGTCACGTAACGACTTGTACCTGGCATACCACTGTTCTTATGTTCAGTGCACTCGAGGATAACCTGTACTCTATTACCTTTTGCTTTCTTTGCCATGATATTTATTCTCCTATAACTTTAATGTCCTTCCAATCTACATAGCCCTTCTTCACTGCCTGATTAAGTGCAGCGTCAAGACCTACTTTGTTAATAAGACGAAGACCAGCAGCACTGATCTTGAGGCTAATCCAGCAACCCTCCTCTACATAGTAGAATTTCTTGCTGAAGAGGTTAACGTCAAAGCTTCTCTTTGTACGGTGCTTTGAGTGAGACACATTACAACCTAACTGTGCCTTCTTACCTGTAATTTGACAAATCTTAGACATTTCTATCTTTAATTTTCTAATTCGTTAATTATTACCTATTCCAAACAGAGTGCAAAATTACAAAATAATTCGGTAATAACAAAATAATCCCTAAAAGAACGGTGTCTTTTAAGGATTATTAATACTTTATCTGCCAAAATTAGCAATTTATACCTCTTTTTTCAGTTCTTCTGCATGTTCCTTGAGGAAATCCAGCATGCCCTTAAGCGCTGTATTTGTGGCAATTGCAAGGTTGATGTCCCGTCCGAAATCTTCGGTGAGTTTTACCACGCGAACGTCATCCTTGTTGCCATAACCTACATAGATAGTTCCCACTGGAATGGCTGGAGTGCCACCTGTAGGACCAGCGCAACCTGTGGCTGAAATGGCGAAGTCTACATTCAGGGTCTTGATGGTACCCAGCACCATCTCTCTAGCCACTTCCTCGCAAACGGCAGTCTGCTCCTCCAGCACCTCATGGCTCACGCCCAGGAGATTCTCCTTCACCTCGTTGGTATAGCTTACTACGCCACCCTTGAAGTAATTGCTGGCACCTGGTACTGAGATGATTGCCTCGGCGATACGACCACCTGTGCAGCTCTCTGCTGTACCCACTGTCTTGTCACTGTTGTAGAGCATCTCCTGAATGCCCTTACTCAATATCTTTGTTTCAAATTCCATTCTAAATACAAATATATAATGTATAATTTACTTAAACGTTACTTTTGAATAAGCCGGCAAATCGATGGTAGCGAACTCACCGTCACGATACTTGAAAGTGCCCACGCAGCCAATCATCGCCGCATTATCGGTGGTATAGCTGAACTTAGGGATATAGATGGTCCAGCCAAAGCGCTTGGCATGATCGCGGAAGGCATTGCGGAGACCGTTGTTGGCACTTACGCCACCAGCCACAGCCACGTGCTTGATGCCCGTCTGCTTCACAGCCATGCGGAGCTTCTTCATCAGGATATCCACGATGGTAAACTCGATGCTTGCAGCCAGGTCGAACTTGTTCTTCTCTACGAAGTCAGGATCCGCAGCCACCCACTTGCGCAGACTGTAGAGGAAACTGGTCTTGAAGCCGGAGAAACTGTAGTTCAAGCCAGGGATGTGAGGTTCAGAGAAGCTGAAAGCCTTCGGATTACCCTGGCGGGCATACTTGTCTACGATAGGACCACCCGGATAGCCCCACTCCAACACCTTGGCACACTTGTCGATAGCCTCGCCAGCCGCATCATCGATGGTCTGTCCGAGCACTTCCATGTCGTTGTAGGCGTTCACCTTCACAATCTGCGAATTTCCACCGCTCACGAGGAGGCAGATGAATGGGAATGGAGGAGCACTCTGGTCGTCATCGCTCTCCTTGATGAAATGCGCCATCACATGACCCTGCAGGTGGTTCACGTCAATCATTGGAATATTGAGCGAACGGGCGAAACCCTTGGCAAAGCTCACACCCACGAGGAGCGAACCCATCAATCCCGGACCACGGGTGAAGGCTACGGCAGAAAGATCTTCCTTCGTGATGCCGGCACGGGCGATGGCCTGGTCTACGACAGGAACCACATTCTGCTGATGAGCGCGTGAAGCCAGCTCAGGTACCACACCGCCGTAAGCTCTGTGAACTTCCTGGGAAGCGGTCACATTGCTCAGCAATACTCCGTTCTTGAGCACTGCGGCAGAGGTATCGTCGCAGCTGCTCTCTATACCTAATATATATATATCCTTTTTTTCTTCCATAATTCTATCGGGCTCATGCCCCTTGTTTTAATGTGTAAGAATCTCCACACCGGTCTCTGTCATCACGAGGGTATGCTCCCACTGTGCAGATGGTTTCTCGTCACCGGTGATAACCTCCCATCCGTATGGATCGTCAGCATCGATGAACACCTGCCAGGTTCCCATATTGATCATTGGCTCAATAGTGAATACCATACCTGGAACAAGCAGCATGCCGGTACCGCGATGACCATAGTGGAGCACTTCAGGTTCCTCATGGAACTTGCAACCTACACCGTGACCGCAAAGATCACGAACCACGCCATAACCATACTTCCTGCAATGCTTCTCGATGGCATGGCCGATGTCGCCTACGAAGCTGTAAGGCTTGGCAGCCTCCATACCAATCTCCAGACACTCCTTAGCCACGCGTACCAGCTGCTCCTTCTCAGGAGTAGTCTTGCCGCCTACGATAAACATACGGCTGGCATCAGCATAGTAACCGTCCACGATGGTAGTCATGTCCACATTGATGATGTCGCCCTCTTCGAGCACATCCTCTTCCTTAGGAATACCATGGCAAACCACCTCGTTGATAGAAGTACATACGCTCTTAGGATAGCCTTCATAGTTGAGGCAGGCAGGAATCGCATCATGATCCTTGCAGTACTGCATGCAAAGGTCATCGATTTCCTGTGTATTGATACCCGGACGGATGATCTCGGCTACAGCGTCGAGACAACCGGTATTGACGACGCCGCTCTTGCGGATGCCCTCAATCTGCTCAGGAGTCTTAATCAAGTCACGGGTAGGAACCAGCTTACCCTTATTTTCCCAAAACATCACCTGCTTGTCGAGCTCAGTAAGAGGCTGTCCAGGCAAGCAATGCCATCTCTTTTTCTTAACCATTGTCTTGTTATTTTAATATTTGCGAATGCAAAAGTACATCATTTATTGCAGAATGCAAAATAAAATGGTAATTATTTGCAATCGGACTGCAAATAATCACCATAAACTGTTACATCAATTCGATACCCAAAACGTTACTTCAGATAATCGTAGATCTTGTCGCACCAGTCTTCCCCGTTCTGCGGACAATAGGTGAACAAGCCCAGTTCCGAGGCAGCGCAGCAGTTGCGTGGACCGTCATCGATGAAGAGACATTCCTCGGGCATCGTCTTCTCCTGCCCCAGCACATAGCGGAAGAAGTTCTCGTCCGGCTTCATGTATTTCACCTCATAGCTGCGATACATCGCATCAAAATAGTCACCAATAGGATGACCGTCGCCGGAGAACGCCTCACTGTCTACCCAAGCCGATACGTAGGGATTGGTATTGCTGAGGAGCACCACGCGATAGCCCTGCTCCTTCAGTTTTCTGAGCGCCATGAGATTGCGGGCTGGCACCTCTTTCATATAGCCCAGCCAGCAGTGCTGCAGCTCTTCGAAGCTCACCTCTCTGCCCAGCTTTTCGCTCACCATCCGGCGATATTCTTCTTCAGAGATTTTTCCCTCTTCCAGCTGGCCGTTCAAGCCCACCTGCTTGTAGGGGTCCATCTTCTCGGCAAACTCCTTCATTCCCAACTCAACAAAACGTTTGCCTGCCTTATTCTCGTCGAGGGTGATGATAACGCCACCCATATCAAAAATAACTGTCTTGATCATAATTATCCTAAAAACATTTGTATTCTTATCTTTTAGAACAGCTCCAGCTTGTTCTTTCTTGCTTCTTCAAGCGATGCTATCTTGACCTGCTGCTCGTGATATTCGTTGCGGAGGCGCTCATAGCGCTCATCCAGCTCTGCCACGAACTTAGGACATTCGGTCTCGTTGAGGAAACGGGTACAGATGCCGGCATTGAGCGAAGCATCCTTCACCCAGATAACCGGACCGTCGTAAACCGGGGCTATCTTCAGCGCCACATGAAGCTCGCTCGTCGTGGCTCCACCCACCATGATAGGGATACGGAGCCCCGCCTTCTGCATTTCCTTCGCCACATGAACCATCTCCTCGAGCGATGGCGTAATCAGGCCGCTCAGTCCTATGGCATCCACCTTTTCCTCTATCGCCTTCTTCACGATCTGTTCTGCAGGAACCATGACGCCCAGGTCGATGATTTCGAAGTTGTTGCACGACATCACCACGCATACGATGTTCTTGCCGATGTCGTGGACGTCGCCCTTCACCGTAGCCATCAGTATCTTGCCAGCCGAGGTACTGCCACCCTGTTTCTCTGCCTCGATATGAGGCTGGAGGATAGAAACCGCCGATTTCATCGTACGTGCGGTCTTCACAACCTGAGGCAGGAACATTTCGCCCCTGCCGAAGAGTTCGCCAACAAGGTTCATACCGTCCATCAGCGGACCCTCGATAACGTTCACGGCATGCGGATATTTCTGCAGAGCCTCGTCGATATCCGGCTGCAGGAACTCGGTGATGCCCTTCTGCAGCGCATACTTCAACCGCTCTTCTACAGGCTGTTTTCTCCATTCCGGAGCCGCCGGTTTCTTCACCGGAGCACCGCCAGCCTTGGCAGCTGCCTTGGCAGCATCTGCCTTCGCCTTGATTTCAGCAGCCAGCTCGATAAGGTCATCGGCAGCACCCTTTCTGCGGTTCAGCACCACGTCCTCGATGAGTTCAAGCTGTTCTTTAGGTATCTTATCATAATCCATTCTGGCTTTTGTATTTACGATACCGAAATCCATGCCCACTTTCTGGGCGTGATGCAGGAAGACGCAATGGATGGCTTCACGGATATAGGTATTGCCACGGAACGAGAACGAGAGGTTGCTGACTCCACCGCTCACGTGGGCCCCAGGCAGATTCTGATGAATCCACTCGGTGGCACGGATGAATTCCACGGCATAGTTGTCGTGTTCCTCCATACCCGTAGCGATGGCGAGTACGTTAGGGTCAAAGATGATGTCGAGCGGATTCATGCCCAGCTTGTCCACCAGCAGTCGGTAAGCACGCTCGGCTATCTCGATGCGGCGCTCAAAGGTAGTTGCCTGACCCACTTCATCGAAGCACATCACCACCACGGCAGCGCCATATCGCATCACGTCCCTGGCATGCGAGAGAAATACCTCCTCACCCTCCTTCAGCGAGATGGAATTGACGATGCACTTGCCCTGGCAGCATTTCAGTCCAGCCAGGATCACCTCCCATTTAGAGGAGTCAATCATCACCGGAACCTTGGCTATCTCCGGCTCAGCCGCTATCATATTGAGGAAGTTCACCATCTCAGCCTTCGCATCCAGCAGTCCGTCGTCCATATTGACGTCTACCACGGCAGCTCCGTCAGCCACCTGCTTGCGTGCGATACCGATGGCTTCCTCATAACCTTTTTCATTAATCAAACGCAGGAACTTCCTGCTACCAGCCACGTTACAGCGCTCACCCACGTTCACGAACCTGCTGGCGTCCACCGGCAGATGAACGGAGTCATCCACCTGCAGGAGGTCCAGTCCCGAGAGCCACATATACTTAGGCTTCTCCACCACCTGATGCGGCTTCTTTCCTTCAGCCAATCGGGCATAATGAGCGATGAATTCGGGACTTGTGCCACAGCAGCCGCCGATGATGTTCACGATGCCTTCATCGATGAATTCGGCGATTTTCGGAGCCATCAACTCAGCCGTCTCGTCATATTCGCCCATTTCGTTAGGCAGGCCGGCATTAGGATGGGCACTGATATAATAAGGTGCCACCTTGGCAAGATGCTCGATAAACGGCTTCATCTGAGACGCACCGAAGGCGCAGTTCATGCCCACGGAGAAGATAGGATAAGGCGAGAGCGAGGCTAGGAAAGCATCCACCGTCTGACCGCTCAGGGTTCTTCCAGCCAGGTCGCTCACCGTCAGACTGATCATGATAGGCAGCTCCACCCCATGCTTCTTCATCATGGTGATGGCAGCATCAATCATCGCCTTGCAGTTGAGCGTATCAAAGATGGTTTCGATGAGAATCACGTCCGCGCCACCCTCTATGAGACCATCCACCTGTTCGCAGACATCGGTGAAGAGTTCATCGTATGTAATCTCGCGGGCGGCAGGGTTGCTGACGTCCGGACTCATGGAGCAAGTCTTGTTGGTTGGTCCCACGTCTCCGGCAACGAAGCGTGGCTTGTCGGGTGTAGAAAACTTATCACATTCGATGCGCGCCAGTCGTGCGCCCTCGAACGCCATCTCGCGGGCGCAGTCTTCCAGGTGATAATCAGCCTGCGAGATGCGCTGGCACGAGAAGGTATTGGCTGTGATGATATCGGCGCCAGCCTCCAGGTAGCGTCGGTAGATGTCCGAGATGACATCAGGTCGGGTGATGTTGAGCATGTCGTTGTTGCCCTTCATCATTCCCGGTACATCACGGAACCGCTCACCTCGGAAGTCATCCTCGGTCAGATTATATTTCTGAATCTCCGTACCCATGGCACCGTCAAGAATCAGAATCTTCTTTTCACATTGAGCTTTGAACTTTGAACTTTGAACTTTATGATTTGTCATATTATCCTAAAAACTTAAATAATGAAGAGTATTTAAACATCGAGAAAAGAACCGCCCGAAATGACTAACATCATTAAAAGATGCATTTCATAAAGTTCAACGTTCAAATCTCAACGTTCAAAGTCTTAAAAGTGCTTAATGGCTCTATCCATTTCTCTTCTGTCCTCTTTCTCCTTCAGAGTCTGACGCTTGTCATACTCCTTCTTACCCTTACAGAGGGCGATATCCACCTTGGCACGGCCCTTGTCATCGATGAAGATGAGCGTAGGGACGATGGTGAAGCCCGGCTGCTTGCTGTCCTCTTCCAGTCGGCGCAGTTCGCGCTTGGTAAGGAGCAGCTTGCGGTCTCTGCGCGCCTCGTGGTTGCCGAACGAGCCGTAGAAGTAGGGAGAGATGTTCATTCCCTTCACCCAGAGCTCGCCCTGATAGAAATCGCAGTAACAGTCTACCAGCGATGCCTTACCACCGCGGATAGACTTAATCTCAGTACCCGTGAGCACGATGCCCGCGGTATAGGTGTCAACGAAGAAGTATTCGAACGAAGCCTTCTTGTTGCGTATCTGTATCGGACTCTTCTTTCGGAGTTCCTTTTCTTGCTTGTTCATATATATATATAATAATGTATAATTTATAATGAATAATGAATAATTAAAAAGTAATCATTAAACACTAAACAATCAAACTATCGTTCCGAAGTTCTCGATATGCTCATCGATGTAGAACGCCACCCTGCTGGTCCATTCCTCCTCATTTTCAACGAATTCATCGTCGAAATCATCAAATTCCGGAAACTTCTCGTAGAGCGCCATGAATTCCTCATCGCTCATCTCGCCCTCGATGTCCTCATGATGGCTCTTATATAGGAAATGGCTCTTCTTGATGAGCTTCGACAGCTCCACCAGCCCCCAGTTGCGGAACGCCTTGTCCGTAGGATTCTTCCATAGGAAGGCGCCATAGCCGTTGTGGATGAGCTGTATCATGCCCCCATCCATCATCTCCTCGTGCAGGGTGTCCCACGCCAGGAGCGTAATCTGGTCGCTGTTCAGCTCAGCCATGTTCTGGGCAGTAAGCTCCCCGCCTATCGCCTCCCGGATGGCATCTACAAACGCCTTCACAAAATCGTCCATGCCCGCTTCGGCAGCCTGCTGAAGCACGGCATCCTTTATCTTAACTTCGATCATAATCTACAAAAATTGCTATTTTTAGTTTGCAAAGATACATGAAATTGTGCATAAACCCAAGAAAAAATCTAAATATTAGGTTAAAGAGTTAAAAAGAATACTCTTTTTTGGGTATTTTACAGATATTTTTTGTACTTTTGTGGTCGGAAATCATGTCGTAAGACAGATGTTTCAGCAAACAAAGTGAAATTACTATAAGGATTTATACTTATATATATTCATTAATATAAAATTTAGCGAATATGATCTATTCTAAAGAAGTAGACAACATGTGCGTTGTCGCTAAGGGTCCTAACCACGGACCAGCTCCAATTCCTGAAGAGGGAAAATGGATTCAGGCAAAAGAGATCAAAGACATCTCTGGTTATACTCACGGTGTGGGTTGGTGTGCTCCTCAGCAGGGTGCTTGCAAGCTCTCTTTGAACATCAAGGAAGGCGTTATCCAGGAAGCTCTTGTTGAGACCATCGGTTGTACTGGTATGACTCACTCAGCTGCTATGGCTTCTGAGATTCTCCCAGGCAAGACTATTCTTGAGGCTTTGAACACTGACCTCGTTTGCGATGCTATCAATACAGCTATGCGCGAGCTCTTCCTCCAGATTGTTTACGGTCGTAGCCAGAGCGCTTTCTCTGAGGGCGGTCTCGTTATCGGTGCAGGTCTTGAGGACTTGGGTAAGGGTCTTCGTTCACAGACAGGTACTCTCTATGGTACTGTAGCTAAGGGTACACGTTACCTCGAGTTGACAGAGGGTTACATCACAAAGCAGTTCCTCGACAAGGACAGCCAGGTTTGTGGTTACGAGTATGTTCACCTCGGCAAGATGATGGAAGCTATCAAGAACGGTATGGACGCTAACGAGGCTGTCAAGAAGTTCACAGGTAGCTACGGTCGTACGACTGCTGAGCAGGGTGTTGTTAAAGCTATTGATCCACGTAAAGAATAATAAGGAGATACAGATATGATTAGAAAAGTAAGTTACGAAAGTCAGGAACGTCGCGAGAAGCAGGTTCTTGCTGCTCTTAATGCTAACGGTATTCAGAGCTTGGAAGAGGCTAATCAAATCTGCGAGGACGCAGGTGTTGACCCTTATCAGATGTGTGAAGATACTCAGCGTATCTGCTTCGAGAACGCTAAGTGGGCGTATGTAGCTGGTGCTGCTATCGCTATCAAGAAAGGTGTTAAGACTGCTGCTGATGCAGCTGAGGCTATCGGTATCGGTTTGCAGGCTTTCTGCATCCCTGGTTCTGTAGCTGACGACCGCAAGGTTGGTCTCGGTCACGGTAACTTGGCTGCTCGTTTGCTCCGTGAGGAGACTCAGTGCTTCGCTTTCTTGGCTGGTCACGAGTCTTTCGCTGCTGCTGAGGGTGCTATCAAGATTGCTGAGATGGCTAACAAGGTTCGCAAGAACCCATTGCGCGTTATCTTGAACGGTCTTGGTAAGGATGCTGCTCAGATCATCAGCCGCATCAACGGTTTCACATACGTTCAGACAAAGTTTGATTACTACACAGGTGAGTTGAAGGTTGTTAACCGCATCGCTTACAGCGACGGTCCACGTGCTAAGGTTAACTGCTACGGCGCTGACGACGTTCGCGAGGGTGTTGCTATCAACTGGAGCGAGGATGTAGACGTATCTATCACTGGTAACTCTACCAATCCTACACGTTTCCAGCACCCAGTAGCTGGTACATACAAGAAGGAGCGTGTGGCTGCTGGTAAGCCATACTTCTCAGTAGCTTCTGGTGGTGGTACAGGTCGTACATTGCACCCAGATAACATGGCTGCTGGTCCTGCTTCTTACGGTATGACTGATACAATGGGTCGTATGCACTCAGACGCTCAGTTCGCAGGTTCTTCTTCAGTTCCTGCTCACGTAGAGATGATGGGCTTCCTCGGTATGGGTAACAACCCTATGGTAGGTGCTACTGTAGCTATCGCAGTAGCTATCGACCTCGCTATCAACAAGAAGTAATTTTCTTTGAGATAACAAACAGATAAGTATAAATGTTGAGGGTGTGTCATTCTGAATGGTACACCCTCCTTTTGTTTGCTATCACCAGATAATCTTTTCTAGATTATCGTGATCCAGATACTTTCGCCTCTGTCGCGAGCCGCTTCCATGACGTTGATGAGTTGATGCTGTCAGATGCGGGAGTCCACCACCATGCCCTCGAAATTCGGCACGCCCAACAGATAGAGTCTGCCTATGTATAAGTTCTTTTTTAGCTATACGCTTTAATACTATTTCCATTAGTCTGAATGTTAAGTGTTTCCAAACCATTAAACGCTAAAAACTCTCAGGTCGAGTCCGTCGGAACGAAATAACAGCTTCTTAAAACTGAATAACTGAATACTGAACACCTTTCCACCTTGCTTTCCGTCAGCTCCGTCGACATTTTCGTCCTGCAGACGCACCATCTCAGCCTGGGTATAGGTGAGCTGTCCTTGTCCTCCATCACAGGCTGGATAAAATCCTTGACCCACTTGCAAAACAACTTACGCTCACGATTTTTCTTAATGTTAAAGGGTTGGACTGCGAGATATTCGCCAAATTTCTGTTTCAGGAACGGCACCGGATTCCTATAAACAAAAAACGCCCGCAACCAGACTTTAGTTGTCTGACTACGGGTGCAAAGATACGAATATTTTTTTATATTTACCTAGTACGTACTACGTACGCGTACTAGTACTACCTTCAGTAAAGGGGATATTTCATCCAGGAATTTTCTCGTCATCTTCTGCTCCATTCCTCTATTATACTTTCCCCTTATGCTGCCATGATACCCAGGGAGTATGGTACCTAAAAGGTTATTCAGTA
>NZ_JBNPLT010000012.1:0-112150 GCF_050313615.1 Prevotella sp. SGI.167 | reverse complement strand
TAAAACTTCTCCTTTCGGAAACTGTTAAATGGTGTGAAGTACCGATAAACAAAGGGGATTTCAGAGATAATGCGTAGAACTGTCGTTGAACGGTTGTTGACAAGTTTACGTTGTACGAATTTCTTAACTTTTTAAATTATGCTTATTTCGAAAAATCGTGCTATCTTTGCACTCGTAAGTTCGTGAGGAGAGAGGCACAAACAGACACAGAATCAATGGATTTCATCATACAATATACAATGCCCTGTCTGCACCTCTCACATTAGCGGATGGGGCATTTCTTATGCCCTTACATTTGAAGTAGAATTTTAAAATATATTATTATGAAAGAAATCACTTTGATTAGTAAGTCAACTTTCCTTGGTAAGGAGATTGACGTGTATGGTAACGCAGAAACCCCTTTGTTCTTGGCAAAAGATGTTGCCGCATGGATTGAGCATTCTGATGTTTCTATGATGATGCGTAACGTAGATGATGAAAAGAAGGTTACAAGCATTGTTTGTACCCCTGAAGGAAATCAGAACGCCTGGTTCCTCACCGAGGATGGTCTTTACGAAGTCTTGATGCAGAGCCGCAAGCCACAGGCTAAGCAGTACAAGAAGGGAGTGAAAGAAATTCTAAAGTCTATCCGTCGCACAGGATGCTACTCTGTTACGAATGTAATCAAGGATAGAGTAGAGGCAGGTATGATATGGGTGGAAGGCTGCAAGCGAATCCTTAACCTCAGCGATTCATCAACGCTTGCATTGATGCAGAAGGTAGCAGAACCTCTCGGCTTGCCTTCTCCCGACTACGTAGCCAGCAAAGGCGTGATGCATTCGGCATCCGAACTTTTGAAGCGCTTTGGTTCCAAGATGTCAGCATTGAAGTTCAACCAGCAGATGGTTAAGCTCGGTTTCTTGAAAGAAGAGACCCGACAGGGAACCACAAAGATTCACAAGTTCAAGGTGATTACAGAGAAGGGCAAGTCCTATGGAGAGAATCAAGTATCTCCAAAGAATCAGAGCGAGACTCAGCCACGATGGTATGATGATAAGTTTGAAGAGTTGTTGAAGGCTATATAATATAATAAGGTGGGTGACGGCTAAAAAATTAACCAGAGCACCCGCCTTATCTATTTCTTCTTTTTATCATATTTTTCTATAGCCAACAAAATCTTCTTTCTGAATACCGCAGAAGGATGATCGTTCTTTTTAGAAGTCTTTTTATATCCTTCCATTGCCGCAATTTTATCAAGCACGCCTATCCAGATTTTAGGGTCGGCTCCAATAAATTGCATGAAGCGATAGGCTGCTATGTCTGCCTCAATCTCTTGCTCTCTAGAATATCTCATTTTGTATCTGCTTGTAGCTAGATAGGCGTCACTATCAAAAGCTCCACTGGCAAGGATTATATTTTTCGCATATTGGTTATTTGGTGTTGAAGTGTATTGACTGTTAACTGCACCCGCATAAGCGTATGCTGTAGCAGCAACGGCTCCACCAATTTCTGCCCAGACCTTGTTATTTCTTTCTTTTTTCCTGATTGCGTATATTCGATTCAAAGAATGTTTACCTATGAAATGTTGTATTTCGTGCGCTAATACTGCCACAATTTCCATAGTGTCAAGTTTTTCAATGAGACCTGTATTTATTGCAATAAAACCTGTAGGATAAGTTGAGGCATTAAATTCGTTATCGGGCATGACGTGAACTTCCAAATGCACATCTATTCTGTGAAAGTCAAAAATATCATTTAGCTTATTAATAAGACCTTTATAATTTTCATCACAATATTTGCTGGGCTTTATATTTTGAGTTATGTAATTGCAAGAGATGGTATATTCATTTATTGCATTTTTTGCAGCTTTAGACTTTGCTGTTAATGCCTTATCAATACGTTTGTCATACCAATGTCTCTTCCACCAAAATTCAGCAACTTTATTTTTGGGTAGGTTTTGAAGCTCTGATGGCACATCGTATTGCCTAATATATTCCTCACAATCTAATCCTATATCCCAGAAGCTTTGTGCATGACATGTTAATGTGAATGTAGCAATAACAACAATTATTAATAACACTCTTTTCACCAATTGTTTCATATCATAAAATATTAAAATTCCTCTTTTATATAATTAAATGGACCATAAAATAATCTGGCACACCAAAATCTACCTTCATGGTAAACATCTATTAAAAATCCCCATTCTTCATCATTTAATGGTGATGTTCCACCATTGTAAAATTTGAATTTATTATCGTCTATTCGTGCGATCATAAAGTATTTGTCACTCAAAACTTTATGCAAGTAGTCTCTTTTCTTTTTAGCATCTTCTGCATTCATTGCATCTATACAAAGGACACACTTGTTGAAATAAGTATTATTACTATCACTCTGAAAGCCAAATATTAATTCATCAAAGAATACGCCTGCATAAGATTTGTTTCGAAATCTTAATTCGTAATTTTCTGCGTATGCAGATTCCCTTCCGAATTTATTTTCAAGAATAGTCTTTGCAGTTTCAAAATCAGTTCCAAAATCGACCCCACAAATGCTAGTCGTATAATCTAGCTCCCCTGCGACAGAGTCTGCTTCCAAAGAGTCGTATTGGGCAAATGCTAATCCTGGTGCTAAAAATAGCAATAATAATAGTAAAATTTTCTTCATATTGTTCACGTTTTAATCTCATACAAAAGTACAAAAAATAGCGATAGGTTGTATCACCTACCGCCACTTTTCTTTGTAGTTTATACGAATTCTAATTTAACTTATCCAAGTCATTCACCGCCTCCTGCATCTTTCAATCGATGTCTTCATTAATCGACTTGATTACTTCCGGGTTGTTAGATGTCAGTTTAATTGCCGTTTCTTCTTCGATATATAACTGTCAGCAGCTTTCCAGATATTATACTGGAGCCTTATCAAGATAGTCATAATCACGATAGAATGATCAGCCAGTCCAATCTCGATTGAAGGCAAGTTCCAGGGCTGGAGAAATGGTTGTCGGAGTTGCCGCAAGTACAGCATTCTCTCCAAGTTCCTTAATGTTGCTGCTTGGCGAATAGTGTCCCAGGAAATCAGAGGCAGGTACTAATTGCGCCATCTGCCCTAAAATGTCATAACCGATAGGTGTGCTACTCTTCAACTTATCATTCACGACATAACCAGCCGCAAGTCGGTTCAGGGCGACAGGCTTCAACCAGGGCGTGTGACGCCAACATGCGAAAAATCTGCGATTCTTTTTCCCGAAATTATTCGAAGGAAAGTTTCTTTAGGCGGGTGCGGAGCTGCTCCGCCTCGCTTTTCCGGATGGATAATTTGATGGTACAGGTATTGTCGAAAGTCTGATCCACAATACGGGGATTCATCTCCTTGACAATCCTCATCACATCATTCATCATCGGATAGGTGAAATCGTAGGTAACGATTTCCTCTACCTGCTGCGTCACTTCCTCACAATGCGCCAAAGCATCTATTGCTGCTTCACGATAAGCCATGATGAGTCCGCTGGTACCCAACTTCACACCTCCGAAATAGCGGATGACGACAATAAGAATATCCGTCAATTCCGCCTTCGTGATTTGTCCAAGGATAGGCTTGCCAGCCGTAGAAGATGGTTCACCATCATCATTGGCACGAAACTCGGTGCGCTCCGGACCCAGCATATAGGCATAACAACAATGTCGGGCATCGTAATATTTCTTACGGTACCCGGCAACAATCTCCTTCACCTCGTCAACGGTCGTCACGTGGTGAGCAAAGGCGAGAAACTTACTCCTTTTCTCGGTGTAATATCCCTCGCCTACAGTATCTGATATGGTCTTAAATTCGTCAATCATTAATCCAACTTGTGAATAATCAATCCGCTACGCAACTTAGGCTCAAACCAGGTAGCCTTAGGAGGCATAATCTTGCCACTGTCTGCAATGTCCATAATCTGCTGCATGGTGACTGGATGCAAGGCTAATGCCATCTTCATCTCACCACTATCTACACGACGCTTCAACTCTCCGAGACCACGAAGTCCACCCACAAAGTCAATGCGCTTGTCTGAACGCAAGTCCTTGATTCCCAGAATCTCATCAAGAATCAGACGGGAAGAAATGTCTACATCGAGCACACCGATTGGGTCCTCATCATCGTATGTTCCCGGCTTGGCAAACAGACCGTACCATTTGCCGTCCAGATAAAGAAGGAAGGAATGGAGAGCGGCTGGCTTCAGAATATCCAAACCGAACTGCTCGATAGCTGCATCAATGGCAAACTTCTCGTAGCAAGGGATTCCCTCCTCATCGCCAGATACGTTCACATTAATCGCATCAATCTCTATCACCTCGAAGTTCTTGGTCAATGCGTCGAGGAACTGCTCTGATGTCAAGCCATTCAGGTCCTTCACTACTCGGTTGTAGTCGAGGATGGTCAACTGGCTAGCCTGGAAGCAGACAGCCATGAAATAGTTGTATTCCTCCTTACCAGTATGGTTAGGATTCTGGTTAGCCTTCTCTGCGCCTACCAAAGCAGCGGCTGCCGAACGGTGATGACCGTCAGCTATATAGAGACTAGGCATCTTGGCAAATTCTGCGGTGATGGTCTCAATGTCCTTATCATCGCTGACAATCCAGAACTGGTGGCGGAAGCCATCAATCGGAGCGATGAAATCATACTCAGGTTCTGTAGCAGCATAGCGCATCAGAATCTCATTGAGTACGGAATTATCAGGGTAAGCGAAGAAGACAGGTTCGATGTTGGCATTGCAGACACGAACGTGCTTCATGCGGTCCTCTTCCTTATCACGGCGGGTGAGCTCATGCTTCTTGATGACACCCGTCATATAATCATTAACGTATGCACCCACAACAAGACCATACTGAGTCTTGCCATTCATGGTCTGTGCATAGATATAATACTGTTCTTTATCATCCTGCTTCAACCAGCCGTTCTCCTGGAACTTCCTGAAGTTCTCTGCAGCACTTTCATAGACGCGAGGATCATACTCTGATGTACCTGGTTCGAAGTTGATTTCAGGTTTAATAATATGATAAAGGCTTTTCTCGTTATCGCCAGCCTCGGCACGAGCTTCCTCTGAATCGAGGACATCGTATGGACGAGACTCAACTTGCTCAACAATACTTTTAGGAGGTCTTACTCCCTTAAAAGGTTTTATTATTGCCATAATGTTTTATTTTATAATTAATATTTGAATGTTTCTAAAGTAATATAACGCTAAGATTACAAGGAATCCCATAATTAAAAGACAAAAAGCCCATAAAGAGTACTTATACAAAGCACCCTTTATGAGCTCTCTTATATCCTAAAATTATTTGTTTACTTGATATTTTGTGCAGCCATCTGCAAAGAACGCATTGATCTGCTTGGCGGCAGCAATACCGGCATTGATGTTAGCCTCGGCAGTCTGAGCACCCATCTTCTTAGGTGTTGAGAAGTAGCGACCCTCGAACTTGGCGAAGTCTGCATCAGCATCTGGCTTGATGTCGGTAATGAACTTCAAGTCCTCACGCTCAGCGAGAAGCTTCAGGAGCTCTGGCTCATTGATTACTTCCTTGCGGGCAGTGTTGATAAGGATACCACCCTTTGGCAACTGGTTCACGGTCTTGTAATCGATGCTCTTGATGGTCTCTGGAGTAGCAGGGATATGAAGAGAAACGATGTCGCAAGTCTGGAACAACTCATCCTGAGACTTCACGGCGTGAACACCGGCAGCCTCAATGACATCAGCTGGGCAGAATGCATCGTAGGCAGCTACCTCCATACCGAAGCCCTTGGCGATGCGAGCCACGTTGCGACCCACGTTACCGAAAGCCAGGATACCCAACTTCTTGCCCTTCAACTCAGAGCCTGCCTTGCCGTTGTAGAAATTACGAACGGTGAAAACCAGCAGACCGAAAACCAACTCGGCAACGGCGTTGGAGTTCTGACCAGGAGTATTCTCAGCCACCACGTTGTGAGCAGTAGCAGCAGCCAGGTCGATATTATCATAACCGGCACCAGCACGAACAATGATCTTCAGGTTCTTGGCTGCGTCGAGCACCTCGGCATCAGCCTTGTCAGAACGGATAATCATCGCATCCACATCCTTCACAGCATCGAGAAGCTGAGCCTTCTCTGTATATTTTTCGAGCAGCACCAATTCGTTGCCTGCTCCCTCTATTTCTTTCTTAATGCCCTCGACAGCAGCTGCTGCGAATGGCTTTTCTGTTGCAACTAATACTTTCATTTTGCGATTTTACTTGGAACTTTGAGCTTTGAACTTTGAACTTTATGATTTGCTTTTTCAATATTTCCAGATTACACATAGATATATAATCTTTGGAGTAATCATAAAGTTCAATGTTCAAAGTTCAATGTTAATACTTAGCTTCAAATTCCTGCATTGCCTTGACGAGTGCCTGAATACCCTCCATGGTCTGTGCATTGTAGCAGCTGGCACGGAAACCACCTACTGAACGGTGACCCTTGATACCAACCATACCACGCTCTGTAGCGAAATCGAGGAATGGTTTCTCCAACTCCTTGTACTCATCGTTCATTACGAAACAGATGTTCATCAATGAACGGGAAGCCTCTTCTACAGTACCCTTGAAGAGCTTGTTGCGGTCAATCTCTGTATAGAGAACCTCAGCACGCTCGTGAGCACGCTTATCAGCAGCCTCAACACCACCGTTAGCCTTCAACCAGCGGAGATTCTCCATCAAGGTGTAGATAGGAACTACAGGAGGAGTATTGAACATACTGCCCTTCTCTACGTGAGTGCGATAATCGAGCATGGTAGGAATCTCGCGAGGAGCCTTGCCGAGCATCTCATCCTTCACGACGATGACGGTAACACCAGCCATAGAGAGATTCTTCTGAGCACCTGCATAGATAGCGGTGTACTTGGAAACATCTACAGGACGGCTCATGATGTCTGAAGACATATCAGAAATCAATGGAACGTTCACGTCTGGATCTACACGGAGTTCAGTACCATATATAGTATTGTTGCTTGTCAAATGCAAGTAATCACAATCGGCTGGCACATTGTTAGGAACCTGAGGATAGAAAGTGTAGTTGGCGTCGGACGATGATGCGATCTCCACGACCTCACCAAAATGCTTCGCCTCTTTCATTGCTTTCTTGGCCCAAGTACCAGAATTAATGTAGGCAGCCTTCTTGATGAGGAAGTTAGCAGGAATCTGCATAAACTGCAATGACGCACCACCACCAAGGAAGATTACGGAGTAACCCTCAGGAATGTCAAGAAGCTCCTTGAAAAGGGAGACAGCCTCGTCAACAACTGGCTGGAAATCCTTAGCACGGTGGCTGATTTCCATCAATGAAAGACCTGAACCATTAAAATCCAAAATCTGCTTTGCTGTGTTCTCAATCACTTCGCGTGGAAGCATTGATGGACCTGCGTTAAAATTGTACTTCTTCATCTTTATATAATTATTTAAGTAATTAATCGTATAACCCTCCTGTTAGCAGGAGACATACATGCGCAATCCACCCATATAGGCTTAGCTGTAAACCTTATGATAGGACTTACGACTGCGAAATTACATTTTTTATTTCAAACTACCAAATTTTTCTGCACATTTTTAGCATTTTGGGCATAAATCTTTCTTTTTGTCACCAGTTTTAACATATTATCTGCATATTTATGCCCTAAATTACAATTTATAACCTAAAAAGCCTCATCTGGAAACAGATTCCAAGATGAGGCTTTTACTAGCTATAAATTTAACTCACTTTGCAGTTTTTTTATCCAAAACCTGAAGTTTCATCTCACTTCTTCGACAATCGTCTTGACACCTTTAATCTTTTCGCCCTTCACATTGTTGAGCACGCTCTTCAGCTTAGGACGGGCGATGGCTGCATAGGCGTACCGGTCGTTGACATCAATCTTTCCGATTTCAGAAGAATTCAGACCTCCCTTCTTGCAGAGGAAGCCGAGAATATCGCCCTTGCTGATCTTGTCCTTCTTTCCCTTACCTATATATAAGGTAGCCATCTTTGGCTTGGCTGGTGCCGGCAACTCCTCAACGGCAGGAATCTCGTAATCCTCAACCTCTGCATCCACATATTCAGGAATATGCTCCTCAGGACCCAGCAGGAAAAAGGCTCTACCCTGCGCTTCCCAACGGGCAGTACGACCCACACGATGGATGTAGCCGTCCTCGCTCTCAGGAATGTGGTAATGGATGATGTTGTCAATATCAGGAATATCAAGACCACGGGAAGCCAGGTCGGTGCTCACCAGAATATTAGCGCTGCCATTGCTGAATCGGTAAAGGGAAGCTTCACGCTCCTTCTGCTCCAATCCGCCATGGAAGAATGAAGTGGAGAAACCCTGCTCAACCAGATAGGTGTTGGTGCGCTCCACGCTGTCACGGTAGTTCAGGAAAACGATGGTGCTGGTTTCGCCCAGACTGCGAAGCAATCGACCCAGACTCTCCAGCTTATCCTTCACCGGACTTTCCACCTTATATATATGTACTCGCTCAGGCACCTGCTCCTCGTCCATGCGATAATCTATCTTCTCTACCCTGCCCATGTGGACGAAGCGAGGAATCTCCTCTGCCTCGGTAGCAGAAAGCAGGAAGTGGCGGCGCAAGCCTGGCAAAAACTGGATGAGGCGGCTCATCTCGTCCTGGAAACCCATCTCCAGACACTTGTCAAACTCGTCGATGACGAGATACTTGATATGATAAGGCGAGAAGTTGCCCTTGCTGAGATGGTCGTTCAGTCTACCTGGAGTTCCGAAGATAATCTGCGGACGAACCTGCTTCAGCACCCGATGCTCATCCATAGCAGCACGACCGCCGTAGCAAGCCATGGCACGAAGCCCCGAACTCATATCCTTCAATACGGTAGACGACTGCAAAGCCAGCTCACGGCCGGGAGTAACCACGATTGCCTGCGGCTCATCATCGCCCGCATCCACCAGCTGGGAAAGCGGCAAGAGATAAGCCAGCGTCTTTCCACTGCCCGTAGGCGAAAGAACAACCACATCCTTATTGCCATGTGCAATAGACTGAAAAGCCTCCTGCTGCATCTCGTTCAGCGAGATTCCCAGTTTATTCAATATTCTATCTATCATATTTATTTTCTTCATTATCAATTTTCTAATCCCTATTTTCTGCCCTGGTTCAGCAGCTTGTCAATCTCATCAAATTCCTTACCCATGTTCAGGTTCAGATAGATGGTATAAAGCGGCAAGGCCCACTGGTCCTTCTTGTCGGGCATCATCTTTCTGTATTTCTCCAGATACGGCAGAGCCTTCTTGTAATCGCTCTGAATCTGCAAACGCTGCTTGTTGGACTGTTTCAGGTTCTTGTCCTGCTCCACAGCCATGTTGAAGTAAGCCAATCCAGCATTCAGATAGGTTCCCGGCATAGTATCGTTCTGCGCAATGATCCGGTCGCACACCTTGATGCAATCCTTGTATTGGCAGAGATTGAGCAGCAGGGTGCTCTTGGTGAAGAGATAAATATCATTCACCGAATCTACAGCCAGCGCCTGATTGACCACATCCATTGCAGAATCGAGCTGGTTCCTGTCCGAATAGTATTCCACCAGACGCGGGAAGAAGAACGGGAACTTCGGAGCGCGTGAGAAGCCTTCCTTCAGCGTAGCCACATAGCGGGCAGTATCCTTATCCAGCTTGTAGGTCTCAGCCAGATACTGCAACATATAGTTGTAGTGAACCGTATCCTTCAACGCTTCGTAGGAATGATGCAGGGTAGCCTTGCTGTTCTTCATCTTATAGCCGGAATACACAGCCCAGTAGGCAGCAGTATGGAGCGGTGGATTCTTGCTCTGGAAATCATTGCCCTTGAAGAGCGGCTTGTTGGCACAGTCGATGTAGAGGTCGAAGAACTGATAAGCCTCCGGATATTTCTTCTTCTGCAGAAACCAGACTCCACCGTTGTAGATATTGGGACGGATGCGCTTGAGATATTCAGCATGCGCCTTGCGATACTCAATATCCACCTTGCCCTTCCGGTTAGGAACCATCTCTACCGAGTCCAGCCCCTGGGCAATGAGAAACATCTGCCTGCCAAGATTGAAAAGCTGGGCAGTATCATACTTCTGCTTGAGATAGAGCTTTTCATTGCCCTGTTCATACTGCTTTCTGACAGCATCAAAGAGCGTAACCCAAATCTTCTTGTTGCCCAGGTTAGCCGAATCCTTCAAGAGTTTCTCCATGCTAGCCTGTGCCTTGTTCAGGTCCTTGCCCTCCTTGACCTGATCACGGGCAGCCGCAATCTCCTTCTTCTGAGCCTGCATCACAGATGGAAGCCCGAAGAAAAAGACTATTGTAAACATCCATATGTATTTCAATCTTGTCATTTTCTAATCTCTTTAATATAATAAAATCGCAATCTCTTACTGCAATATGATTTTATCTCTCAGAGATATTTTTTTATCTTACAGAGATATTATTTTATCTCTCAGAGATATTCTCCTTACTTACTGCAGTAGTCGAAATAATACCAGTACGTGTTGCCGTAGGTGTCACGGATGGCAGTCTGCATTTCCTGCCTGTTCGTATACTTGTGTTCCATCTGCTGATAGTCCTGGAAATCAGTATCAACCACATTGTCGTGATACTCGATGACAGGCTTGCTGCGACGATGGATGTAGAGCGTCAGAGCCTCCTTGTAATGGGTAGGGAGCTTGGCGGTCTTCAAATCATAATGCTTGCACAGAGCCACGACAAACTGATCCAGCTTCTTGTCGAGCAGCAGCGCACAGAGCTTGTAATCGTCCGGCTTGCGATAAACCAGATGCTGCATCTTCATCGAATCGGTAGGCTCCTGCATCCAGCGGTGAGATTTCCACATCAATGACTTCACGGTAACGCTGTCGGGCAACATTGCCTTGCTGCCACCAACCAGCGGATAGGAAAACAGCTTGTCAGCAAGTTCACCCGTATGATGCAGACAAGCTATGCGCAGCATGGTCAGCGAGGAATCGGTCTGCAAGGACTTTCTGCCCACCTTCAGCGCCTCAGCATAATTCTTCTGCTTCATCAACCGCTCCATCTTCATACGTTCATGGAACAGACGGTCGTTGCTTGCCACAAAGCTCATCACGACAATCATCACCACCATCTGGAAGAGGTTGATCCACATATACTTGGAAAGCCAGCCGCTGCTATGAGGCTCCTGCTCCAAAGGTTCCAGTTGCCTGATGACCCATACCGCTCCGCCGAAAGCCAGAAGGCACAAGGGAGCCACAATCCACCAGGCACCGAGGGAATGATGAATATCCACATCCGTAGGAATGTCGGTGATGATGGTGAGAATCAGGAAGGAAGGAAAATACGTAAGAGCATGAAAGCGGCGCTTTACCTGAGTTAACGCATAGACGCCCAACTGCAAGACATAAAGTACCAACGTAATCAGCAGCGGGGCGACTGTATAGCTATAGTCGGTTTTACCATCACTCAGCACATGCTGGGCAACGGCTAATACATCTGCCTGGTAAAAAGCCAGGTAGCAATAAACAAAAATGATAAAGACAATAGCACAAGCGAAGTGCATCTTCGCTGTGCTATTCTTTTTATTTCCCATAAAATTTATCTACATTAATTTTTCTTCAGCACCAATGCTGTACGGGCTGGCAGATAGAGCTTCAGCCACTCCTTGCGGTCGTTCACGTAAAGTGGATCGTAAGTCGTGAGATGGGTCAGCTCATCATCATTCAAGCCGTTGCCGCCGAATGCCTTGTTGTCCGTATCAAGCACTACGCTGTAGGCGCCTGTAGGAACCAGGAAACCGTAATCGGTAAACGAACGGGTTGGCGAGAAGTTGAACACGAAGAGCAAGTCGCCTCGCATGTAGGCTAGAACCTGATCTCCATCATTGTGCCAAATCTCTACAACTGGTGTCTTGTTAAAATTCTTTTCGCTCGTAATCGTCTTGAGCATTGCTTTATCGAAATCACCTAAGTAGTGGTAGCACAATTCCTTATTGTCTACCAGGTTCCACTGGCGACGGGCATACTTATAGCTCCAGCCATTACCCTCGCGAGGGAAGTCAATCCATTCCGGATGACCGAACTCATTACCCATGAAGTTCAGGTAACCGCCATTGATGGTGGATGCTGTAGCCAGACGGATCATCTTGTGAAGGGCAATACCGCGGTGGGCAACATAGTTCTCATCTCCCTTCTTGAAATGCCAGTACATATCAGCATCAATGAGACGGAAGATGATGGTCTTGTCGCCTACCAGTGCCTGGTCATGACTCTCGCAGTAAGAGATGGTCTTCTCGTCGGCACGGCGGTTCTTGATTTCCCAGAAGATGCTGGATGGCTTCCAGTCTTCATCCTTCAATTCCTTGATGGTCTTGATCCAGTAGTCAGGAATGTTCATCGCCATGCGGTAGTCGAAGCCATAGCCGCCGTCTTCAAACTTGGCTGCCAGTCCTGGCATTCCGCTCACCTCCTCGGCAATAGTAATCGCATTCTTGTTCACCTCATGAATCAGACTGTTGGCAAGGGTAAGATAACAGATGGCGTTATCGTCCTCATGACCGTTGAAGTAATCGCCGTAGTTGCAGAATGCCTCACCCAATCCATGGCTGTAATACAGCATAGAAGTTACACCATCGAAGCGGAAGCCGTCGAAATGGAACTCTGTAAGCCAGTACTTGCAGTTGCTCAGCAGGAAGTGGATTACCTCGTTCTTGCCGTAGTCGAAGCAGAGGCTGTCCCAGGCAGGATGCTCATGACGGTCGCCAGGATAGAAATACTGGTTAGGATCGCCGGCAAGATTACCAAGGCCTTCCAACTCGTTCTTCACTGCATGAGAGTGGACGATGTCCATGATGACGGCAATACCGTTCTGATGGGCAGTATCAATGAGATCCTTCAACTCTTCTGGAGTACCGAAACGGCTGCTGGCTGCAAAGAAGCTGCTCACATG
Organism: Prevotella sp. SGI.167; assembly: GCF_050313615.1. Classification (NCBI taxonomy): domain Bacteria; kingdom Pseudomonadati; phylum Bacteroidota; class Bacteroidia; order Bacteroidales; family Prevotellaceae; genus Prevotella; species Prevotella sp. SGI.167. Next base: position 99,237 of record NZ_JBNPLT010000012.1, on the reverse strand, counting down.
ATAACCGAAAGAACCATAATATGGATGTTCCTGGATAGCCATGATCTGGATGCAGTTGTAACCGTCCTCGATGATGCGAGGCAATACATTCTCCTTGAACTCAGTATAGGTTCCAACCTTCTCTGCATCCTGGCTCATACCGATATGGCACTCATAAATCAAGAGCGGAGTGGTCTTAGCCTTGAAAGTCTTCTTCTTCCACTTGTAAGGCTCTGGATTCCAAACCTGCGCAGAGAAAATCTTGGTCTGCTCATCCTGTACTACGCGCTGAGCCCATGCAGGGATTCGCTCGCCTTCGCCACCTTCCCAGTGCACCTTCATCTTATAGAGGTCACCGTGCTTCAATGCCTTCTCAGGAAGCTTCAGCTCCCAGTTGCCTGAGTTCTTCTGTCTCTTGGCACGATACTTCTCTGTCTCCTTCCAGTCGTTGAAATCGCCGATGAGATAGATATCTGTAGCGTTAGGCGCCCACTCACGGAACACCCATCCCTTCTCTGTCTTGTGAAGGCCGAAGTATTCGAAGCCATTGGCAAAATCGCTCAGGGTGGTCTTGCCGTTGTTGGTAAGCTGGCCCATCTTCCAGAGCACGTGGTCGTGGCGGCCACGGATAGCATCCTCGTAGTCTGCCAGGTAAGGATCGTTCTTTACAAGTCCTATATGTTTAACAGTAGCAGCCTTGGTTGTTTTCTTGCAGGCAGTCTTCTTGCAGGCTGCCTTCTTGGCTGTTGTCTTCTTAGCTGTAGTCTTCTTTTCTGTTGCCATGGATTATAGATTTAAATATTTATATTTATGTGTATTCGATTGTGAACTTGCCCAGATTAAGCCTTGATCTTGAAGATAGCCTTGTGGATGGCGCCCTTGCCGATACATGGCTGATGACCGTCCTCTGGCCAGAAGATGGCAAACTGACCCGGCTTGCAGGTAACGAGCGTCTGCGCCTTCACGCCAGGATACTTGGTAATATCCTTTGCCTCGTTGTACTCTACCTCTGGAAGGTCCTTCAAAGGAGTATATCCGTAGGTTTCCTCATTATCAAGTGGAATCTGGATATCGATCATCTTGCGATGAGTCTCGATAACAGCATCCTCCTCGTTCTTACCCTGAGCCTCAGCAATATTCAGAAAAAGGTCGGCGCCCTGAATAGGATGCTTACCTGCCTCAAGCTGAGTGAGATCGTTCTCCTTAATAAACTTCACCACTTCCGGGAAGAGTGGATTGAGAGAAATATATCTCTCCAAATTGTCTAATGTATCAACTATCATAGTCTTACTTTGAATTTTGAGATTTGAACATGGAACTTTGAACTCGGAACATTGAACATTGAACTTTATGATATGTTCACTGTTCAGTATCTCGTTATTAATTCATATTATTCCTATTTATTATTTCTTTATTATTCCTATTTTTCCGATTAATCTTCTTTATTAGTTCTATTTAATTCGATTAATCTTCGAAACGCTTGCCTTTTTCGTAGGTTCCCTTGGCTGTAACCTGACCATTGCGGTCTTTCTCTACGAATCTGCCGTCACGCATGTCGTTGCGATAGTTGCCCTCGAAACGCTTGCCGTTCTTATCTTCCTCAATGCAGGCTCCTTCGCGCTTGCCCTTGCGGTAGTTTCCCTTGAAACGGCGACCGTCGGCATAGTGAATCACCACATTGCCCTCTACATGACCGTTGCGGAATTCACCCTCGTAAATATCACCGTTCTTCTTGGTCAGCTTGCCCCTTCCGTTCTGCAGGTCATCCTTCCAGGAACCAACATAGATGTCTCCGTTCTTCCATACGAAAGTACCCTGACCGGAACGCTGACCGTCGAGAAACTGTCCTGTATACTTGGAGCCGTTCATCGAACGGAAAATGCCTTCACCGGTACGTTCGCCCTGAACATAATCGCCTTCATAGACATCACCGTTGTGGAATTTGTAGATTCCCTTGCCGTCCTGGATATCATCCTTCCAGTCGCCATTGTAGACATCACCGTCAGCATACTTGAATACGCCTTTTCCGGAACGCTGGTTGTTCACCCACTGACCGTCGTAGGTAGTACCGTCACCCCAATTGAAGAAACCGTTGCCATTCTTCATGTCGTTCATCCACTGGCCCTTATACTGGGCACCATTGGAATAGGTATAGGTTCCTCTACCCTGTCGCTTGTCCTTATACCAGTCGCCGTCGTATCTGTCACCATTATAATAATACATGACTCCATGACCGTGCTGGAAGTCTCTGAACCAGAGTCCTACATACTTGTTATTATTCTGAAAATAGAAAGTACCCTTGCCATGCTGCTGGTCCTGCATCCACTGACCTTCATACTTTTCACCGTCAGAGAAAGTATATACGCCATATCCTTCACGCTTTCCTTTCTGGTAAGCGCCTTCGTAAGTATCGCCGTTCGGATAGACGGCAGCACCTTTGCCCTGAGGCTTTCCGCTTACCATTTCGCCCTTGTACTGACCACCGTCACGGGTGATGCAGGAACCCAGCGAAATCTTCTGGGCGAAGGTAGACAACGGACTGAGACAGAGAGCCAACGCCAGAAGCATCTGCTTTCCGTTCTGCCAGAAAAATCTACACGCCGAAGATGACTGATTGACGTTGTCTGCTATAGATTTCTTATTATATTTCTTTTTCATATACAGTAATCTCATGTTTCAATCCCCAAAGTTATAAGTTTTTCGTCAAATGACCAAATAGATTAAACAAATTTAAGTTTATAAGAAGAAAAATAATTATTAACGCAAAAAAATCGAAACACAATACAATATATAAATAAGAAATGCGTTTATACCGAAAAATATATTTTAAACCACAACAAACGCTTATGATTTTAAACTGTGCAATTATAGATGAAGATCCTACTGCCCTGGAGCAGTTGAAGAAATACGTAGACGAAACACCTACGCTGAATCTTATCGGCGCCTACCCTTCTGCCATTGATGCAGTAGACGGCATACGCCACTGTCATCTCGACATCCTGTTCCTGGCCATCCACATGCAGCAAATCAGTGGACTGGAATTCGCCAAGGTGGTACCTAAGAACGTCAAGATCATCTTCACTACAGCCTTCAAGGAGTATGCCATCGAAGCCTACAAGGTGCACGCTTTCGACTATCTGCTGAAGCCTATCAGCTATCCTGACTTCATGGACTCCTGCAAGAAGGTTTTCGACTCCTACATGCAGGACGACAAATACAATCCTATCAAACGCGACAAGTTCCTGATCGTGAAGAGCGATTATAAATATGTACGCATTCCGTTCGATAAGATTCTCTTCGTAGAAAGCCTGAAAGATTACATTCTCTTCCATCTGGAAGGAATGGAGAACGTATCCACCCTGGGCAACCTCAAGCATCTGGAAGAACGACTTCCGAAAGAGAAATTCAGAAGAATACACCGTTCCTATCTTGCCAACATGACCAAGTTCGACGTCATCGAACGGGGCAAGCTGATATACGGATCGCTGGGCATTCCTATCTCTGACACCTTCAGCGATGTTGTAAAAACCTATATTGATGAGCATTCTGTATGATGCTCATCAATTTATATAATATCCGACAATCATCAGAGCAGCTGGTCAGGAGCACTGACATAGATGGTTGCCCCATGCTCTGACAGGAAATCGCAGTCGCGGAAGCCCCAGAGCACGCTGATGCAAGGCATGTGACTGTTGCGTGCCGTCATCACGTCCACATCACTGTCACCGATATATACGGCTGTCTCCCTGTCCGCATGCAACAGTCTGAGTGCTTCGTTCACGGTGTCCGGAGCCGGCTTCTTCTCAATGCCCTCCCGTTCACCGATGGCTACGTCTACAAGGTCTCCGAAGAAATGGCGGCAGAGTTCCTCCGTAGCAGCATAGAACTTGTTGCTGACCACGGCGATGTTCTTGCCGCGCGCCTTCAGCTCTTTCAGCATGTCCATGATTCCAGGATAAGGAGCAGTCTCGTCCAGATTATGAACCATATAATGATTTCGGAAGTCCTGGAACACGCGGTCGAAATCCACCTCGCCCGACTCCAGCCGTTCCTTTCCTATCGCACGCTCCATCAGCAACTTCACACCGTTGCCCACCATCATTCTCACTTCTTCAATGGAACGCTCAGGCAACTGATTCGTCCGCAGGGCATAATTGCAACTGGAAGCCAGATCTTCAAGAGAAGAAATCAGGGTGCCGTCAAGGTCGAAGACGTATGTTTCAAAGTCAAACTGAGCATGTGGCGGGAACTTCTTGATGCGGAAATCACCGCCATGAAGCACATGAACCTCGCCCTGATAGATACGCTCGTCAAGCGTACGGTTTCCACCATACTCCCAGCGCTTGAATCGCTGGGTGTCCGTATTCACAATGATGTACTTGAATTCTATCGGAGCATCAATCGGAGCCACATTGACCGACAATACCCATTCATGCTTGCCCAGAGACTTCATCTGCAGGAAATGATCGATGTTCCAGTTGCCCAGCGTAGGATGATTGCCCAATAAGGCAATCGCTTCACCTTCGTGCAGACGGGGAGCATGAACCTTGAAGATGATTGTCTCGCCGAAGAGCGGCATACATTCCATGCGCTCATACGATTCCACATCCACTTTGGGAGTTCTGCCGATAGCTGTAGCCATGCGGGCTGCCAACTTCTCCTCCAGCCAGAAATCGTCAAAGATATAACTCTTGGAAGAATCATATACGTATACTCTCGGCGAATCAACCGATTCCGTACGGAGCACCTTGCCGTCTTCATCAACAACCGTATAATAATAGTAAATCAGATCAAAGGGATGCTGGCGGTTTTCACGGGTAGAAGTTTCCACCATCCAGTGATAACCATCCTGGGTATTCATCAGGAGTTTCACCTCCAGACTGACTCCCCTTGAAGAATAAAAGGTGAGATTCACACATAGCATCTCGCCCCAATGAGCCTTATATGGTAAAGAAAAATTTATCTTCATGCTTTCTTTCTCCTAGTTATTCTTATTGATTCAACAAATCACTGTGCTGGAAACCATCAGTATCCCCATCGCACAGAAATTCCGTATGTCGACCGCAAAAGTAAATATTTTTTTTGAAAGAGAAAAAGAGAAACATAAGAAATTGACAACGAGAGAGGCTTTTTAACCTAATTTAATTGACGATACTTTGCCATTTCCCATTTTTGCAGTACTTTTGCAGATAAGAACGCAATATCATGTTTATGATAGGATTGAACAGAAAAAAGTGAAGCAAAACAAAAATGAATACAAAGAAAATGAAAAAATCAGTTTCTAAGCTCTATCTCTACGGTGCCATCGCATGCATCGTGATAGTTGCCATTGTTGGTTACCTCTACTGCTTCTCCTCTTTCTCGAAGAGCAGCAATACGCAGTATGTCTATATTGACACAGACGACAATATAGACTCTGTATATAAAAAGGTGGAACCGATAGCCAACAGTTTCCCGTATCAGGCATTCAAGACCCTGACCCATCACTTCGGATATGCGGAGCATATCCATACCGGACGCTACGCCATCCATCCGGGAGAAGGCGCACTGAAGGTGTGGCGACACATGAAGAACGGACTGCAGGAACCAATCAACCTCACACTGCCTTCCGTACGTACACTAGACAAGCTGTCGGTAGAACTCAGCAAGAAGCTGATGATAGACAGCACCTCCATTCTCCAGGCGCTGACCGATGAGGCTACCTGCGAGAAGTATGGTTACGACACCACCACCATCGCCTGCATGTTCATCCCGAACACCTACGACATCTACTGGAACTCATCCGTAGAAAAACTGCTCGACCGAATGAAGAAGGAAAGCGAGAAGTTCTGGAATGAAGACCGTACGCAGAAGGCAAAGGCTCTGCAGCTGACTCCGATAGAAGTCATCACCATCGCAAGCATCGTGGACGAAGAAACTGCCAACAACGGCGAGAAGCCGATGATTGCCGGAATGTACTACAACCGCTTCAAGCTGCGCAATGCAGAATATCCGGAAGGAATGCCTCTGCAGGCAGATCCAACCATCAAATACGCCTGGAAGCGATTCGACCTGAAGCGCATTTACAACAATCTGCTGCGCATCAAGAGTCCATACAATACCTATGTGAATCCGGGATTGCCACCAGGACCTATCCGCATCCCTTCAGTAGCTGGCATTGACGCTGTTCTCAACCTCGTCAAGCACGATTATCTCTACATGTGCGCCAAGGAGGATTTCAGCGGCACCCATAATTTTGCACGCACTTATCAGGAGCACCTGCAGAATGCTGCTAAATATTCAAAGGCATTGAATGAAAGAGGTATCAAATAATTAGAAGTATCAATTATTTAGAATACAAGCAGAGAAAACTTGCAAAATATCTGTTATTTTGCAAGTTTTCTTTTTTTTATTTGGCAGTCTGACAAAATAGTTGTACTTTTGTGGCATAAAACATATTAAGAACAAAAGTATAACAATAAAAAGCTATAATCATGAACAGAACGATTATTACAGTAGTGGGAAAGGATACCGTTGGTATCATCGCCAAAGTTTGTACTTATTTGGCAGAGAACAGCATCAACATTCTTGATATCTCTCAGACTATCGTACAGGAGTATTTTAACATGATGATGATTGTAGATATGGGCAAGATGACAAAATCGTTTGAAGAGGTTGCTGATGAACTTGCCAACGTGGGTAAGGAACTCGGCGTGCAGGTGAAATGCCAGCGCGAGGAAATCTTTAACATGATGCACAGAATCTAAGCAAGAATCCAAAAGTTTATAATCAATAGCTAAATTTTGAAAGTATGATCAATATATCTGAGGTTATCGAAACCAATAAGATGATAGAGCAGGAAAACTTCGATGTGCGCACCATCACCATGGGTATCAATCTCCTGGACTGCGCTTCTACCGATGTGGAGGAACTCTGTCAGAATATACATAATAAGATTACACGACTCGCTAAGAACCTGGTGAAGACGGGCGAAGATATTTCCAAGGAATTTGGAGTGCCTATCGTCAACAAGCGTATCTCCATCACTCCTATCTCTCTGGTAGGAGGCTCTGCATGCAAGACTACAGACGACTACGTGAAGATTGCCAAGACCCTCGACAAGTGTGCCAAGGAACTCGGTGTCAACTTCCTCGGTGGTTACTCTGCCATCGTAAGCAAGGGTATGAGCAAGAGCGATGAACTCCTTATCCGGTCTATCCCACAGGCAATGGCTCAGACAGATTTCGTCTGCAGCTCTGTCAACGTGGGTTCTACTAAGACCGGAATCAACATGGATGCTGTCCGTCTGATGGGAGAAATCATCAAGGATACGGCTGAAGCTACCAAGGAAAAGGGTTCTTTGGGCTGCGCCAAGCTTGTCGTTCTCTGCAATGCTCCTGATGACAACCCATTCATGGCTGGTGCCTTTCACGGTGTTTCAGAGGCTGATGCTGTAGTAAGCGTTGGTGTCAGCGGTCCGGGTGTAGTAAAGTATGCATTGGAGAAGGTGAAGGGCGAAAGCTTCGAGGTTCTCTGCGAAACCATCAAGCGCACAGCCTTCAAGATTACCCGTGTAGGTCAGTTGGTTGCTAAGGAGGCTTCACGCCGTCTCAACGTACCATTCGGCATCATCGACCTCTCTCTGGCTCCTACTCCTGCCATCGGTGACAGTGTTGCTGATATCCTCGAACTCATCGGTCTTGAGCATGCAGGCGCTCCTGGAACTACAGCAGCTCTTGCTCTCCTGAACGATCAGGTAAAGAAGGGCGGTATCATGGCGTCATCATACGTTGGCGGTTTGAGCGGTGCTTTCATTCCTGTCAGTGAAGACCAGGGTATGATCAATGCCGTTGAGGCGGGTGCACTGACCATCGAAAAGTTGGAGGCTATGACCTGCGTATGTTCTGTAGGTCTCGATATGATTGCCATTCCGGGAGATACTCCTGCCACAACAGTTTCCGGCATCATTGCCGACGAGGCTGCTATCGGTATGGTCAACCAGAAGACCACAGCCGTCCGCGTCATCCCTGTTGTAGGAATGAAGGTTGGTGACAATGTAGACTTCGGTGGCTTGCTGGGTCACGCTCCTATCATGCCAGTGAACAAGTTCAGCTGCGAGGCATTTATCAACCGTTTAGGTCGCATCCCAGCTCCTATCCACAGTTTCAAGAACTAACATTTAGTTTCTATATATAGTAAAAGCCCTGGAAGTCATTATCAGACTTCCGGGGCTTTTTAATCATATCATCGGATTAACCGAATGAAGCTAGAATGAAACCTTGACTTTCTTTCCCTTGCTCTCATTACCTACTCTGTCAAGAGCTGTCACTACATAAACATACTGTTTTCCCTTCTCGTACTTCACCTTATAGAAAGGATTGTAGGTTATCTTCTGCAAAGCCTTCACATTACGGAGATCTATCTTCTCTCCCATTCCGAAACGGTAGACAGCAAAACGATTCGCTTCATCACCCCATTTCTTCTTTTTCCATTTTGGAGCTTTCCATACAAGCAGCGGACCAAATTCAGTCCAGTGCAACTTCATTCCCTTCACTCCCTTAGGAGCCTTATCATCCAGGAAAGGCATCAATGGAGGAAGAGCCGGATACTTCCAATAATTGTTGCGGAGCGTATGGCCAATATTGCCCACATTATCAGCGGCAGTCTTAGCATACCATAACACAGTACCCTGCACATTGCTCATCTGCTGGTGCAGACGGTGCTTGGCAGGCAACTGATGACTGCGAGGATTTCCAGGATCAGCATGCTTGGCAGTACGCTCAATGTCTTCACCAATATAGAGAGGACGGTTGCCGGCATGCTTGTTCCACCAGGTGATGAGCGTCTTATAGTCTGCCGCCTTGTTGCCAATTTCCCAATACAGCTGAGGCGCGGTATAGTCAACAAATCCATTGTTCACCCAGAGCAACACATCAGCATAGAGATCATCATAGTTCTGCAAGCCGTAGGTCTCAGAACCGTTAGGATCGGTACGCTTGTTGCGATAAATACCGAAAGGAGAAACACCAAACTTCACCCAAGGCTTGATGGTATGAATGGTTTCACCCAATTCCTGAACAAATCGGCTTACATTGTCACGGCGCCAATCACCGATATTGCGGAATCCTCTAGGATGCTGTCTGTAGAGCGCCTGATCCGGAATCTGCTTGCCTGCTACAGGATAAGGATAGAAATAATCATCAATATGGAATCCATCGATATCATATCTTCCTACAATATCAGCTGCAATACGGCAAGTATACTCAGTAGCCTCTCGCAAAGCCGGATTGAGAAGCACCAGGTTGTCATACTTGAAGCAAAGTTCAGGCTGCTGCTTGACAACACTCTTTGGTGAGAGAGTGGCATAAGGAGTAGAACTGTGCTTGGCACGGAACGGATTGATCCATGCATGAAGTTCCATACCTCGGTTGTGGCACTGCTCAATCATCCACTGCAGCGGATCCCAGTAAGGAGAAGGAGCTTTTCCCTGCACACCCGTCAGATAACGGCTCCATGGTTCATACTCACTGGCATAGAGCGCATCACACTCAGCACGCACCTGGAAGATGATGGCATTCACACCATCCTTCTGCAATTCATCCAGCTGTCTGGTGAGCATAGCCTGAATCTGCTGCGTACTCTTACCTAAATACTGTCCGTTGACACACTGTATCCATGCGCCACGAAACTCTCGCTTGTTTTGTGCCATCAGCGAAGTCTGAAACATCAGCATCATCGCCAGAATCAGCAATCCAAAGATTTTCTCTCTTCTCATGTAGTATTGTTTAATGTTTAATTATTTAATTATCCTTCTCATCCTCATCCCGCAATGTAGGCAGCGAGATGTGGTATTTCACTGCAAGCAGACGGATGGCACATACAGTAACGAAGGAAGCAACCACCGTTACGTAGAGACTCACGTCCAGACAACTGAATCCCCAGTAGACGAGACCACCGATGACGCAAGCCATCGCATAAATCTCCTTGCGGAAGATAACCGGCTCCTCATTGAGAAGCACATCACGGATTACTCCACCGAAAGAACCCGTAATACAACCCATGATGATTGCCACCCAGAACGGGAAGCCGCAATCAAGGGTCTTTTGGATTCCTGCAATATTGAAAAGCGCCAGACCGAGCGTATCGAAAAGAAACCAGGTATTGTCGAGACGCTTCAGATAATGATGGCAGACGATGACTACTAGCTGAGCCAGCAGCGTAAACAGAAGATAGATTGGACTCGACATCCAGAAAGGAGTCAGACCCAACATCACATCACGGATGGTTCCGCCACCGATGGCAACAGCCACACCACACACAAATCCGCCCAGCCAGTCGTAATGCTTGGTGGCGGCAAGTCGGATGCCCGAAAGGGCAAACGCAAAGGTTCCTATGAACTCAATGACACTCTGAAGCGTCATCACCAGTTCCGGGTCATTATGAATAGTCATTTTTCTCGTAACAGTTAGTTGTTTTCAATTATATGATTTTCTATCAATTAAAAATATCAATTATAAATTGTAAATTATCATTTATAAATTGTTAATCCTTAAACCGCTCTCCCCAGCAGGTTACCATCCAGTTATAGAGTCGTTCCTCAGAAGGAGAATGTTGCGGATACCAGAATCGCGAATTTCTGAGTTCATCCGGCAGATACTGCTGCTCGGTGAAATGCCCCGGATAATCGTGAGGATACTTGTAGCCATCATGATAGCCAAGGTCCTTCATCAGCTTGGTAGGCGCATTCCTGAGATGCAGAGGCACAGGCAGATTGCCCGTCTGCTTAACGGTAGCAATGGCATCATTGATGCCCAGATAGGCACTATTGCTCTTAGGACTGGTGGCTAGATAAACTACAGCCTCGGCAAGTGCGATACGAGCCTCAGGCCAGCCAATCTTCATCACCGTATCAAAGGCGGCATTCGCCAGCAGCAGGGCGTTCGGATTAGCCAGTCCCACATCCTCGCTGGCACTGATAACCACCCTTCGGGCGATGAACTGCGGGTCTTCTCCACCCTCTATCATACGTGCCATCCAATAGAGAGCCGCATCAGGATCACTGCCACGGATACTCTTGATAAAAGCGGAGATGATGTCATAATGCATCTCTCCCTGCTTGTCGTAAGCCAGCGGATTCTGCTGCAACTGGTGTACCACCATCTGGTCGGTAATGACCACATCATCCGACCCAGCCGATTCAACCACGAGTTCAAGGATATTGAGCAGCTTGCGGGCATCACCACCACTATATCTCAGCAAGGCACCCTTCTCCTTCAGTTCAATATGCTTTTCCCTCAGTTCCACATCCTCCGTAATGGCACGATTCAGCAGTCCTTCTAGATCTTCCTTTTCCAAAGGTTTCAGGACATAGAGCTGACATCTGGAGAGCAACGGTCTGATGACTTCGAACGAAGGATTCTCCGTAGTAGCACCAATCAGGGTAACGATTCCTTTTTCTACCGCTCCCAGGAGAGAGTCCTGCTGACTCTTGGAGAATCGGTGAATCTCATCTATAAATAAAATAGGTGAAGCGGAATTGAAGAATCTTCCGTTCTTTGCCCTTTCTATCACTTCACGCACATCCTTTACGCCACTGGTCACCGCAGAGAGTGTATAGAAAGGCACCTTCAAGGTCTGCGCCACAATCTGCGCCAAGGTAGTCTTTCCCACTCCCGGTGGTCCCCATAGGATAAAAGAAGATATACGCCCTGCATCTATCATCATGCGCAGGACGGCTCCCTCACCAACGAGATGCTTCTGACCGACATAATCAGCAAGCGTGTGAGGCCTCATTCTTTCAGCTAATGGTTCACTCATACTGCAAAGGTAATAAAAAAAACGAAACCGACACAAAAAATACAATGAAAAATAAAAAAATAGGCTGGAAAATTTGGATATATAAAAAGAAGTACTTAATTTTGCAATCAAAATATAGTAGACAATGAAAAAAGACAAAGTTATAACACTCAAGACTCTCACAAAGAGTAGTGTATGGGAAGTGCAGGAGAACGATGTTTTCCGCCTTTGGGAAGCTGCCGAGAAAGACAACGACCTGAAGGACAACCAGCGTAAGTATCTAGACACTATCCGCAGCGCATTCGAAATGGAGAAGATTACCGTCGATCGCCCAGAGGTGCTGGATAAGTTAACAGAACGTGGCTTCAAGATCGGTACCTTCCGTATCGATGACCAGAACGTGAAGTATGCCATCAAGAAGCGTCCTATCATGCGCGTTACCGACCTGACATACGAGAACGTAGGCCATATTACAGCCAGCAAGCTCATCGAGCTGCTGGAGCGCAACTTCGGTGGCGGATGGGAAAGCTTGCCACAGAGCATCCAGGACATCATCGAGAGCAACTTTGATATCAGTACCACTACCCTTCCTAAGGACCGCCTGAAGAAACCAGGTGGCTTGTACGAGAAGAAACTTGCCGATGATTATGAAGTACTCGTTGTACCAAAGGGTACATGGGTGGAAGCAATCTTCGCTAAGGAGAAGCCAAAGGTTGAGAAGATCCGCATGAAATTCATGGATGAAGACGAGCTGGACCGTGAGGACGATATCGAGGACATCGATGACGACGATGAGGATGCACCAGAGATTGAGGATCACTACAACGATCCTGACGAGGACGATGATGCCTTCGACGACGACAAGTTGACCGAAGAGAGTTATCGCACTACATTCGAAGACCCGGAGAATCTCGGTCTTGACGATGCAGAAGATGTTGCTGACGACGACTACTAACAGAGGATTCCCAAAACTGGAAGTAGTGAGAATAAAAAAAGGAATTTACACATTATTAAATAATAGATAAGGAAATGAACGCTTTAGTAGGATTTATCGCATTAGTTGTGGTAGCCATCGTAGGATGGGCTATCGCAGAGTTTAAGTATAAGGCTTTCACCTTTACCCGTTCTGAAAAGGATCTGGAAGAGGAGAAGGAACTGGAAGAGATCCAGCGCGAGAATGGTTTCAAGGAGATGAACATCCGTGACATCATGCGCAAGAACTCTACCAACGGCTACAATGCCGTAGGTTAAAGTAGAATCATCAATTCATACATTTTATAAATGACACAAAACGTGTTAATTCTATTGATATTGGCGGTATGCGTGATGTATACCGCCAATCGCATTTATAAAACTTACCGGAAAGCCAAGACGTGTAAGGACTTCAAATGCGCCAACTGCCCTTTTCTGGAAAAATGTGAACAGAAAAAGAGAAAATCTGAAGTAAAAACAGAGAAAACAAGGGGAAAACAATAAAAAATGAAAGTTTTTTGAAAAAAGTAGATGAAAAATTTGGTGGAACCAAATAAAAATAGTACCTTTGCACTCGCAATTCAGAAATGGTTGCTTCGCTTATAAATGGTGTCTTAACCGAGCGGTTAGGTAACGGTCTGCAAAACCGTGTAGAGCGGTTCGACTCCGCTAGACACCTCTTCAGAAAAAAGGAAATTCATTCATTTGAATTTCCTTTTTTTCGTTTATATCCCACTCACCTCTGAACCAACAAATCCAGTTTGCTCCACTCGCCCTGAAAGAGCGTGTGGCAACAAAACAATATTACAAGGGGCATATGATGAATAAATAAAATAATTTCTAATAAAGTATCTGAACTTACTACATTAAAAAAAAAATGATGAGTAATCAAAAAATACTTTAAGTTTTATTCTTTTATTAAAAAAAAAATATGTACCTTTGCAAACGTTATCCTGAATACAATCTTTTTACCTTAAAGAAAACTAATACCTATTGAATGTGAGCAGTTGCCTGCGAAGGTAGCTGCTCTTAGTTTTTTATAACCCTCCCATATAATATACTCCCTTTTCAGACGTTATATTATATATGAATAAGAAAATAGACATCATCAAGTTACAAAAGATATATGACCCTCGCGGCACACTTGTCGTCGCTGAGGAAAATACCCATGTGCCTTTTGAAATAGGAAATACGGAATGGTTTTCACCGAAATGCACCGTCATCACCCTGCATCAGAGAGAAACCATGCTGGTTGCACTCGCCGGTCACTTTACCCTTCGGGTAATAGAACAGGACGGAACCGGAGCAGAAACCTTGCTTGATAATCCAAACGAGGGAGCCCTGATTACGGCAGACTGTCCGTATCAGCTGACAGATTTCACAGAAGAAACCGTAGTATTGCGACTGACGGCAGCAGAAAAGGAAATCAAGTATCTAGACCTGAAAGCCATCAATGACCAATATCAGCCGGAAATCAACAATGCCATTGCCCAGGTATTAGACAGCGGCTGGTATCTGCACGGCAAAGCCCTGAAGCAGTTTGAAGAAGAATACGCAGCATTCATCGGCTCAGAATACAGCATAGGATGCGGATGCGGACTGGATGCCCTAAAACTCATTCTCGTAGGCGAAATGGAACTGGGCAGACTGCAGAAGGGCGACGAGATTCTCGTGCCTGCCAATACCTACTATGCCACCATCCTTGCCATCACAAGCGTAGGACTGAAGCCTGTGCTCATTGATGCACGGCTGGACACCCTGCAGATAGATGAGCGACTCATCGAACAGCACATCACACCCCAGACCAAGGCGCTACTGACGGTCCATCTATACGGCAAGCTGTCTGTAACGCCCCTGATGCAGGAACTCTGCCGGAAACATCACTTATTGCTGTTTGAAGACAATGCGCAGGCTTTTGCCTGCCAGATGCTGGGAGAGAAAAACGAAGTCAACGGGGAAAGCATTCATACGGGCAATATCGGTGATGCAGCCGCTCACAGCTTCTATCCGGGCAAGAACCTGGGCGCATTGGGCGATGCAGGAGCCATCACCACCAACGACAGGAAGCTGGCAGAGGTCATCACTTCCCTCCGCGACTATGGCAGGGTGAGCAAATACGAATACAATTATCAGGGACTCAATTCGAGAATGGAAGAGCTCCAGGCTGCCGTGCTCTGCGTCAAGCTGAAGAATCCATACGGAGAGGCGAAAGACAGATTCCAGAAAGCCCAATACTATCTTTCCAAACTCGACAAAAAGATAGTAGAGCATTGCATTCCGCAAGAACTATATAAGGAGGAATCAGAAAATGTGGTGCATGTCTTCCCTTTCCTGACAGAAAAACGGGATGAACTGCGCGATTACCTTTCAGAGCATCGGGTGCAGACCGTGTGTCACTACCCTATTCCGCCTCATCAGCAGCCTTGCTATCCGGAATGGAACCATCTTTCGTTCCCTGCAACGGAACGGATAGCGCAGCAGGAAATCAGCCTTCCCTGCAATTCTACATTGAAGCAGGAAGAACTGGACAGAATCATCAACCTCATCAACCGTTTCTTCGAAGAGAGAGGAATTTAATTCTCCGAAGAAACGGCTGATGAAGCCTTTAGTTTTTCAAGAACCCTTGGGAAGTTCCTGAAACATTATAAATATTGCATCTTAACGCCCAGGGAAAGACCGAAGATGTCCCAGAAGTTGCCATTGCCATTACGTATGAAACGCATGGTATAGATATCATTGGTTCCCAACTCATAAAAGAACGTAATGCTCTTGATGCGCTTACGCATATTGTGCGGGATATTGTATCTGAAGCGCTCACCGAAGGCGATGTTAGGACGGATACGGGTAGAGAACGGATAATACCCGTTTTCATACTTGGTAGGCTGCTTGGTCCAGAAATCATGTCCGAAGATGGTATTGAAATAGATGCTGCACTCCAACGGTTCAAACCACCATCCCTTACCGATATCACGGTGCCAGGGAATGAAATTCTCCTTGATCGTGAGTGTCAGTTTCGAATCGTCAGAATCAAAACGGGGAATATATCCGAGCATCACAAACGTCTCCCATTGGCGATGCTTGCCATAATCCCATCCGAGGCCCAGGGAAAACACACCCATATTACCACAAAACTGTATCGCTCCGTTGGTAGGAATCAGCAAATCCCATTGCTTGCGGTATTTGAGTACCCGCCTGTCATAACGCGAGAGTTCACCCTGCTCATTAACAACCAGTGTATCATGAACAATACTGTCATTCTTCATCTCGCCTTCAGCAGCAGAAGCCGAGACAACAGCACCCAGAAAGCATCCAGCCAGACATAAGCTTCTCTTCAAGGAAGAAAATCTCTTCACTGACGAAAAGGAGAAGTGTCTATTAATAATCGATAATCTCATAACGGTAGCCTTTTGGAGTAATGGTAAATATATAATACTGGTGCTTAGGAGCATTGCATATCTCATAATACATCGTGCCATCACCATACATATCGGTCTGCTTGGTATGATGTCCATGACCATAGAGACAGAACATCAGACCAGGGAACTGATGGGTATAATAGTTGAATACCTTAGCCACATTGTTATTAAACTGCTCTGAATAAGGAGCAGCATGCATACAGATAACGGTACGGTCGAAATCGGCAGAATCCGCCTTGCACTGTTCTTCCATAAAATCGAAGTTAGGTACAGGACGGGAATAGTCGTACTCAATGGCATTGGTATTGAGACATACGAACTTCACCCTGCCGGCGATAAAACTGAAATCCGGCTTGCCGAAAACCACCTCGTAAGTTTGGTTTCCGGTTCCCAGACAGTCATGATTGCCGAGCAATACCACAAACGGCATCTTCAGCTTCTGCAATCTGTCTCGGGTCCACTGAAATTCCTGCGTAGCTCCAAAGTCTGTGACATCTCCGCAGTGAAGTACGAAGTCGATACTGTCCTTGCGCCTGTTGATATCATTCACTTCCTTTTTCAGATCGTCGAGCCACTGATGAGTATCGCTGATCATTGCAAAGCGGATGGTATCCTTATACTTGATAGCACTTTCTATCTTGGCGATATTGGCAGCATTCACGTTCTTGTCTCCATCCACATGAACATCGTATGGATGAACATCAAAAACGGTATCGCAGCCCGCCAGGAAGAGACAGCCAAAAGCTTCAGCAATCTGCGTAAAAATTTTCTTCATAAACAAGTATCTTCTAATTGTTCTATTCTTCCCTATAGATTATATCAGATGGAACTACTACTTCTTCTTCAGTCTGTTATAGAACTCCAGCAACTGCCCTTTGGAATACCCCATCTTCATCAACCGCTGCAAATCAGCATAGGCTTCATTCCTACGCTTCAGCAAGATGAGCAGGTCCAGATGATTCAGCACATAATCGGCATTATCAGCATCCAGCTCCATCGCCTTGGCATAATCATATTCCGCAGCTTCAAGCTGTCCCTTCTCCTTCTCCATTCCTCCACGTGCAGCATAGGCGATGGCATTGTCGGGATATTGCTCTATCAGCATATTAATGCCGTTATAAGCCTCGGTATAATGCTTGTCTTTCTGATTGAGAAGAGCGAGACCGAGCTGTGCCTGGAAATTACCAGGCACCAGAACCAGCAGATTCTGATAGTCTAAACGGGCGAAGTTGTATCTGCGCAGCTGTTCGTTGACATAGGCACGATAAAAGAGACCTGCGATATTGGTATTGTTGAGAAACAGCACCTTATCGAGATCGTCCTTGGCATATTGCCACTGCTTGAGCTGGATATTCCAGGCAGCCTTCTTAAGACGAAGGTCGATACTATCCGGATAATACGCCAGAACTTCCGTAGCCTGAGCAAGAGAATCTCTCAAAGCCTTCGCCTGGTCCTTGCTTAAGCTTTCAGATTCGTTCTGACTTTGAGCCGACATAGACAAAGCCCAAACTCCTAACAACATTGATATAATCATTTTCTTTTTCATGCTTGCAAAATTACAAATACTTTAGCAAACAACCAAGTAAAAAACTATTAAACTTAAATAGGTTTCCAGAAATAAACAAAAAAAAGGCAAATATGACAACTATCCATATAAAAAAACTACAATTACCAAAATAAAAAAGCCTTATGGAAGAAACCATTCCTCCATAAGGCCCTTGATATGATTATTCACATTTTATGCTTATGCATTCTTGATCCAGTTGACAATCCACTCGCCAACCTCTGTTGTGCCATAGTGAGCACCACCCTCAACCTGAATTTCAGGTGTGCGGACATTGGCATCGAGAGAAGCATCTACTGCCTTGCGGATCAAGGCACCCTCCCCGTTCAAACCGAAGTGTTCGAGCAACATGGCTGCAGAAAGAATCTGAGCTACAGGGTTAGCCAGGTTCTTGCCAGCTGCCTGTGGCCATGAACCATGAACAGGCTCAAACAATGGGGTGTGCTCGCCCAATGAGCTAGATGGCTGCAAGCCCATAGAACCGGTGATGCAAGAGGTCTCATCGGTAAGGATGTCACCGAAGGTATTCTCTGTAACGATGACATCGAAGAATGTAGGCTCTGTCAACACACGCATAGAAGCGTTGTCGATGAACATATAGTCGGTGTTTACCTCAGGATACTGTGGCTCCATCTCCTTGGCAATCTGACGCCAGAGACGAGAAGATGCCAATACGTTTGCCTTATCTACTACTGTCAAGTGCTTGTTGCGCTTCATGGCAAACTCGAAAGCTACCTTCAGGATGCGCTCAATCTCAGGACGGGTATAGATATCTGTATCGTATGCCTTATCGTTATCCTGATACTTCTCACCGAAGTACATACCACCAGTCAACTCGCGGATGACTACGAAGTCAGCACCCTTCAGGAGCTCATCCTTCAATGGTGACTTGTGGAGCAGGCAATCGAATGTAGCCACTGGGCGTACATTGGCAAAGAGACCCAACTTCTTACGCATAGCGAGCAAACCCTGCTCTGGACGAACCTTGGCTGTAGGGTTGTTGTCGAAACGTGGGTCACCAACGGCAGCGAAGAGCACTGCGTCAGCATCCATACAAGTCTTGAAGGTCTCTTCTGGGAATGGATCACCTACCTCGTCGATAGCGTGAGCGCCGCAGATAGCCTCGTTGTAAGTAAACTCGTGGTTGAACTTCTCTGCAATGGCCTGCATTACTGCTACGCCCTGCTTCATAATCTCTGGTCCGATACCATCACCGGCGAGAACTGCAATGTTTAATTTCATCTTATCTGATTTTTTAATTGTTTTTATTCCATATCTAAATTTCGAGGCGATGCCGGCTGTTCATCGCTCTTATCTGCCTCATACATATTAAGCATTTTGAGCGTTGCCTTGATAGCTGCCTCCGTCTGGTCGGCATCCAAGCCGCGGGTGCGCCAGATGCGGTCGCCTTCACGCCAGGTAATGACGGTCTGAACGAGGGCATCGGTACGGCCACCAGGTGGAATGGTTACCTGATAGTTGTCGAGCGTAGGGAAGGTCTTGCCGAGCTTCACCTTGTAAATGTTGCGAAGAGCCTTTACGAAGGCATCATACTGACCATCGCCTGAACTCCTGTCTTCATACTCCTTACCCTCTATTTCTACCTTCACGCTAGCGATAGGCTTCAAACCATAGGAGGTAGACACCATGTAACTGACCAGTTTTACCTTATCCTCAGGTGTGCTATGCTTCAATACATCGCTCACGATGTATGGCAAGTCGTCCTGGGTTACCAGTTCCTTGCGGTCGCCGAGTTCGGTGATTCGCTTGGTCACAGCCTTGGTCTGCTCTGGAGTCAACTCCAATCCCAGCTCGTTGAGGTTCTGGATGATGTTCGCCTTACCGGAATTCTTACCCAATGCATACTCACGATGTCTTCCGAAACGCTCAGGCACCAGATCGTTGCAATAAAGCTTGTCCTTGTTATCGCCATCGGCATGTACGCCAGCCACCTGGGTGAAGACGTTGTCTCCAACAACCGGTGTATTTGGAGCCACGGCAATACCGCTGTATCCTTCAACCAATCGGGAAATATCGTTCAGACGGTCTTCCTTGATATTGGTCTTTGCCTCGAACATATCCTTCAGAATCACCTGAACACTCGCCAATGGTGCATTGCCGCAGCGTTCGCCCAAACCATTCACGGTAACGTGAAGACCCTTGGCGCCACTCAACACGGCAGCCAGCGAGTTGCTCACCGCCAAATCGTAGTCATTATGGGCATGGAAGTCGAAGTGAGAGTTCGGATAACGGCGAACCATCTGGCGCATGTACTCCACACACTGCAATGGGTTCAGGATACCCAAAGTATCAGGAAGCAGGAAGCGCTTGATAGGCAACTTCACCAGCTCGTCCATCATCGTGAAGAGATAGTCACGACTGTCGCGCATTCCGCTCGACCAGTCCTCCAGGTAGAGATTTACGGTGAAATCCTTGCTCAAGGCATAGTCGATGGTCTGCTTGATATGAGCGAGATGCTCCTCAGGCGACATCTTGAGCTGCTGGGTGCAGTGCTTGTAGCTACCCTTCGTCAAGAGGTTGATGACGTGACCGCCGCATTCAGCAATCCAGTCTACGCTTTTGTTGTTATCCACGAATCCCAACACCTCAACGGAACCCAGCTTACCAATGGTCTTGGCATAACGGCAAATACGAGCGACAGCATCCTTTTCGCCTTCCGACACACGCGCTGAAGCCACCTCAATGCGATCAACATTGATGTCGTGCAACAGCATTCTTGCTATCATCAACTTCTCGTGAGGAAGGAAACTGACACCATTGGTCTGCTCGCCGTCACGCAGCGTGCAGTCCATGATCTCAATCTCCTTGATGCGGGAATTATCTCTCTTTGCGTTAACGTCCATAATTACTTGTTTTGAGCTTCCCAAGCCTCAACCTTGTCACGGTTCTGAACGAGGAAATCCACATCGTCCAAACCATTCTCCAGACAGTGCTTCTTATAGCCGTTGATTTCGAAGTGCTCGCTCTTGCCGGTAGCAAGATTGGTGACTGTCTGGTTAGGAAGATCTACCTTTACCTCTGTCTTGTGATCCTGGTCGATGCTCTCGAAGAGTTCCTTCAGGAATTCCTCGCTTACTACTACTGGCAATACGAGGTTGTTCAACTCGTTGTTCTTGTGGATATCAGCAAAGAAAGAGCTGATGACTACACGGAAGCCTGCACCTGCGATAGCCCAGGCAGCGTGCTCACGGGAAGAACCGGAACCGAAGTTCTTGCCAGCTACGAGGATGACACCACTGTAAGAAGGGTCATTCATCACGAAGTCTGGCTTTGGAGTTCCGTCGGCATTGTAGCGCCAGTCGCGGAAGAGGTTTTCGCCCATACCCTCTTTATCGATAGCCTTGAGGAAACGGGCTGGGATGATCTGGTCTGTATCTACATTCTCCAATGGAAGAGGAATGCAGCTTGATGTAATTACATTGAATTTCTGTTTCATAAGTGTACTTGTCAATTGTACATTATTAATTGTACGTTATTAATTTAAAATTACATAAACTCTCTTGGGTCGGTAATCTTACCAGTGATAGCGGCAGCAGCTGCTACGTATGGGCTGGCAAGGATAGTGCGGGAACCAGGTCCCTGACGACCCTCGAAGTTACGGTTGGATGTACTTACAGAGTACTTGCCTGCAGGAATCTTATCATCGTTCATTGCCAAACAAGCAGAGCATCCAGGCTGACGGATTTCGAAGCCGGCTGCCTCTACAATCTTATCAATTCCCTCTTCACGTATTTGTTTATCAACCGACCAAGAACCTGGTACAAGCCAAGCTGTTACGCCGTCTGCTTTCTTCTTTCCTTTAACCAATGAAGCGAAGGCACGGAAGTCTTCAATACGGCCGTTGGTACATGCGCCCAGGAATACATAATCGATAGGATGACCCTCGAGCTTCTCGCCTGGCTGGAAGCCCATGTAGTTGAGGCTCTTCTTGAAACCAGCCTGCTCTTCCTCAGGAATCTCATCGAGAGTTGGGATATTCTCTGTGATACCGATACCCATACCAGGATTGGTACCATAGGTGATGCGTGGTTCGATATCCTTTGCCTCGAAAGTCAACTCCTTGTCGAAGACAGCGTCATCGCCACTCTTCAAGGTCTTCCAGTAAGCCACAGCCTTGTCCCACTCTTCACCCTTAGGTGCGTATTCACGACCCTTGATGTACTCGAATGTGGTCTCATCAGGAGCTACGAAACCACCACGGGCACCCATCTCGATAGAGAGGTTACAGAGGGTAAGACGACCTTCCATAGACATATCCTTCACTACATCGCCACTGTACTCAACGAAGTAACCGGTAGCACCTGAAGTAGTGAGCTGGCTCATCAGATAAAGAGCTACATCCTTAGCTGTAACACCCTTGCTGAGCTTGCCGTTGATGCTGATGCGCATAGACTTTGGCTTGCTCTGGAGAATACACTGTGAAGCCATCACCATCTCCACCTCAGAAGTACCGATACCGAAAGCTACGGCACCCATAGCACCATGAGTAGAAGTATGAGAGTCGCCGCAGACGATAGTCATACCAGGAAGAGAAAGACCCTTCTCAGGACCAACCACGTGGATGATACCATTGTCCTTGGTGTTCATGGCAAAGTGAGTTACGCCGAAATCAGCGGTGTTCTTTGCCAAGGTATCTACCTGCTTCTTTGAGATAGGATCCTCGATTGGCTTATCCTGATCGTGGGTTGGTGTATTGTGGTCAGGCATACAGAAAATCTGGTCTGGACGGAACATCTTGAGTCCGCGTGCTCGCATACCAGCGAATGCCTGAGGTGATGTTACTTCGTGACAGTAGAGACGGTCGATGTAAAGCTGTGTAGGACCGTCCGGAACAATCTGGACAACGTGCTTGTCCCAAATCTTGTCGAATAATGTATCCATAATATCCTGTTTGTTATATATTTATCTGAATTAATTTTATCTTACCTTGAACTTGTTGATACAGTCGATGTAAGCCTCAACAGAAGCGGTTACGATATCGGTATCTGCACCGAAGCCATAATATACATGACCGTCGTATTCTACCTGCATGTGAACCTTACCCACATCGTCTGAACCCTTGTCAATCGCCTGGATAGTGAACTCCTTGAGATTCATCTCCTTGGTGATGACCTTCTTGAGGGCACGGATGGCAGCATCCACAGGACCATTGCCAGAAGATGCAGCCTCGAACTTCTGACCTGCGATGTTCAAGCCGATGCTTGCCACGCTCTTCACGCCCTTGCCAGTAGTTACCTGCAACCAGTCGAGCTGTACGCCATGCTTATCGGCAGAATCAGCACCAGCGAGCATCAGTACATCCTCGTCGGTAACTTCCTTCTTCTTATCAGCCAACTGGAGGAACTTCTTGTAGATTTTGTCAAGCTTCTCCTCATCTTCGATGTTCACGCCGTTAACGTGGAGGCGATACTTCAAGGCTGCTCGACCAGAGCGGGCTGTCAATACGATAGCGTTATCATCCAATCCCACATCCTTAGGGTCGATGATTTCGTAAGTCTGAACATTCTTCAGCACGCCATCCTGGTGGATACCAGAAGAATGGGCGAAGGCATTGCGGCCCACGATAGCCTTGTTAGGCTGCACAGGCATGTTCATCAGACTGCTCACCATTCGGGACATCGGAACAATCTTGGTAGTATTGATATTGGTATCAATATCGATGTTCTTGTGGCACTTCAGGATCATGGCGATTTCCTCGAGCGATGTATTACCCGCACGCTCACCGATACCATTGATGGTCACCTCTACCTGGCGTGCACCATTCAATACACCCTGCAGGGTGTTGGCAGTAGCCATACCGAGATCGTTGTGACAGTGGGTAGAGATGCATGCCTTCTCGATGCCATCCACATGCTCCATCAGATACTTGATCTTGTCGCCATACTCATCAGGCAGACAGTAACCGGTAGTGTCAGGAATGTTGACTACGGTAGCACCCGCCTTGATGACAGCCTCTACCACGCGAGCCAAATACTCATTGTCGGTACGGCCAGCATCCTCAGCGTAGAACTCTACCTCTTCCACGTACTTCTTGGCATACTTGACAGCAGCCACGGCACGCTCGATGATTTCTTCGCGGTTGGAATTGAACTTATATTTGATGTGGCTATCGCTGGTACCGATACCCGTATGGATTCTCTTGTGCTTGGCATACTGCAGCGCCTCGGCAGCACAGTCAATATCCTTCTCCACTGCACGTGTCAGCGCACAGATGGTAGGCCATGTCACAGCCTTGGAAATCTCCACCACCGAATTGAAGTCGCCCGGGCTAGAAATAGGGAAGCCCGCCTCAATGACATCAACGCCCAACTGCTCCAGCGCCTTAGCCACCTGAATTTTCTCAACTGTATTCAACTGGCATCCTGGAACCTGTTCGCCATCGCGAAGGGTTGTGTCGAAAATAAATAATCTGTCACTCATATCTCTTTATATTTTTAATACTCTATATTATAATATGAGAAAAAGCCTTTCTCACTCCCCGATACGGAAGTGTAGAAAGGCTTCATATATCCAAACCGATGAACTATACGCACACCTTATCACTTCCGCCCACAGTCTGTAGTCGAAGTCGAATAATAATGCTTGTAATATTCAACGCTATTGCTCTCATATCTTTCTATTTTTTATGTTATATTTTTATCGCTTGCAAAGGTAATATATTTCTTTGATATACGCAAACAATTTATAACTTTTTTAATAGAAAATCTAACAAATTACTATTCCTCCTGCACTTTTCTCGCAAAAATGCGCTAAAATTGCGCCTTTATGCAGTAAAAAGCAGCAAAAAAGACCTGAATGGCTACGAATCCAAAACTAGAATGGCAACGGACCATTAGGAACAGGAGGAGGAGGCAACTGGCTGTCGTCACCTCCGGCATTCATCTTGGAGCCCATGATTTCGCCACCCTCCTGG
Organism: Prevotella sp. SGI.167; assembly: GCF_050313615.1. Classification (NCBI taxonomy): domain Bacteria; kingdom Pseudomonadati; phylum Bacteroidota; class Bacteroidia; order Bacteroidales; family Prevotellaceae; genus Prevotella; species Prevotella sp. SGI.167. The sequence continues at coordinate 74,597 of NZ_JBNPLT010000012.1, read as the reverse complement.
ATAGGAGCGAACGAAGTTTCAGGGTCCTGGAAGCGTGTAAACTCGCCACGGAAGTTCAGGAGCACATCACCCGTAGCACCCTTACGGTGCTTGGCGATGATGATCTGCGCCATGCCATGCAGGTCGTTTCCCTTTTCATCCTGATAGATGTGATAGTATTCCGGACGGTGAACGAAGAGTACCATATCGGCATCCTGCTCGATGGCTCCGGATTCACGGAGGTCGCTCAACTGAGGTCGCTTTCCTTCGAGACCTTCACGGTTCTCCACGTTACGTGAGAGCTGTGAGAGAGCCAGGACCGGGATATTCAGCTCCTTGGCAAGTCCCTTGAGCGAACGTGAGATGGTAGAAACCTCTTCCTGACGGCTACCGAACTTCATACCGTTGGCATTCATCAGCTGCAGGTAGTCAATCATGATCATTTTCACTCCCTTCTCTCTTACCAGTCTTCTAGCCTTGGTACGCAGTTCGAAAACCGAAAGACCCGGCGTATCATCAACATAAATAGGTGCCCCCGTCAGGTCACGGATTTTTTTATCCAGTCTCTCCCACTCGCTTGGATCGAGCTGACCGTTCAGTATCTTCTTACCGGAAATCTCACATACATTGGAGATAAGGCGGTTCACCAACTGAACGTTATTCATTTCAAGGGAGAAGAATCCGATAGGAATATGATAATCCACCGCCACGTTCTTGGCAATGCTGAGTGCGAAGGAAGTCTTACCCATGGCAGGACGTCCGGCGATGATGACGAGGTCGGAATCCTGCCATCCGGAAGTCATCTCGTCCATACCGTGATAACCGGTAGGAATACCAGTCAAACCTCCCTTGTTCTGCGCAGCCCGCTGCAAGATATCCACGGCATCCTTGATGACCGGATCAATCTGTGTATAATCCTGCTTCATGTTGTTCTGCGAAATCTGGAAGAGTTCACCCTCTGCCTGCTGCATCAGTTCATCCACGTCCACGCTCATGTCGAACGCCTTGGTCTCGATGCCACCGGCAAAATGAATGAGCTGTCTCTGCAGATATCTCTGCGCCAGGATTCTGGCATGCGACTCGATATGGGCAGCCGAAGCCACCTGGGAAGAAATCTCCATCAGATAGGCAGGTCCGCCTATTCTGTCCAGTTCGCCCATCTTCGCCAGCTCATCAGTGAGTGTCATGACATCCACCGGGCGCTCCTCCATATCCATGGTCTGGATAGCCTGGTAAATCTTCTGATGACGAGGCTCATAGAAGGAATCGGGTTTCAACACCTCGGATACCATGGAGAAGGCGTCCGAATCCACCATGAGGGCACCCAGCACCACTTTCTCCACATCTATCGCCTGCGGCTGAAGATGCGCATAATTATTATCTATCGGAGCTTGCTGCCCCTTTTTATTGTTACCTATATTATTATTCGCCATTATCTTTCATTTCATCATGTCTAAATTGATCCATCATTTTTTTCATACCTTGACGAATTTTTTGAGCCATCAATTCTTCCAAATAGATACGCATATTTTCATTTATTCCATGCGCAGACAACCATTTTCCCTGCTTTTCGTCAAATAACGGACCCTCCTGATGAGCCATGCTTCTAGCTTCATAGGCTCTCTGCCAAGACTTCATAGCCTTTTGCCGATCGTCACGAGCCCACCAAAGCATGCCGTCCACTTTATACAGTTCAAAGTCTACCATGAAGTCCATATTTAAGCAAGCAGACATGGCAGAAAAGAAAGTTGCTATTCCTTCCTTTGGATCGTCTGGGAAACTGTCCAACTTAAAGTTATCCCTTCTCAGATTCATCAATTTTTCCTTTCCTGACTTCAATATTTTCTCAATCTTTTCCAGGTTCTTCTGATCGTCACCGTCCATATAGAGAAGTGCTTCAGCCAGATTAGCAGTCGCAGTCAGGTTGTCCGGCTCGAGATAGGTAATCTCGTAAAACAGCTTGACGGCATCTTCATGTCGTTCCATCAAGACATAGATCTTAGCCAGACGTTTCTTACACCATAAGAGCGCCTTCTCGTCATCTTTCTTGATTTCCATCAGATGAGTCAGGCAGTCCACAGCTTTCTGATAAGCGCTCACGTTCTCGTAGCTGGCAACCTTCTCGTAAAAGTCCACAGCCATTTCTACCAGCTGAAACTGTCCGGGCTCATTCTTCATCAGATAATCAATATGAGGATAAGCCAGAACAACATTCTCCTTAGCTTTGGATTTCACAGCAGCCCATGCCAGCAGATAATGACTCTCCACAGTGTCAGGATAATGATTACCCATCAGGTCGAAGATGAAATTCTTATAATTACGCTTGAAGCAATATCTCGCCATCTTGTAGCGCAGCTCGTCGAATGCAGCATCCTTAAAGATAGGCAGCACAAGAGTAGTATACAGTTCGTCTTCAGCATCCATCTTGATGCTATTGTCATACGCCTTGCGCATCGGAGCGAGGTTAAAGAAACGGGAAAGATCCTGGATGTAATAGATCACCGCAGTATGTATTTTTTTCTTTTCCAAATACTTTTTCTCCTCTTCATTAAACCCTGCGGCTTCATCTTCATCCATCGAGTTCAGATACTCTTCTGCTATCTCATCAGGAGCCATGTTCTCCAGCGCCTCTGTAAAGGATTTTTTCTCCTTTTCGAGCATCAGAAGCAGACTATAGCGGTCGCTGTCGCAGGCGGTACCATTCACAAGCAGCAGATGCAGGTTGCGTTCCTTGTCACCCGCCATCTCCTGAACGGAGAGATAAAGTGGAGACTCGAAATAGAACGGCATGAACCAGTTGTACATGGAATGGAAGAAGCCCAGTTTCTTGGTTTCTCTAAACTGCGTGAAATAGATGTCAGCACCATCCTCCAGCAATTCCACCGTCTCGTCGACATCACGACCGTCTTCCGGCTCATCCTCATCATCATCTTTCTGGATAAAAGAGAAGCTTGACTTCCCCTCCAAGTCAATATCTTCATGACTTAACTTGTCCGCCATATTATGGAACATGTTCTTCATCATCGCTTCGCTATCCTCCTTCATATCCTGGGAACGTAGCAGGATTTTGGAAATCAGGAGCAGCAGCTTCTTGCCTTCCTCATCCTCCTTCAGCGACTCGATATCCTTGGCGCACTCATCTACCATAAAGCCTGGAACTTGACTGGAACACAAGGCCCAGCCCACCCATGCACGTACACGTACCTGCATGTCTTCGCTCTCCTTAGCCAGCTTGAAAAGGAACTTGAACTTCTTACGGTCAAAGAAGTAGAGGCAGGAAAGGGTTATGGCACTCACCATGAGCTGGGCTGTGACGGAATCGACGGCTCTGGAATGCAGCAGTTCCTGATACTCCTTCGCCTCGTCTTCATCCCACATAGGTGAGCTTGTGATATAAGAGAAGATGACATTGCGCAACTCGTTGAGACGTTTCTGTGTCTCAATCATCTGATCTATCTTCTTCTTTTTCGAACCTCCCTCGTCAAGAGAGAGCATAGCCACATCTGCCAAGGCAGAAACCAATTTCTCCTTCAGGTCGCTGAGATTTCCCAGCTTCTTACCTCTATTACGAAGGGCTGAAAGAGTGGAATCATTACTCAGCATGAGCAAATAATGGTATTTTTGAACAATCGTATACAAATGCTCGTAGGTATTGTACACAACACTGAAGTCTATCGGATGAGTTGCCGAGAAGGCATGCTTCCCCAGTACATCCAGCTCATGCAATGACTCTCCCAGAAGCAGAGCCACCATCTTCTTCTCCTTCTCTGGCTGGGCTTCGAGTTCCGTATACATTTTCTCTACCAGAAAACGGAAAGACTTGAGGTCCCCAAAACCAGGTATCTTTCTCAACTTTTTAATGTCATTTTCTTCCATTTTTCTTGATTTTATAGATTAATGTTTAGCCACACGAGCTGCAGCCTCAAGGTCACGACGGCGAGGTTCCAATGCATGGTTGTATTTTATTTTAGGCAAGTTGCCAATTGTTTTCTCATCTACATGACAGTACTTACTGATAAGCTTGGAGTAATGCTTCACTCCCTTGGAGTTGATGCTGTCCACAGCTATATTGTAAGCCTGGATGAATTTCTGCAGCTGTTGCTTGCGTCCCGGCTGCTTCAGCGCCTTCTCGCGGAAGGCAAAAGCACCCAGGTTCAGGTTCTTGTCGCGGCTATCCATCAATACCACATGCTTGTCCATACGGGCTCTGGTTGCCTGAGGCTCCGGCAGGAGCATGGCATCCATCTCGTTGTTGAGAAGCATCTGGAGACGAAGATTCACATCGTTTATCTGCACACGATACACGTCATATTTCGGCTTGCCGCTGTCTACTGCCAGGTCGGCAAGATAGTCGGTAGCCGAATAGCGTGTCATGGCTATCATCTTATCGCTCAACTGCTTCAGGTCGGCAATACGGGCTTTTTTGTTCGTAATCAGCTGCCAGTAGGTATCTGTGGCGATAGGATAAGTGAGCGGAGTGCCCTTCCTTACCATTCGGGCTCCTCGGATCAGGTCGGTGATGGAACCCTCTACCCTGCCATTCATCAGGGCTGTATCACAGTCCATCTGTGCCGTATAATAGCGCAGATGAACATCCACTCCCTGCTTGCAGAAGAGGCTGTCTTCATAAGCTAGATATACGGGAAGGCAGTCCAGGGTGGGCATCACGCCCACCTTGAGCGCAGCCCGGTCGATACTGTCCATACGGGCACGTTCCTGCTTGCTCAGCCGCTGGCGTTCCTGCTGGGAATCGCTGCAACTGCACATTCCAAAAATAAAGCCACTCACCAACGTGATCCATAATAATCTCTTCATAACCTTCTGTTTTTTACTCCACATAAAGTACCAGTCCCTTCAGATACTCACCCTCCGGGTGATAGATATTGATAGGATGGTCGGCAGGCTGATGCAGCTGGTGCAGGATGCGCACCTTTCTGCCAGCCTGGGCTGCTGCCGTAAAGACGGCATTGCGGAAATTGTCCTTCGTCACCACCTGCGAGCAGCTGAATGTAAACAGGATACCGCCCTTCTTGATGCGCTGCAGTCCCTTCACGTTCAGACGGGTATATCCCTTCAGGGCATTATGCAGGGCTGCACGGTGCTTGGCAAAAGCTGGTGGATCCAGGATGATGAGGTCATACTGCTGGTCGTGGTCATCGAGATACTTGAATGCATCCTCGCAGATAGCCTGATGACGCGCATCGCCAGGAAAGTTCAGGGCGATGTTCTCATTGGTCAGTTCGATGGCCTTGGCACTACTGTCTACGGAATGGACTGCCTTGGCATCACCACGCATGGCATAGACAGAGAATCCGCCGGTATAGCAGAACATGTTGAGCACGCTCTTGCCCTTGGCATAATGCTCCAGCAGCGAACGGTTCTCGCGCTGGTCTACGAAGAAACCGGTCTTCTGACCGCGCAGCCAGTCGATATGGAACTTCAGTCCGTTCTCTACCGCCACGTCGTCGGCATCACCTCCCAGGATGAATCCGTTCTCCTGTCTGAGGTCAGCCTTATATGGCAGGGTTGTCTCGCTCTTGTAGTAGATGTTCTGCAGTTCGTCTCCCATCACCTTCTTCAGTGCCTTGGCTATTTCCATACGGCATACGTGCATGCCCACGCTGTGAGCCTGCATCACGGCAGTAGGTCCGTAGCAGTCGATGACGAGTCCTGACAGGTTATCTCCTTCTCCATGCACCAGACGGTAAGTATTGTTCTCAGGATTCTCGGCGATACCCACAGCCACTCGCATCTTATATGCCGACTCCAGGCGTGAGCACCAGAATTCCTCATTGATTTCTACATCCTTGAAGGAAAGAACGCGCACGGCGATAGAACCGATCTGATAATGACCTACGGCGATGAAATCACCCCCACGTGTAATCACTCTAACGATTTCTCCTTCCTCGATGCCTTCATCCATCGCCTGGATGGCACCGGAGAAAATCCATGGATGAAATCTTTTGAGCGATTCCTCTTTACCTTTCTTCAAATATATGCTCTTATACATATTTATATATATATTGATTAGTTACAATTCAAGTTTCGCGAGTTCAAGAGTTAAAGAAGTTAAAGGAGTTATCGCTCCCTACGGTCGCTGAGGAGTTAAGACAGTAGTCTTTTTGGCGTAGGTTTTAAGCTGCAAGACATACGTCTTAACTCCTTAACTTCCTTAACTCCTTTAACTTCCTGATATGTGAAAGTTCAGTTATTTATTTCCGAATTCTACAGTTCGTCGAGCTCATAATCTCCCTCCTGCTTCAGTCGGAGCAGTTCTTCATAGAGATTGATGCAGCACCAGGCATCCGTGGCAGCATACGCCATCTGCGAGTCCTTCAACTCGCTAGCCTCCCAGTTGCTCAACCGCTGTGCCTTGCTGATTTTCTGATGGAAGAGGTTGGCATAAAGCTTCTGCAGACTCATGTCCTGCAGTCCGAACTTCTTCGCCTCGTCCTGCAGTTCTATGAAATATCCCGGCTTGAACTCAGCCCTCTTATGCAGCTGCAGCAGGTCGTCATGCCATGACAATCCCACCTTGGGCACCGTCTTGTCTTCCAGGAACCGGATGATGGCAGGCGTAATGCCCGTCAGATGCAGACGGAAGAGATAGCAGGTATCACGGGTGCTCACCTGGAGCAGCGAAACCTGGAATCCCCTGCCCTTGCTGAACGAAGGACGGGTCTCCGTATCTACACCTAGAATGGGCTGGCTCAGGAGGAAATTTACGGCTTCTTCCGTGTCTTCAGCCTTGTCAATCAGTACGATTTTACCTGGGAAGAGAATCCTCGGCAAACTGTTTATTGATTTCTTATCGAATTTAGTGAAAATAATCCTCATTACTCATTTTATTCTTTACAATTTGCAAAATTAAAAAAAAAAACTGAGAAAAGAGCGGTTTTTTCATTTATTTTCGCTAATTTTGCAGATAAAATATTCAAAGACAAAAAAAAATGGCTAAAAAAAGAACAGAACGCAAAGCTAAATCTTTTGGCGAAGCTATAGGTTTGCAATATATTTTTAACAATACTATCACCGACTTTTTCCTAGGGCTGGCGCTGATTGGTATTGCTATTGTCACCATCATCGCTATGGTTTCATTTCTCAACACGGGATATGCCGACCAGAGTATACTGGAGAATCTGAAAGCAAGCGAATGGACCAACAACGAGCAGCAGTTCCAGAACTACTGCGGCTCCCTGGGTGCCATCATCTCCTACTGGCTCATAGCCGTGAACTTCGGTTTCCCGGCATTCCTCCTGCCTTGCTACATCATCATGGCTGGCTTGCAGCTCATGAATGCATACAAGGTGAACCTCTGGAAATGGTTCTTCTGCCTGATGATTGTCATGATATGGTCGTCTGTCACTTTCGCCAAGTTCCTCACTCCTATCATGGGTGGACTCATCTTCAATCCCGGCGGAAAGCATGGACTCTTCGTGGTACAGAATCTGGAAAACGTAGTGGGGCCTCCGGGACTTACCGCCATCCTCCTCTTCGTGGCTATCGCCTTCCTCACCTATCTCACGTCTGAGACCATCACCATCATCAGAAAGGCGCTCAACCCTATCGGATATATATCTAATAAGGTGAAGTTCGAGATTACCAACCACGACAACAAGGCAGAAACCAACGCCATCGACGAGGCCTATGCGCATGCTGCCAAGGGGCAGGCCGAGGAACAGCCTGAGGAACAGGAAGAATACAAGGACGATGAGCAACCTACCGTCATCGACCTGGACGTAGCCCCTGACAAGACCTTCTCAGAGCCTGCAAGCCAGGAGAACGGGCAGGCTCAGACCGATGAAACGGCTGATGCTGCCGACAGTCAGGAGAATGCTGCTGAAGAGCAGACCGATGCAGAGACTGCCGGAAAACCACTTTCTTTCCTGGAACAGCAGCGTCAGCTGCGTGCGGCAAGAGCCAAACAGGAAGATGAGGAGACGAAGGCTGCTGCTGCCAGCGAGGCGCTCAACATGGATATCTCCGTGGCTGCCTCTGACGAAAAGGCATCGGGAAATACAGTCAGCAGTGCCGAGGTGCTCAATACGCCTATCAATCCGAAGGAACCGTTTACAAGATACAAATACCCTACCCTCAATCTCCTGAAGAAATATGAGGACGACGGCGTTTCCATCGACGAGGAGGAACAGCGCGCCAACAAGAACAGAATCATCGAGGTGCTCGGCAACTTCGGCGTACAGATCAAGACCATCCGTGCCACCGTGGGTCCTACCATCACCCTCTATGAGATTCAGCCTGCCGAGGGCGTCCGCATCTCCAAGATCAAGAACCTGGAAGATGATATCGCCCTGAGTCTTGCGGCGCTCGGCATCCGTATCATTGCTCCTATCCCTGGCAAGGGTACCATCGGTATCGAGGTGCCTAACGCCAACCCTAAGATTGTGAGCATGGAGAGCACACTGAACTCCAAGAAGTTCCAGGAAACCAAGATGGAGCTGCCTATCGCGCTGGGTAAGACGATTACAAACGAAGTGTTCATGGTAGACCTTGCCAAGATTCCTCACCTGCTCGTTGCCGGTGCTACGGGTCAGGGTAAGTCTGTGGGTCTGAATGCCATCATCACCTCCTTATTATATAAGAAGCACCCTAACGAGCTCAAGCTGGTGCTCATCGACCCTAAGAAGGTGGAGTTCAGCGTTTACTCGCGCATCACCAACAAGTTCATGGCGGCACTGGCTGACGAGGACGAGCCGATCATCACCGATGTAACCAAGGTAGTACGCACCCTCAACAGTCTCTGTGTCCTGATGGATAGCCGCTACGACCTGCTGAAGAAGGCGGGAGCCCGAAACATCAAGGAATACAACCAGAAGTATATCAACCATAAGCTGCGACTGACCGATGGACATGAGTACATGCCATACATCGTAGTCATCATAGATGAGTTTGGTGACCTGATCATGACCGCCGGCAAGGAAGTGGAGCTTCCTATCGCCCGCATCGCCCAGCTGGCACGTGCCGTGGGCATCCACATGATCATCGCCACTCAGCGCCCTACCACCAGCATCATCACCGGTAACATCAAGGCAAACTTCCCTGGCCGCGTAGCCTTCAAGGTGACGTCTGCCATCGACTCGAAGACCATTCTCGACCGCACCGGAGCCAACCAGCTGATAGGTCGTGGTGATATGCTTTATCTCAACGGTCAGGAGCCGGTACGTGTGCAGTGTGCCTTTGTTGATACGCCTGAGATTGAGCGCATCAACGAGTTTATCCAGGAGCAGCCTGGTCCTATTGAGCCGATGGAACTGCCAGAGCCAGCCAACAACGAGGGTGGTCCTTCCGGCGGCACAGTGGACACCAAGAATCTGGATCCGTTCTTCGAGGAGGCAGCCCATGCCATCGTCCTCTCCCAGCAGGGTTCTACCAGCATGATCCAGCGCCGATTCAGCATCGGCTACAACCGTGCCGGACGCCTGATGGACCAGATGGAGGAAGCCGGCATCGTAGGTGCAGCCCAGGGCAGCAAGCCTCGTGAAGTGCTGATACAGGATGAGAATCAGCTCAACAACCTCCTGCTCCAGCTCAGAAACTCATAAAATCATTAAACCTTGAAGCCGTAGAAGCGTCTAATCATCTGAAGGTCGCTTTTACGGCTTCATATACAATTAACATACATCATAAACAGTAAGGATATGAAAAAATTTCTAGCTATCGCTTTCGTAGCGATGATGAGCCTGGGCACTATGGCACAGACCGCCCAGCAGGTTCTCAACAAGACAGCTGCCATCGTGGGCAACAAGAAGGGCGCCAGCGCCAGCTTCAAGTTGTCAAGCCCTAAATATGGTTCCACCAGCGGTTCTATTGCCATCAAGGGCAATAAGTTCAACGCCCGCACGCCGCAGGCTATCGTATGGTATAACGGAAAGACACAGTGGTCGTACATGAAGAAGACCAACGAGGTGAACGTCACCAACCCTACCCAGGCACAGCAGATGTCGATGAATCCATATACCTTCATCAATATCTACAAGACAGGCTACAAGAGCACCCTCAAGACCGTGGGCGGCAACTACCAGGTTCACCTCGTAGCCAACAACCAGAAGCGCACCGTGGCAGAGATGTACATCACCATCAACAAGAAGACCCACGTGCCTTCGCAGGTGAAGATGCGCCAGGGCTCTACCTGGAGCACCATCAATATCTATGGCTTCAAGGCGAAGAACATCGCCAACAGTGCCTTCACCTTCAACAGCAAGGAATTCCCTAATGCAGAGGTCATCGATTTAAGATAATTTGAAAGGGCAGAAGCTCCTAGCCCAGGGCAGCGCCCTGGGTTTAAAATTCAATCAGAAACGACGCCCTGTAAGAGCAAAAGCTTTAAAATAAATAATTAAACTCCAAACTAACATGAAAGATCTTTCGACAATCCTCAAGCAGTTCGACATCAAGGGAACTGTAAGTGAAGTGAAACCCCTCGGTAACGGACTCATCAATGACACCTACAAGGTGACAACCCAGGAAGAAGATGCACCCGACTACGTTCTGCAGCGCATCAACAACGCCATCTTCACCGATGTTGACCTCCTGCAGCGCAACATCGAGGAAGTGACCACCCACATCCGGCAGCAGCTCGAAGCAAAGGGCGCTGACGATATCGACCGCAAGGTACTCACCTTCGTCAAGGCACACGACGGCAAGACCTATGTCAAGGACCAGGACCAGCAGTACTGGCGCATCTCCGTCTTCATCCCTCGTGCCATCACCCAGGAAGCTGTCAACCCGGAAAGTTCCTACTACGCCGGCAAGACCTTCGGCGAGTTCGAGGCACAGCTCACCGACATCACCGACCGCCTCGGCGAAACCATCCCTGATTTCCACAACATGGAACTGCGCCGCGACCAGCTGCGCCAGGCTGTAAAGGAAGACCGTGCCGGACGCGCAGCGGGCGTGAAGGATTTCATCGCAGAGATAGAGAGCTATATGGACGAGATGTGTCTCTGCCTGCGCCTCTTCCGTGAAGGAAAGCTGCAAAAGCACGTCTGCCACTGCGATACAAAGGTGAACAACATGATGTTTGATGAGGAGGGCCGCGTATTGTGCGTCATCGACCTCGATACAGTAATGCCATCCCTCTTCGTGAGCGATTATGGAGATTTCCTCCGTACGGCAGCCAATACCATCGCCGAGGATTCTCCTGAGTTCGGAAAGATAGATTTCCGCATGGACATCTTCGAATCCTTCACCCGTGGCTACGTGGAGTCAGCATCAGCCTTCCTCTCCCCTCTTGAGATTTCCCTCCTGCCTCATGCAGCCGAGCTCTTCCCATACATGCAGGCAGTGCGCTTCCTCTGGGATTACCTCAACGGCGACCACTACTGGAAGTGCAAATATCCTGAGCACAACCTGGTTAGAGCCCAGAACCAGTGGCACCTCTTCCTCAAGGCAAAGGAACATGAGGCTGAAATGAAGGCTTTCATCGAAAAACTCCAGGAAAAACAGTAAAATCGACCCCCGGAAAAGTAAAAATTCAATTAATTCTGTAAAAAGTCCTAAAATTATTTGGATTTTTTACAGAATTATTTTGTTATTAAAAATAAATATATTACCTTTGCACTCAGAAAAATCAACAACAGTAATAAATAAAAAGCATGAAGAAGAAAGAAGCTTACACTAGGTTGGTGGAGAGTGGCGTTCGTCCTTCGGTACAGAGACTAGCCATCATGGATTACCTGATTAAGCATCCTACCCACCCAACAATCGACGATGTGTTCCAGGCTCTTTGCGAGGAGCTTCCAACGTTGAGTCGTACCACAGTTTATAATACACTAAGAATGTTGAGTGAGAAGCATGCTGCCCAGATGATTACTATCGACGACCATCGTGTATGCTATGATGGCAATACCGACAGTCATGTCCATTTCTTCTGCAAGCAATGTGGTAAGATCATCGACCTCTTCGACGAGGAGGCACCATCACTGAAAAGCGACAAGGTGAGCAATGGCAACATCGTACAGGAAGAGCAGCTCTACTATAAGGGCATCTGCGCTGAATGTGCCAAGAAGTTGAATTAACTCATATTATATACAATAACATTTAAAACATTAACATTATGAAGAAGAAGTTTATTTGCACCGTTTGCGGTTACATCTACGAGGGAACAGAGGCACCAGAGAAGTGCCCTATCTGCAAGGCTCCAGCCAGCAAGTTCAAGGAGATGGAGGATGCAGTGGATGAGGATTTGACATTCGCTACAGTTCACGTTCTCGGTCAGGCATATAAGGATGGCGTCAATGAGGAGGTCATCAAGGGTTTGAAGGATCACTTCGCAGGTGAGTGCGGCGAGGTGGGTATGTATCTTGCCATGGCTCGCCAGGCTGACCGTGAGGGTTATCCAGAGATTGCAGAGGCTTACAAGCGTTATGCTTTCGAGGAGGCTGACCACGCATCTCGTTTTGCTGAGTTACTGGGTGAGGTTCTGGGTGATACAAAGAGCAATCTCGAGGCTCGTATCGCTGCTGAGAAGGGTGCATGCGAGGATAAGTTCCGCATTGCCAAGCTCGCTAAGGAGCAGGGTTCTGATGCCATCCACGATACAGTTCACGAAATGGCTAAGGACGAGGCTCGCCACTGCGCTGGCTTCGCTGGTCTCTACAAGAGATATTTCAAGTAAAAGCACCTCCCGTTTTTCATGGGAAATATTGCCCAGGGCAGATTCTTTCTGCTCTGGGCTTTTTTTCATCACCCCACAGATTATTTTTTTCTCACGGATTATTTTTTTAAGTCCCACTGATTGTTTTTTTTAAGTCCCACTGATTTCACAGATTTACACAGATTTTATTATCCCATTACTGAATCTACTTTAAAAAGTCAATACTGCGTTAAATTAATATTTAATCGTCTGTAAATCAATAACTTATATTAAGAAATGCATATGAAAACGTAACTATAAAAAGTTGGTCAAGTCGCTGAATTTCAGTAACTTTGCAAATCACGACAAACGCAAAATTATATGAATACAGGACTTGACCAATATATGGATATCTTTAAAGATGCAGTTGAAGATTCGGCTGCAAAGTTAACAAAAAGTTTCGAGAAAATACTCATCGAGGTGATAATTTTGTTCATGGTAATACCAAGAAAGATAAATTTCACCCAAATGGGGAGGTATGGCTCGCATGTTGAGCAAACCTATCGCAACGCATTCGGCTTAAAAAAGTCGAAAAGCATTGACTGGCTCAAACTTAATGTATCACTTGCCAAGCGCTTCTTTGGTAAACAGGGAAGATGGGCTATTGCCATTGATCCCAGCTACATCAGCAAAGCTGGCAAGAAGACTCCACATATCGGTCGTTTTTGGTCGGGATGTGCACAGTCTGTTAAACATGGTCTCGAAATCATGGGTATTGGCCTCATTGATATTGATACCTTGTTTCGACGTCAAGGCATGGCTGGCGCAGGAATCCATTATCTGATGGTTGCACCGAAATACTTTACGAACTTAATCTTCTTTCCATCCATGCGGACTGGCTTTTTCCAGTCACCACCCAGAATGAGGATGGTAGTCTTCTTGCCTGCCGGAATGGCATCTACCGCTTCCTGAAGCGTAAAGAAATCACCTCTACCCTCCTGGGATACCACATGGTCGAAATGACGGACGTGTTTCTTGAGTGCCGGAACCTGCTTGCCTATTTCATCAGCCAAAGCGTTGGCTACGATGCGAGCTCCATAGATATTATAATGTGTATTGTCTTTCTTGCCAGCGGGAACCTGCGGGTTCACGCCTGGCAAGAACCACATGTGAAGCTTGCGGCTGCCCTCGATGCCCATGCTGGTCTCGATGTCGTGGGTAACCTTGGTAGCATCAACGAAAGGAACATTCAATGCCTTTGCCACATGACGAGGCGCTACCACATAGGCGCCATGCGTATCTATCAGGGTATCGCTGTTGATGAGCTCCTTGCCGTCATACTTCTTGTTGCGCAGTTTCTCATCATCATCATTCTTCAGTTCCTCAGAATAATAGCAACGGCGTACTACGGCATTGAAAAGTACCGGAATGCCGCCCTTGGCACGGGTCTCGTTCACGTACTTGGCGAGATTGGCATCAAAGGTGGAACCCGGATCGGTATGACGGTCTGGCTTCGGCTTTTCGTCGTTATGTCCGAACTGGATGAAGACATAATCGCCCGGCTTGATCTTGTCCAATACCTTCTGCCAGCGGCCCTCGTTGAGGAAGCTCAGGGAAGAGCGACCGTTGACGGCATGATTGTCTACGATGATCCTGTCATCGAAACAACCCTGCAAAACCATACCCCAGCCACGCTCAGGACTCGTCTTGTAATTGCCCTTCTCGGCTGCGGTAGAATCACCAATCACAAAGATGGTGGTGGTCTTCGTGCTGGATGTCATCAACAAAGCCAACAGGAAGACACATAAAATAGCCTTTATTTTCTTCATTGTTTTTGTAGTTTAAGAATTTGTCATTACAGAATAAAAAAACTCGCCCTGCCATACCATATATTCACATACATCAGCATGAGAGGACGAGACCTATATATAAACAACTAAATTCTTATTTCTTTACAGCAGCAATCAGCTCCTCGGTAGAAACCAGGGTCTGTTCACCGCTTTCCATATTCTTCAATGTAACCTTGCCCTGAGCCATCTCGTTTTCGCCTGCAAGCACCACAAACGGAATGTTCTTGGCATTGGCATAGCTCATCTGCTTCTTCATCTTCGCCTTATCAGGGAAAATCTCTGTACGGATACCGGCTGCACGGGCTGCACTGATGACAGGCAGGCAGTAGGCAGTCTCCTTCTCACCGAAATTGATGAAGAGCACCTGGGTGGTATTCACCGCCTCCTTAGGATAGAGATCGAGGGCATTCAGCACATCATAGATGCGGTCGGCACCGAAACTGATACCTACACCACTCAAGCCTGGAAGACCGAAGATGCCGGTAAGGTTGTCATAACGGCCACCACCGGTGATACTGCCCATAGGAGTATCGAGCGCCTTCACCTCGAAGATGGCTCCAGTATAATAGTTCAAGCCACGAGCCAGGGTAAGGTCGAGTTCTATCTCGTTCTTCAGACCTACAGCCTTCAAGGTATCGAGGATAAACTTGGTTTCCTCTACTCCCTTCAAGCCCACCTCCGAGCCTTCGAGAACATTAGAAATTACTTCAAGCTTCTCATCGTTTGTGCCTGACAGAGAGATGATTGGCTGCAACTTCTCTATCGCTTCTTCAGAGATACCATCCTGACGAAGTTCCTCGTTTACATTGTCGAGACCAATCTTGTCGAGCTTGTCGATAGCCACGGTGATGTCTACAATCTTCTCTGCCTCGCCGATAACCTCAGCGATACCAGTCAGAATCTTGCGGTTGTTGATCTTGATGCATACGCGCACGCCAAACTTGGTGAAGACGGTATCCACAATCTGCATCAGCTCTACCTCGTTGAGAAGAGAATCAGAGCCAACCACATCGGCATCACACTGATAGAACTCACGGTAACGACCCTTCTGAGGGCGGTCAGCACGCCATACAGGCTGAATCTGATAGCGCTTGAAAGGCATCTGGAGTTCTTCACGATGCTGGACTACGTAACGGGCAAAAGGTACAGTCAAGTCGTAGCGAAGTCCCTTTTCGCAGAGCTTGGCAGCCAACTTGAGCGATCCGAGCGAATGAATGTCCTCATCGCTCACCTTATTCATATAGTCTCCTGAATTCAAAATCTTAAAGAGCAGCTTGTCGCCCTCCTCGCCATATTTTCCCATCAATGTCTGAAGGGTCTCCATGGCAGGAGTCTCAATCTGCTGGAATCCGTAAAGGGCATATACGTCCTTGATGGTATTGAAGATGTAATTGCGCTTCGCCATCTCTACAGGACCAAAATCTCTCGTGCCCTTTGGTATACTTGGTTTCTGAGCCATGTTGTATTAATTAATAATGTATAATTAAGAATTAAGAATGAAATTCATGGTCTGAAACATGAATCCATTCTTAATTCTTATTCTTTTATTTTTAAATCTTGATTATTTACGTACAATAGTCTGAGCACGGTCTGGACCGATTGAGATGATGCCAATCTTGGTCTCGAGGAACTCCTCTACGAATGCAATGTAGTCCTTGAACTCCTGTGGGAACTGATTCTCAGAAGTGAACTGGGTCATATCTGTCTTCCAGCCCTTGAACTCCTTGTATACAGGCTCTACATCATCGATTTCGTATGGGAAATCGGTGGTAACAGAACCGTCCTTCAACTTATATGCCACGCAGGCCTTGATAGTATCGAAGCCATCGAGCACGTCGCTCTTCATCATGATGAGCTCGGTAACACCGTTCACCATCACAGAATACTTGAGCTGTACGAGGTCGCACCAGCCGCAACGACGCTCACGTCCGGTAACAGCACCATACTCATGACCGAGATCACGGATCTTGACACCTGTCTCGTCGAAGAGCTCTGTAGGGAATGGACCTGCACCAACACGAGTACAATAAGCCTTCATGATACCATAGACATTGCCGATGCGGTTAGGACCGATACCCAGACCGATGCAGGCACCAGCACAGATGGTATTGGAAGAAGTAACGAAAGGATAAGAACCGAAGTCAACATCGAGCATAGTACCCTGAGCACCCTCGCAGAGGATATCCTTGCCGGAACGAAGCACCTTGTTGATTTCCACCTCGCTATCGATGAGCTTGAACTGCTTCAAGTATTCAATGCCCTCCATCCAGGTCTTCTCAACCTCTGTGATATCGAAGTCGGTATAACCGAGGCTTGCGATGGTCTTGAGATGAGCAGCCTTATGAGCAGCATACTTCTCCTCGAAATTGTCGAGGATATCGCCTACACGGAGACCGGTACGGCTCACCTTATCTGTATAAGTAGGACCGATACCCTTACCGGTAGTACCCACCTTGTTCTTACCCTTAGAAGCCTCGATAGCAGCATCGAGCACACGATGAGTAGGCATGATGAGATGAGCCTTCTTCGAGATGAAGAGACGACTCTTGAGGTCGTGACCGCTCTTCTCCAAATCCTTAGCTTCACCCATGAAGAGGTCTGGAGCCAAGACTACGCCATTACCAATGATGTTCACCTTACCACCCTGGAAAATACCAGAAGGGATAGAGCGGAGCACATACTTCTCGCCTTCGAACTCGAGGGTATGACCTGCGTTAGGACCACCCTGGAAACGAGCAATGACATCATACTTAGGGGTCAACACGTCAACCACCTTACCTTTACCTTCATCGCCCCACTGCAAACCCAGTAGGACATCTACTTTACCTGTGTTCATTTTATTTTAATATAAAATTATTTAGACTTTTCGTTCTTGTTGTTGCGGAGTCGCGTAATCTTTGCCTGACAGATGCTGCATACACCATAGATGTAGAGCACGAAGGCGTCCTTGCGGAACCGCTGCAATCTGGTCTCGTTGATGGCTGCCGTCACCAGGGGTGCCTGCACCTCAGTAACTCTTCCGCATACGGTGCATACCTGATGCACGTGGTTCTCGTTGCTGGAACTGGCCTCGTACTTGGTTCCATCCACCAGACTATGTCTCACCACCAATCTCAACTCCAGGAAGAGATGGATGGTATTATAGAGCGTGGCTCTGCTCACTCTGAAATTCTTCCTTTCCAGAGCAGCACCCAGCTCCTCTAATGTAAAATGTCCTCTCATGCTGAAGACAGCATCAAGGATGGCATATCTTTCCGGGGTCTTACGATGCAGGTTTGACTCCAGATACTGGTCCAGGATTTCTCTTGCCTGGGCTTTCATTTTTTCACTCATATTTCTTCGTTAGTTACATAAAACGCACAAAGATAGTCATAATTTATGATATGAGGAAAAATCAAATTTTAAAAAATCTAAATTGCCGTACATTCTTTCACTTTTGCGCCTTTTCAGCTTTCATTCCGGCGATTTCAGCGACAAATCCGCTTACAATCATACGTATTACATCCTGGCTATTTCTTCATAGATGCGCTGTACGGGAAGGCCCATTACATTGAAATAGCTGCCCTTCAATCCAGTGCATCCGATATAGCCAATCCATTCCTGAATGCCATAGGCTCCTGCCTTGTCGAAAGGCTTGTAATGCGAGATGTAATATCTGATTTCTGCATCACTGAGCTGCTTGAACGTTACCTCGGTAGTAACCGAGAAATGGCGCTGCTGACTGCGGGTAGTCAGACATACGCCCGTTACCACATGATGGGTCTTGCCGCTCAGCATCCGTAGCATGCGCACGGCATCCTCCTCATCCTTCGGTTTTCCGAGAATTACGCCCTTTCCCTCCTGATCGTTCTGCTCGTCAGCAGTTGGGGCAATCACAACGGTATCAGAAGTAAGAATGAGCGTCTGGGCTGCATCCTCACCCTGTTCTTCTGAAGCTTTTCCAGAAGGTTCTTCATCCAGAAGGCTCCGATAAGCCTCTGCCTTCTTACTGGAAATATATTCTGCCACCTCATAGGCATCAAGAGATTCAGGATAGCTCTCATCAATGCCCTTGATAACCTTTACCTCGAAAGGAATATCCAATCCGGCCAGCAGTTCCCTGCGGCGTGGCGAATTACTCGCCAAAATGATCTTATAATTCATCTTACTTTGAACTTGGAACTTTGAACTTGGAACTTTGAACTTTATGATTAGTAAAGCTATTGAATTGGCTTTCCCTTTCGGCCGCCGAACGTTGTTTCTTCACTTAAATTCCCTCTTCACTTACATTACCACCCAAAGGCCTTGGCGCTGGAAAGCCAATGGCCCTTGGCACGAAGCACCTGCTCTACAATATCCCTGCCCACTCCTTCGCCACCATTGGCTGAAGAGATGTAGCGGGAAATAGACTTGATATCCGAACAGGCATCAGCAGGACAACATGGACATCCGCAACGGCGCATGACCTCATAATCAGGAATATCATCTCCTACATAGATAATCTCCTCATCCGAAAGCTGATACTTCACCAGGAACTCATCGTAGGTATGAATCTTCACGGCACATCCCATGAAAATATCCTCTAAGCCCAAACCTTCATAACGCTTGCGTATCGCCTCGGTGGTACCACCCGTGAGAATGGCTATGCGCAATCCCATCTTCTGTGCCAACTGAATGGCATAGCCGTCCTTGATGTTAACCGTGCGAAGCGGTTCGCCAGAACTGGCCAGCGTAATGGTCTGTCTAGACAACACGCCATCCACATCAAAAATAACGGCCTTTATCTTATCTAAATCGTAATTTATCATACTTTGAACTTGGAACTTTATGATTAGTAAAGCTATTGAACTCTTCACTTAAACGGTGGATATTCATGCTCATTCTGTCATAGATATCCTTCACCAGCGGATTATTCTTGAGAAGCTGACTCTGCGCCCTGATTACATTCTCATCATATCTTACCGCCGGACCGGTCTGCGCATCCTTCGGTAACATCTGATGCACCTTGGCTGCCGTCTCGTCAATCAGCGGAAGCATCACATCGAACGGAATACCATGCTTCTCAAGAAGCTCGGCACTGATGGCATAACAATGATTCACAAAATTGCAGGCAAAGACGGCAGAGAGATGCAGATACTTGCGAGCCTCACTCGACAAACGGTAAACCCGATGGCTCAACTGAGAAGCCAACGCCTCGATGGCATCTGTCTCCTCTTCGCCCGAACCCTCTATAAAACAAGGAATCTCTTCGAAGGAGACACGCTTCTGCCTGGAGAACGTCTGCATAGGATAAAACACACCGTAATGGCGGGCCATACCCTGGAAAACATCTATGGAAACAGAACCTGCGGTATGAAGGAACAGCTTGTCTTCCCTGCCCCTGCAAAGCTGAGGAATAAGCACTGGAAGCGCATCGTCCTTCACGGAAAGTATATAGACATCAGCATCGGCTCTCACCTGGGAAATATCGGTGACAGCAGCCCCGCCTGCAATCGTTGCCAAAGTCTGCGCCGATTGCATCGTCCTACTATAAACCTGTAAAATATCGTGACCGGCATCGGTTAAAGCCACAGCCAAACTGGTGGCTAAATTGCCAGCACCTATCATAATTATCTTCATAATGTGCAAAAATACTAAAAATAAGTCATACTTTTGATAAAAGATTTGCATTTTTATGATTAATTTATTATTTTTGCATAAAACAGCAGAAAGAGAAAGATATGAATGATTTCAGCATCAGGATATATACAGAAAGCAATGAGTTGCCCGAACTCCTGGAAGGCAACTTCTTTCACAGCAAAACACTGTTCCTGATAGAGGAACAGACACCCAAAGACACCCCTTACATGGCCGTAGCAACCAGAGACGGCGAAGTAAGAGGACAGCTGCTCGTCATCGTACGCAGACGAGGTTCGCTCTTTCCACCTTATTTATATACGCACGCACATGCGCATGGGGAAGGATGCTATGCGGACGAGACAGAGACAGAAACCCTCTTTCCACTGCTGCTGAAGGCCATCACCCTGAAGCTTCGCCACCGCCTCTGCTTCTACATCGAATTTTCGGACATGAAGAAGAAAATGTTCGGCTATCGCTTCTTCCGCAGACTGGGCTACTTCCCTATCGCCTGGCAGGAAATACACCATTCGCTCCACAGCAAGGCACCGGAAAGCAGACTCTCTGCCAAGATGGCAAACATAGTAGAGCGCATGACGGCAAAGGGAGTGGAAAACCACGAAGCCACATCGGCTCAGGACATCGCCCTCTTCTACCGGATGCTCAAGAATTTCTATCGGTTAAAGCTGAGAAGATTCGTCCCAGCTAAGGAGTTTTTCATGCACTTTGCAGGAAACCCCGAGAGCAGAATCTTCGTTACCACATACAAGGGGAAAGTGATAGGAGGCTGTGCCTGCGTCTTCTTCCAGGGCAATGCCTACCTTCTTTATGCAGTGGGCAAGCGCAAGAGCCGCCTCCATCTGCATCCAGAAGCCATGACCATCTGGTATGCCCTGAAGTATGCCCATGAGCACGGCTACGCCCATTTCCGCTTCATGGATGCGGGTTTACCCTGGAAGCAGAATCTATACAGGGAATTCCTCCTCAACTTCGGTGGCAAACCCGTAACAAGCTACAGATGGTTCAGATTCTATACCCGAATCATCAACAAAATTTTATATTGGATTTACAAACAGTAATAGACTGGGCTTTCGCATAGGGGGAAGTTAAGGGAAGTTAGAGGAAGCCCCTAGAGGGGCTGCAGCTTTACAGACCAGCCAAAGCCCTATCCAGCGCCATGAGTCCACGCTCGGTACAGAAGCCCCTGATAACCGTAAGCACATAATTATCAAAAAGTTCCTGCATCGAATAAGTGCGATAAAGCTGACGGTGCATGATTTCTTCCATGGTAACATGCCCCACTTCAGACAACACCTCATAATTGAGATTAGGGCGGAACAGTCCCTCCTTCACACCTGCAGCAAAAAACTTGCTTCTCTCCTCACACTCCTTAGAATGATACTCGCGCATGAATTCCACAACACGGGGAATCTTATGGATCTCCTCATAGAAAACCACTCCCACCTGCTCATTGCGACGCATCTGCAGCTTATACACATAACTGATGATATCAATCACATTGCGGGCTTGCGTATTGGCAAACTCTTCCAGCGACTGCAGTTCTTTCGCCTGCTGCATCTTCATGCCGGCAAGAAGAAGCTCCTCCTTGTCACCGAATATTTCATAAACAGTGCGCTTAGATACATGAAGTCCGCGAGAGATTTCATCCATCTTAACCGCTTTTACGCCTCGTTTGTAAAACTCAGCCATGGCATAGTCTATGATTTTATTTCTCAGCTCTTGTCTGTATTGATTAATTTCTGCCATATCTATATGTCAATTTATATGCTTTGTGGACTTATTTTTGTGCAAAGATACAAAAAAAAATAAAAAACCATTCGTTTTTACTAAGTTTTTTATTACCTTTGCAAAAACTTTTAGAAATCGCTGCTTAAAAGCACGAATCTGTAAGAAAATAAAACTTCAAACCAATATATTATTATGGTAAAAATCACAAAAGAGGCGGCTCTTCTGTATCATGAGAATGGCCGTCCTGGTAAGATTGAGGTAAAGCCAACAAAACCTTACCACACACAGACAGACCTGAGCCTTGCTTACTCTCCAGGCGTAGCATTCCCTTGCCTCGAGATTCAGCAAAACCCAGATGACGCATACAAGTATACTGACAAGGGTAACTTGGTAGCAGTAATTAGTAACGGAACTGCCGTGCTCGGTCTCGGCGACATTGGCGCCATGAGCGGAAAGCCAGTTATGGAAGGCAAGGGATTGCTTTTCAAGATTTATGGCGGCATCGACGTTTTCGATATCGAAGTGGCTGAAAAAGACCCTGAGAAATTCTGCGAAACCGTAGAACGTATTGCTCCTACATTTGGTGGTATCAACCTGGAGGACATCAAGGCACCTCAGTGCTTCTATATAGAGGAGCGCCTGAAGAAGAACCTTGACATCCCTGTCATGCACGATGACCAGCACGGTACTGCAATCATCTCTGCTGCCGGTTTGAAGAACGCTCTCGAAGTGGCCGGCAAGGACATCAAGAACGTAAAGATCGTCGTAAACGGTGCAGGTGCTGCTGCTATCAGCTGTACAAAACTCTATGTTGCTCTCGGTGCACAGATCAAGAACATCGTGATGCTCGACTCTAAGGGCGTTATCACAAGCGACCGTGAGAACCTGACCGAGCAGAAGAAGATGTTTGCTACCGACCGCCGCGACATCCATACCCTGGAAGAGGCTGTAAAGGGTGCTGACGTATTCGTTGGATTGAGCAAGGGCAATGTACTGACTCAGGATATGGTTCGCTCTATGGCTGACAGTCCTGTAGTATTCGCCTTGGCTAACCCTGTTCCTGAAATCAGCTACGAGGATGCCATGGCTAGCCGCCCAGACGTACTGATGTCTACCGGCCGTTCAGACTATCCTAACCAGATTAATAATGTAATTGGTTTCCCATACATCTTCCGTGGTGCGCTCGACGTTCACGCACGCGCCATCAACGAAGAGATGAAGATGGCTGCCGTTCATGCTATCGCTGATTTGGCAAAGCAGCCTGTACCTGATGTAGTGAATGATGTTTACCACGTAAACGACCTTTCATTCGGTCCTAAGTACTTCATTCCAAAGCCAGTTGACCCACGTTTGATTACTGAGGTTTCTGCAGCAGTAGCCAAGGCTGCTATGGACAGTGGCGTTGCACGTACTCCTATCACAGACTGGGAGCAGTACAAGCAGCAGTTGCGCCAGTTGCTCGGTCAGGAGACCAAGCTTACCCGCAAGCTCCACGACACAGCTCGCCTTCACCCACAGCGCGTAGTATTCGCAGAGGGCGGTAACCCTACCATGCTGAAGGCTGCCGTGCAGGCTAAGAGCGAGGGTATCTGCCAGCCTATCCTGTTGGGTAACCCAGATCGTCTGAACCGTGTGGCTAACCGCCTGAAGCTCGACCTCTCTGACATCGAAATCGTAGATATGCGTGCAGACAAAGAGCAGGGTCGCCGTGCCAAGTTCGCCAAGCACCTGGCTGAGAAGCGTGCTCGTGAGGGCTACAGCTTCGAAGAGGCTTACGACAAGATGTATGAGCGCAACTACTTCGGTATGTCTATGGTTGAGCAGGGTGATGCTGATGCTTTCATCACTGGTCTCTATACTAAATACAGCAATACCATCAAGGTGGCTAAGGACGTTATCGGTATCCGTGACGAATACAAGACATTCGGTACCATGCACATCCTCAACACCCAGAAGGGCGTATACTACATTGCAGATACATTGATTAACCGTCACCCTGACGAGGATGTCCTGACCGACATCGCCAAGTTGTCTGCCGGAACAGTGAAGTTCTTCAACGAGGAGCCTATCATGGCCATGTTGAGCTACTCTAACTTCGGTACCGACAACGTAGGTTCTCCTGTCAAGGTAAAGAAGGCTGTTGCTGAAATGCAGAAGGAATTCCCTGAACTTGCCATTGACGGTGAGATGCAGGTGAACTACGCTCTCAACAAGGATCTCCGCGATGAGAAGTATCCATTCTCTCGTCTCAAGGGCAAGGATGTCAACACATTGGTATTCCCTAACCTGAGCAGTGCCAACGGTGCTTACAAGCTCCTCCAGGCATTGAATCCTGAGGCTGAAATCATCGGTCCTATCCAGATGGGTCTTAACAAGCCTATCCACTTCACCGATTCTGAGAGCAGCGTTCAGGACATCGTTAACATTACTGCAGTAGCAGTGATCGATGCTTACGTAGAAAAGATTAAGCAACAGAAATAAAAGGATTTTTTCCGTATTCTCTTTACATCTAGCGAAATGATTTTTAGAGAGTACAACAACTGGGCTGGGACGTGATGTTTCGGCCTTTTTTTTATTATCTTTTATCAGTTTTTAGTTAAAGAATTTTAATAAACATTATTGTGTCCCCACACGCCACATTCCTTTATAAAATACTGCTCAAATAATTTGGTAATATTAAAAAAAATGTATACCTTTGCAGCAGTTATCCTGAAAACAATCTTTTTACCTTAAGGAAAACTAATACCTATTGAAGATTTGGAGCGGTAGCCTGTGAAGGTCATCGCTTTTTTTATGCCCAAAAATGAAGACGATCGCAATATGACATAAACAAATAAAGGCTGCAATGTTCATCACATTGCAGCCTTATATTTTATATCTGAACCTTTCAGATTATCCGAAGTTATCATACATGATGCTCTCAGGATCAACTCCCAGAGAATCCAGATAATCTGTAACGGTCTTGATCAGCATTGGAGGTCCGCAGAGATAGTACTCGCAATCCTCTGGTGCCTCGTGATCCTTCAAGTAGGTATCACGGATGCAGTTAACAGCAAAGCCCTCGTAGTACTTCACGCCCTGAGCATCTGCCACTGGGTCCTTGCGGTCCAATGAAAGATGGAAGTGGAAGTTAGGGAATTCCTGCTCAAGCTCCCAGAAGTCCTCAAGGAAGAATGCCTCACCCAATGCACGCGCTCCGTAGAAGAAGTGAAGCTCACGATCTGTGGTGTGCAGGGTCTTGGTCATGTGCATGATCTGAGCACGCAATGGAGCCATACCGGCACCACCACCAATCCAGATCATCTCCTTGCCTGATGTGAAATTAGGATGGAAGTCGCCGTAAGGACCACTCATCATTACCTTGTCGCCTGGTTTCAGAGAGAAGATGTAAGAAGAAGCGATACCTGTAGGTACGTTCTGGAATCCTACCTGTGGACGTGGCAAGAATGGAGTTGTGGCGATACGGACAGTAAGAGTGATGATATCACCCTCGTCTGGATAGTTCGCCATAGAGTAAGCACGAACGGTAGGCTCTGGATTGTGAGCCTTGAGAGAGAAGATATTGAACTTCTTCCATGCTCCGATGTACTCCTCGCCAATGAGATCCTTGTCGAAGTCCTTGTCGTAATCGATGCAGTCGTATGCAGGAATCTTGATCTGAGCGTAAGAACCCGGAACGAAGTCCATGTGCTCGCCTGGAGGCAGAGCCACCTTGAACTCCTTGATAAATGATGAAACGTTCTTGTTGGAGATAACCTCGCACTCCCACTCTTTCACGCCCATCACGCTCTCAGGCACCTTGATCTTCAGGTCGCCCTTCACCTTGCACTGGCATCCCAGACGCCAGTGGTCCTTAATCTGCTTGCGGGTGAAGTGAGGCTTCTCGGAATCGAGAATCTCGCCGCCGCCCTCGAGCACCTGAACCTTACACTGGCCACAGCTTGCCTTACCGCCGCAGGCAGAAGGCAGGAAGATGCCGTTCTCATTCAGCGTAGTCATCAAACTGCTGCCCTGAGGCACGTTGATGGTCTTGTCGCCATTGATTTCGATATTTACATTTCCGCTAGGGCTCAGATACTTCTTAGCCACGAGCAGGATGATAACCAGCAGGAGAATCACCACGAGGAAAACTCCGATACTAGCCAATATAAATGATGTATTACCCATATTTTTATACTTTGAAATTTGAACTTTGAACATTGAACTTTATGATATGCTTTGTATTGAACCTATACCCATCTCAGCTCGTATATGAGAGATAAGAAAAGGTAATCATAAAGTTCAAATTTCAAAGTTCAATGTTCAATGTTATTAAATTTTCAAGCCTGAGAAGCAAAGCATAGCCATTGCCATGAGGCCTACTGTGATAAATGTGATGCCGAGTCCCTGCAGTGGCTTTGGCACGTCGCAATACTGCATCTTCTCGCGGATGGCTCCCATCAGAACGATGGCGAGAGTCCAACCCAAACCGGAACCTACGGCATAAACGATGCTATCCCATACAGAGGTGATAGCCTGAGTATTGGTAGGCTCCATCAGGATGCGCTGCTGCATGAAGAGCGATGCACCCATGATGGCACAGTTTACGGCAATCAATGGCAGGAAGATACCCAGCGCTGCATAGAGCGATGGTGAGAACTTCTCTACAATCATCTCTACCAGCTGCACGATGCCGGCGATGACGGCGATGAAGAGGATGAAGCTCAGGTAAGTGAGGTCAACACCCAGAATGCCATCGGCGCTGAGCACCTTGGTCTGCAACAGGTAATCTACAGGCACGGTGATGAGCAACACGAAGGTTACTGCCAAGCCCAAGCCCAAAGAGGTCTTCACGTTCTTGGATACTGCCAAGTATGAACACATACCCAGGAAGTAGGCGAAGATCATGTTATCGACGAAAATCGAACGGAAAAACAAACTTATTGCGTGCTCCATCTTACTTCTCCTCCTTATAAATATAGGCACGATGTACCCAGATTACACATCCAACGAGGATCAATGCCATGGCTGGCATGGTCATCATACCGTTGTTAACATATCCAAAGCTGTAAGCTCCCTCTGGAATCAGCTGGAAACCGAGCAGAGAACCACGGCCCAAAAACTCACGCACTGCACCCACAATCACGAGGATGAGGGCGTAACCCAAACCATTACCTACACCATCGAGGAATGAAGGCCAAGGCTTGTTCATCATGGCGAATGCCTCCAAACGACCCATCAGGATACAGTTGGTGATGATCAGACCCACATACACTGAGAGCTGCACGCTCACGTCGTAGGCAAAAGCCTTCAACACCTGGCTCACGATGGTAACCAGGGCAGCAACGACCACCAGCTGGACGATGATACGGATGCGCTGAGGGATGGTGTTGCGGATGATGGAAATAATCACGTTAGAGAATGCCGTGATGATAGTAACGGCAAGTCCCATCACAATGGCTGGCTTCAGCTGGGAAGTAACAGCCAGGGCACTACAGATACCAAGCACCTGGACGAGGACAGGGTTGTCGCCGTTCAGTGGCTTGATGAATGCCTCCTTATTTTGTTTACTAAATAATGCCATATTATTTACTTTGAATTTTGAATTTTGAACATTGAACTTTATGATATGTATATATTTCTCTAAACTTCATCTAAGCTCGAAAGCTAATCATAAAGTTCAAATTTCAATGTTCAACGTTCAATGTTATTTAATGAATTTAGCAAGACCTTCCTTGAGCATGGCATCCACACCGTCGGATGTCAATGTAGCACCGGTAACGGCATCCACATTGTTTGGGTCGCCGGCAGGAGCGTCTTTCTCAACGCCCAGAGCGATGCCCTCTACTCCATCCTTGTGAATCTTCTTGCCCTGGAACTTCTGCTGCCACTTCAGGTTGTCCTTGATTTCAGCACCCAGTCCGGCTGTCTCGCCTTCGTGGTTGAAATATACGCCATAGATGGTGTTGTTGTCGGCATCAACGGCGATGAAGCCTGAAATGCCACCCCAAAGACCCATACCCTTCACGGAATATACGGTCTTCTTCTGACCATCAATCTCGCACTCGTAATACTTCATGCCGTCCTTCTCCTTCTCGTCCTTCACCACCTCTTTATATTTGGCAGCCGCAGTAGCGTTGTCAAGGTCGCGCAGGTTGAGGGAGTTCAGAATCTGCTTCTGAGTATCAAGAGCCACGTTGGCATCCTGTGTTGCCTTCAGCGAAGAAGACACGAACGCGAGCAGGAATGCCACGATTACCACGATGATAACCGAATAGATAATAGTATAGCTATTTGAATTTGTCTTCATATCTACATTCCTCCTACATTATTTAATAGCACGTTTAGCACGGCGAGAGATGTTGCTCTGAACTACACAGTAGTCGATGAGTGGAGCAAACATGTTGCCGAAGAAGATAGCGAGCATCATACCCTCTGGATAACCTGGGTTCATCACACGTACGATAACGGCGATGGCACCGATGAAGAATCCGTAGAAGTACTTACCTTTCTCTGTACGGGCAGAGGTTACAGGGTCGGTAGCCATGAACACGGCACCGAAGCAGAAACCACCCAGCACGATGTGCTCATACCAAGCGATAGGTGTCATACCGAGAGCCTGGAAGATAAGCGCCATCACGATGCCGCCTGCGAATACGCTGCCCATGGTCTTCCATGATGCGATGCCTGTCCAGAGAAGGATGATGGCACCGATGGCGATGGCGATGATTGAAGTCTCACCGATACAGCCAGGAATGAAACCGATGATAGAATCGCAGAGACTAGCTGAAGGCATGCTGCCCTGAGCCAGCTGACCGAGAGGAGTAGCAGCAGTAAAGCCATCAGGCAGGGTGTTACCCAAACCGAAGATAGCATCCTTAGCCACCCAGACCTTATCACCACTCATAGCCAATGGATATGAGAAGAAGAGGAACATACGGGCACCCACAGCCACATTGAAGATGTTCATACCTGTACCACCGAAGATTTCCTTGCAGAAGATGACTGCGAAGGCGCACGCCAGAGCGAGCATCCACAGCGGTGTAGAGATAGGAATGATCAATGGGATGATGATACCGCTGACGAGGTAACCCTCCTGGATTTCCTCATGCTTCCACTGAGCCCAGGCAAACTCGATGCCGAGACCCACGATGTAGCTAACCAGCAACTTAGGAAGGACAGCCAGGAATCCGAAGCCGAAGACCTCGATGAAGCTGGTAGCATCCAGTGTACCTGCAGCCTTGAAATTCTGGTATCCCACATTATACATACCGAAGAGCAAAGCAGGAATCAGGGCGATTACCACAAAGCTCATGATGCGCTTCGAGTCGATTGAATCGTGGATGCTGGCTCCGCTCTTCGCTGTCGTATTTGGCACGTACAGGAAGCTCTCAAAACCGTCAAACACGCTCTCGAAGGCATGCAGCTTACCTCCCTCTTGGAAGTTAGGCTTTATCTTATTGAGATAATTTCTTAATGCACTCATTATTTTAATAATTAACAGTACTAAAAACTAAGCATTCTCCTTGCGCAGGGTGTTCAAGCCCTCACGTACTATCTTCTGCAATTCGAGCTTAGAGCTATCCACGAACTCAGCTACCGCAAAGTCCTCAGGACTAATCTCGTAGATACCGAGCTGCTCCTGCTTGTCGATATCGCCTGCGATGATTGCCTTGATGAGATACTCACCGAAGATGTCCATAGGGAGAACCTGGTCGTACTCGCCGCTCATAATCATATGGCGCTCGCCACCCTTGATGCGGGCATCGAGATTGTACTCCTTCTTCTTGCCGAAGAGCCAGGAGAGATAAGAACGCGATGTAGAGAACTGGTTGGTGCGTGGAAGAATCCAGCCCAGCATCTCGTCGCAGTCGTCACCCTCTGGGATGGCTGTGATCTCTGATGTGTGTCCGCCTACAAAATCTGCCACGGTGGTCTTGGTACCGGTCAATGGATTACCATTGATAAGACGTACATGTTCTGTAGCCTTCAACTGATTACCAACAAAAGTACTCAGCGGTGTACCAACCAAAACATCAGCATAACCCGGTTTCTTCATTTCGCTACCAGCAACAGCAACCACCTTGTGAAGGTTAACCTTGCCAGTAAGGAACAAACGACCAAAGAAAATAACTGATGCAGGATCAACGGTCCAAACCACCTCACCCTTATTAACAGGATCGATGTTGTTCACCTGAACACCCACATTACCTGCAGGACAAGGACCATCAAACACATTCACCTCTACATTCTTGGCGCCAGTCAAAGCAGCACTCTGCTGCTGAGCACCAATACCGAGATAAGTTTTCGCAATCTTGCTCAAAGCTGTCAAACCTGCCTGGAAAGCATCCTCGTTGCCAGCGAGTTCCACCTCAAAGTCGGAAGCCAAAGGCATGTCTCGAAGTGCAGACACGAAAATCGCCTTAGGCTCTGTACCAGGTGTGGTTGACACAGCATAAGGCAACTGGTTGATGTAACCGAACAGACCAGCCTCAAGCAATGCCTGCTTAACAGCTTCGCCATCCAATGCATCCACATTCTTAGCACCAAAATCCGTAGAGGTCTGCACAGCGTCGGCTTTCACCTTTACGCATAGCACCTTGCGGCGCTCACCTCGCTCAATGGCAGTGACTTCACCGCTCACTGGTGAGGCAAACTTCACCTCTGGGCAAGCCTTGTTCACAAACAAGGCGTCTCCGGCGTTGACATGGTCACCTTCGCGTACGACAACCTTAGGAGTAACGCCCTCGAAAGCAGCAGGTACCAGCGCATATTCGCTAGCCTGAGCCACAGGAACAGTTACATCCTTGGAAGCCTTACCCGTAAGGTTTATGTCCAAGCCTTTACGTAACTTAATTACATTTGCCATAACTACATTTAAATTTATAAAAATACTTTATATTCTAATTCTAAACCGTTTTCTACATATTATTTCAGAAACTTCATTCTAAAGTTGCCGTTATTTTTCTTCTATAAATTAGTCAAAACATTCAAATATTGGTGCAAAAATAGTGAAAATTTGTGAGATATGGAAGAAAAATCTGCGAATTATTCGAATATTCGCTAAAAATAGAGTACTTTTGCACTAAAATTTAATGATTATGCAATAAGCAAAAGAGAAATTGACACTTGCAGTTTACAAAAATGAGTCAGTAGCTCAACATTAATTAAGATTTATAAACTAGAAAATTTATCAGCTCTGAAACGCATTAAACATATTATCATAGGCATTGTCTGGACGCTTGCTGCGATCTATTTCATGCTCATCGTACTGGTGCAGTTGCCACCAGTACAAGCCTTCATTGGCTCTCAAGCAGCCAGTGCTTTAAAGGACAAGTTTGGAACAGAAGTAAATATAGGGAAGGTAAACCTGGGTTTTCTGAACCGCATTATCATCGATGACGTGATGATGAAAGATCAACAGGGAGACAGCATGATCTACGCTTCGCGCATTTCTGCAAAAATAGATCTTCTGCCGCTGAAGGAAGGAAAGATTTCCATTTCTTCAGCACAACTGTTTGGATTGAATGCCAACCTCTACAAGCAGAATGCAAGAAGCAAGACCAACTTCCAGTTCCTACTCGATTCACTGGCATCTAAAGATACTACCAAGCATACTCCTCTCGATTTACACATCGGAAGCATTATCATCCGTCATGGCGCAATTGCCTATAACCAGCGAGACGTAGCAGCCATAAATGGTATTTTTTCGCCTAAGCACATCGGCATCCGGGAATTGTCAACACACGTCATTCTCGACCATATTACCGATACAGATATATACCTGGTTATCAAAAAATTATCTTTTTCGGATAAATCAGGACTTCAACTAAAGAATTTACGTTTCAAAGTAGATATTAACCAGCAGGAAGCCATCCTCAGAAACTTCCATCTGGCACTGCCCCACTCACAGGTAGAGTTGATGGATCTGCATGCCACCTATCGCATGCAGGAAGGCAAGATTGTGATGCCAAGCCTACAATTCAAAGGAGGCATCAAACCATCTCAGGTAACCCTTTCCGACATTGCCTGCCTTGTTCCTGCACTTAGGAACTTCGATGATGAGTTAACACTTGAGTGCAATTTTTCTGGCACCAGCACATCGCTCAGATGTCCGAACCTCAACTTCAAAACACGTAGTGGAAGCATCTGTTTCAACGCAAACGGAAAAGTAGCCAACTTCGACTTTGCCTCAAAGAAAGAAAAGGACAAGACGACAACGAATGGCTCAAGCGCAAGAAGCAGGAACGACCTCCACTGGAATGTAAACATAAACACACTTAAGCTATCAGGCGATGGTATCAGACAAATAGCCAAGAACTTCGGCAAGAAAATCAACATTCCACAAGAAGTATTGCGCCTTGGTGATATATATTTTAAAGGTATCGTTTATGGTAAAGGACCAAGTATCGGTACACAAGGCAACCTGCGAACCGATGTGGGCAATGCCAGTCTAAAAGCCGAAAAGAAAGGTGAAAATCTCTTGGCTCACATAGACACCAAGGGTATTCTACTTGGGAAAATAATCAACAGCAAGCAGCTAGGTACCCTGGCTGCCACTCTCGACATACATGGCACCAAGAAGCACCTCTTTGCAAAAGGAAGCATTCCTAGACTGAACTTCAACAAGTACAACTATCGCAACATCAAAATTGACGGAAGCTACAACCAGGGACTCCTGGAAGGATTGGCAGCCATTGCCGACCCTAATATCGACCTGCAGGTAAGCGGACAATACCATTTCAAGAAAAAGCAATATGCAGCTACAGCCAACATCAACCACCTTCTGCCTAGCATCTTAGGCATAAAGATGGCTGACCCTAGCTACACACTCGACAATATCAGTGTGAGTGCCAAGAACGAAGGCAGAGACTGCTACTTCGACCTGGAAGCTCCATTTGCAGATATCCACGTAAAGGGACAGTACGACTATGCAACTCTCTATCAGAGCTGCAAGAACTTAGTGGCCAGCAAACTGCCTACCCTACCAGGAATCGGCAAGATTTCGAATCAAGCCAGAAACAACTTTGCCATCAACCTGGAGGTTCGCTCTACCGAGATTCTCAGAAGAATGCTCGGCATTCCTCTCGACATCAACAATCCAATCTATGCTGATGGCATGATTTCCGATAAGGAAAAAGCAGCCAACCTCTATGCAAATATCCCTGGATTCGTATATAACGGAAAGGCATTCAGCAACGGCTTGGTTAATGTTCACACTCAGGGCGACACGCTGAAACTGAAGGCTAGTATCCAGCAAGGAGCACAGGGCACAGTTGGTCCTATCGTCAACATCAAGGCGGCAGCAGCCAACAACACCCTCGCCACTCAGTTGCATTACGACAACCGTTCCAAGAAACTGCCAGTAGATGCTACTCTCCAATCGCTGGCTCAGTTCTATAAGAATCAGAATGATGTATCAACAGCCCATATCAGCGTATTGCCATCACAGTTTAAACTTGGCGATAAACCTTGGGAAGTACATCCTTCAGAAATAACATACAGCAAGAATCATCTAGAGATAGATCACTTTGCCGTAAGTCACAACCAGCAGCACATCATCATCGACGGCCTCGCCACTCCAAACAAGAAAGACTCTATTGTGGCAGACCTGAAGGATGTAGACGTAGCGTATATTCTGAACCTGGTCAACTTCCATTCGGTAGACTTCACCGGAAGAGCTTCGGGCAAGGCTATCTTAAAAAGCATTTTAAACGATCCTGACGCACAAGCTCACCTGGACGTCAAGGAGTTCACCTTTGAGAATGGACCGTTGGGTATATTGCACGCCAATGTATGCTACAATAAGGAGCAGGAGCAGATTGACATCAACGCTGTGGCAGATGACGGTCCAGAACACCAAACCCTCATTGCCGGCTATGTATCTCCTAAGCGCAATTATATAGATCTTGGTATTGATGCAAGAGGAACCAGCATGAAGTTTATAGAGAACTTCTGCGGCAGCTTTATGGACAACGTAGAAGCTTGGGGCAACGGAAAGTTGAATGTCGTAGGCAATCTGAGCAACATCAACCTCGTTGGCGACATCGTGGCACATGGCAAGATGCACATGAAGCAGCTGAATACCGACTACACTTTCAACAGACTGCGTGCCCATGCCATTCCTGATGATATCCAGTTAAAAGGAGATACCATCTACGACCGCAACAACAACTTTGCCATCGTCAATGGCGGCATCCACCATAAACACCTCACCAAATTGAGTTACGACCTTGACCTGAAGACTCGTAATTTTCTGGGATATGACACCCATGAGTTTGGAGACAACACCTTCTATGGCACGGTTTATGCAACAGGCGATGTAGGCATTCACGGCAAGAGCGGAGAAACCATTATAGACATCAATGCAGAACCAGAAAAAGGAAGTATCTTCGTATACAATGTAGCCAGCCCTGACGCCATCAGCGATAAGAGCTTTATACACTGGCATGAGATTGTACCGGAACTTGCCGACAGTATCAACAGGCAGATGACACTCAAGGATCAAGAAGATAATGACGACATCGACTTCTCATCGGATATGCGCATAAACTTCCTCGTCAATACCAACCAGAACCTCACCCTGAAGCTCATTATGGACGAGCAGTCAGGTGACTATATCTCTCTGAACGGAAACGGTGTGATTAGAGCCAATTACTATAACAAAGGAGCATTCGACATGTTTGGCAACTATGTGGTAGATCATGGCATGTATAAACTCACAATCCAGAATCTTATCAAGAAGGAGTTTGAATTCATGCATGGCGGAACCATTGCCTTCGGTGGAAATCCATACAATGCGCCTCTCAATCTGCAGGCAAAATACACGGTAAACGGTGTACCACTGAGCGACCTCAGCATAGGAAAATCTTTCAGTAGCAACAACATCCGTGTAGACTGCCTGATGAATATCACAGGCACACCGGAATCTCCGAAAGTAGACTTCTCCATGGATTTGCCAACAGTAAACAGCGATGCTAAACAGATGATTTACTCTATCATCAATTCACAGGAAGAGATGAACCAGCAGGTACTCTACCTCTTAGGAATCGGCCGCTTCTATTCACAGACAAACAACAATCAGGCAAGCGAAGATGCTGCCCAACAGAGTCAGACATCATTAGCCATGCAGAGTCTTCTGAGCGGCACCATCTCACAACAGATAAACACTGTACTTTCCAATGTCGTAAAGAGTAACAACTGGAATTTCGGTGCAAATATTTCTACGGGTGACGAAGGCTTCAATAATGCCGAGTATGAGGGCATCCTGAGTGGCAAGCTACTCAATAACCGCCTGTTGTTCAATGGTCAGTTTGGCTATCGCGACAATGCGAATGCCACACAGAGTTTCATCGGTGATTTTGACATGAGATACCTCATTTTCCCGAATGGTAATTTGGCTATCCGAATGTATAACCAGACAAACGACCGTTACTTTACCCGTAACAGTCTTAACACACAAGGCCTCGGTCTCATCATGAAGAAAGACTTCAACGGTTGGCGTGACTTCTTTGGAATCAACAGATTGAAGAAGAAGAAAAAGAAAAGCGAAAAGAAGTAACGATACAAAAAGAAAAAAAGGCAAAAAGCGTAACTGGCACCGTCACAGTTACGCTTTTTGCTACCTAGATATTGCAATTCATTGCCATCTAGAACAAAAAATGATTAAAACGTCGGCAAACATTTGGCTATACCAATTATTTTTCTTACTTTTGCCTACGCATTGAGTTGAAAAATATTTAATTCAAGGAAGACTCGAGATTAACAGTGCTGAAAGGACCAGTCTGTATACAGATAAGTTTCCAAATAAAAGCAGCTATCTACTCGGGAATTCAGAAAAGAGAAATAAACAATTAAGTAATAACTAATATAAAATTTAGGAAAAATGAAGATTGAAAATTTTAACTTTGCCGGTCACAAGGCAATCGTACGCGTTGATTTCAACGTGCCATTGGATGAAAATGGTAATGTAACAGACGACACTCGTATCCGTGGTGCCCTCCCTACTTTGAAGAAGGTTCTCGCTGACGGCGGTGCGCTCATCATGATGAGCCACATGGGCAAGCCAAAGGGCAAGGTTAAGCCAGAGCTTTCTCTCTCTCAGATTGTAAAGAACGTTTCTGACGCTCTCGGTGTAGAGGTTAAGTTCGCTAAGGACTGTGGTAACGCTGATGCTGAGGCTGCTGCCTTGAAGCCAGGTGAGGCTCTCTTGCTCGAGAACCTTCGTTTCTATCCAGAAGAGGAAGGCAAGCCCGTTGGCGTAGAGAAGGGTACACCTGAGTTCGACGCTGCTAAGGCTGAGATGAAGGAGCGCCAGAAGAAGTTCGCTGCTAAGTTGGCTTCTTATGCTGATGTATATGTAATGGATGCATTCGGTACAGCTCACCGCAAGCACGCTTCTACAGCTGTTATCGCAGATTCATTCGAAAAGGATCACAAGATGCTCGGTTTCTTGATGGAGAAAGAGGTAAAGGCTGTTGACGCAGTTCTCGGCAACATCAAGCGCCCATTCACAGCTATCATGGGTGGTTCTAAGGTTTCTACCAAGATTGGTATCATCGAGAACCTGTTGACTAAGGTTGACAACCTGATTCTCTGCGGTGGTATGACTTACACATTCTCTAAGGCTCTCGGCGGCAAGATCGGTATGTCTATCTGCGAGGATGACAAGCTCGACGTTGCTCTTGACGTAATCAAGAAGGCTAAGGAGAACGGCGTAAACCTCGTACTCGGTACAGACTCTATCTGCGGTGACGACTTCAAGAACGATTGCAACACTCAGGTTTGCCCATCTAACAATATCCCTGACGGTTGGGAGGGTATGGACGCAGGTCCTGAGACTCGCAAGGCATTCGCTGCAGCTATCAAGGGCGCTAAGACAATCCTCTGGAATGGTCCTGCAGGTGTATTCGAGTTCGACAACTTCGCTGGTGGTTCTAAGGCTATCGCTGACGCAATCGCTGAGGCTACTAAGGAAGGTGCATTCTCACTCATCGGTGGTGGCGACTCTGTAGCTTGTATCAACAAGTTCGGTTTGGCAGATCAGGTATCTTATATCTCTACAGGTGGTGGTGCTCTCCTCGAGGCTATCGAGGGTAAGGTATTGCCAGGTGTAGCAGCTATTGAGAAGTAATCAATAGGTATCTATATACATAGTTCGGGGGCATCCCATTGCGGATGTCCTCGATTTTTCAGTTATCAGATATAGGTATCCTAACGAAGGTAGCCATATCCGGTACACACCTTAATAAGAAAAGATACCAAACAGACTCAATCGATCTTTCAAAATTCCCTTTAATCATTATAAAATTAAAATTTTAAATCAAATTCATGGATTGGATTATTAATCTTTTCACCAATACGGAGTCAGTGGCACACATCGCCCTACTCTATGCAATAGTGATTGCCATTGGTGTCTATCTAGGCAAGATCAAGATTTTCGGCATCTCGTTGGGTGTAACCTTCGTGCTCTTTGCTGGTATCTTGGCTGGACATGTAGGCTTTACAGGCCCAAAAGAAATCCTCACCTTCGTACAAGACTTTGGATTGATTCTCTTCGTCTTCATGATTGGTTTGCAGGTAGGTCCAGGTTTCTTCGAGAGTTTTAAGAAAGGTGGTGTAACCCTCAATATGTTGTCGGCTTCTGCCATCTTGCTCAACATCCTGGTGATGTTCGGATGTTATTACCTCTTTTTTGACACCAGCAATCCTAACAACCTGCCAATGATGGTAGGTACGCTCTATGGTGCCGTTACCAACACCCCTGGTCTTGGTGCCGCCAACGAGGCTTTGCTCAGCGTTTTCCCTAATGGCGCTCCTAGTATCGCCAACGGTTATGCCTGCGCTTACCCTCTCGGTGTAGTTGGTATCATCGGTGCAACCATCCTTATCAAGTACATCTGTAAGATTGATACAGATGAGGAGGAACAGCAGTTGAACGATGAGGACGCGGCTAACCCTCATGCCAAGGCTCATAATATGCATTTGCGCGTTGAGAACGCTTACATTACTGGAAGAACCTTGAGAGAGGTTTCTGAGTTCTTGAATCGAGACATTGTCTGCTCTCGTATTCTCCACGACGGAGTAGTAAGTATTCCTAACAGCAAGACACATTTCGAGGTTGGCGATGAGTTGCTCGTTGTTTGTGCAGAGGCAGATGCTGAAGCAATCAAGGCTTTCATCGGTCCCGAAGTAGAAGCAGAATGGGATCGCGAGAAGGATGAAGTTCAACATTTCGTATCTCGCCGTATCATCGTTACCCGTCCAGAGATGAATGGTAAGACCCTCGGTAAGATGCACTTCTCCAGTGTATACGGTGTAAACGTTACCCGTATCTCACGCCAGGGTATGGACATCTTTGCTGGCAGAAACCACCACTTCCACGTGGGTGATAAAATCTTGGTTGTAGGTCCAGAAGAGAACGTAAACCGTGTAGCAGAAATTATGGGTAACTCTGTGAAGCGCCTTGATGCACCAAACATCGCTACCATCTTTATCGGTATCATGGTCGGTATCATCTTCGGTTCTCTCCCATTTGCTATTCCAGGCATGCCTGTACCTCTGAAATTGGGTATCGCAGGTGGTCCGCTGATTATCGCTATCCTCATCGGCCGTTTCGGCTATCGCATGAAGCTGGTAACCTATACCACAACTTCGGCTAATATGATGCTGCGAGAAATAGGTTTGGTACTCTTCCTGGCAAGTGTGGGAATCAAGGCTGGTGCCGGATTCTGGGATACAGTGGTACAGGGCGACGGATTGAAATATGTGGGATGCGGTTTCCTCATCACCATCATTCCTATCCTCATCATCGGTACTATCGCTCGATTGAAGTTTAAGTTTAATTACTTTACTATCATGGGTATGCTTGCCGGTACTTATACCGACCCTCCAGCATTGGCTTATGCCAACGCATCATGCTCTAAGGAGGCTCCAGCCGTAGGTTACTCTACTGTATATCCATTGAGTATGTTCCTCCGTATCTTTACAGCTCAGATTGTTGTGCTGTTCTTCTGCGGAGGATAAAGGCTTACAAAAGTTAACAAAACAACTAGTAATAGTTATAAATTATAAAAGAGGTGCACAAAGATAAAAATTTGTGCACCTTTTTTGTTGCCTTTTCAGAAATTATTCGTACCTTTGAGCACAAGAAATAAACCTAATGAATCTATAGAAACATCTGAAGTTTCTACATGATAAAAGAGTATTTCGAAACAAGAAACAATAACCCTATAAAACGTTAGAAGCGTATGAAGAAATTGGGATTTTTGATAACCATGCTAGTCTTCACTTCCTTGCCCACTTGGAGTCAAGGAGCCAAGAGCATCCGTATTACGGAGGTGATGACCAACAACCGTACAAATCTTGTAGATGAGTACGGCCTGCACAAATCATGGGTGGAATTAAGCAATTCCTCCTTTACCACGTATAATGTGCGTGGTATGTTCCTAACCACCGACCGAAGGGTTCTCGACAAGAAAATGTCGCCAGAACTACGCCGCCAACTGATGTGTCCATTACCGAACAATGAACCCCGAACCACACTGGGGGGCAAGAAGAGTATCATCATCTTTGACAGCAGTTCCTGGTACAAAGATGGCCGTAACGGGCATCAATGGAAGGCAAAGGATTCTGCCAAAACGGGACCTTTTCATCTCAACCTTATTCTTCAGGAAAAGAAGACCAACTGGATTGCACTTTATGATGGAAATGCCGTCGACCTGATAGACTCCGTAAGTGTGCCGATATTGGCAGCCGACGAGAGCTACAAGTTGAGCCAGGATTTCAAGACATGGGATAAAGCCATTGCAGGTGCCATAACTCCAGGCTATCTGCCACAGCACGTAGGCTTGAGCAAGGCGCAGCTTCTAAAGAAGCAGGACCCCTACGGCATCGGCATAGCCGTACTTTCAATGGGAATTGTATTCTCTTGTCTCGCCCTGCTCTTCGTCGTATTCTGGGCATTCGGAGCCTACATGAAACACAAACAGCGCATTGCCCGCGCCACAGAGAAGCATGCCACCTTATTATATAAGACGGGTAAGAAGACCATCGAGGTAACGCA
Organism: Prevotella sp. SGI.167; assembly: GCF_050313615.1. NCBI lineage: Bacteria > Pseudomonadati > Bacteroidota > Bacteroidia > Bacteroidales > Prevotellaceae > Prevotella > Prevotella sp. SGI.167. The sequence goes on along the minus strand of NZ_JBNPLT010000012.1, from coordinate 34,789 downwards.
AGACCTGAGTCATAAGACCAACGTGATTCTGAAAGATGGTCTGAAAACCAAGGGAATCGATAAGGAAATTTATATGGCAGTGATTTCACTCGCCCTCAAGGAATATCTGGAGGATGTACATGATGTGGAATCTGGCATCATTACCATCAAACCTAAACAGACAAGATGGAATGCTCCGAAATTTAATAATATTAAGTAAAGAACGAAAAGTGAAGAGTGAAGAAACAACGTTCGGCGACCGAGGGGTAAGCCAATTCTACAGCTTTACACTTCATAGAGTTCAAAGTTCAATGTTCAAAATTCAAAGGATATGAAGTATCAATATACAGTGAAAGGTATCGACTATGAGGTCGAAATCCAAGATATAGAAGGCAATATCGCCAACGTAACCGTAAATGGCATCCCATTCGAAGTGGAAATGAAACTGCCTGTGAAGGCTGGCAAGCAGAAAGTGAAGTTGAGTGGAGAACGAAAGGAATCAGCACCGACTACCACATCGACCGCAACAGCCACACCGGCATTAACCACAACAGCAGCCACCCAACCTGCCGCTGCAGCCTCCGGCAAGCCAGTAGTAGCCCCTCTGCCAGGAACCATCAATGAAATCAAGGTGAAGGTGGGCGACAAGGTTAACACTGGCGATACCGTCGTGATCCTTGAAGCCATGAAGATGCAGAACAACATCGAGGCTGAGACTTCCGGAACCATCACCAGCATCAACGTGAACAAGGGCGATGCCGTGATGGAAGGAGATACACTGGTGACTATCGCCTAACACGCGATAAAGCAGGAACAACTATGATTACTCTTTCAAATAAGAAAACTAATCATAAAGTTCAATGTTCAACTTTCAAAGTTCAAAGTAAATTATGGATTTCATCATACAAAACTTCAATGAGTTCCTGACCTATACTGGCTTTGCAAATGCCACGGCAGGAAATCTCGCCATGATTGTAGTGGGAGCCCTCTTTATCTGGTTTGCCATTAAGAAGGATTTCGAACCGCTTCTTCTGGTTCCTATCGGACTAGGTATCATTCTTGGCAACATCCCCTTCCGTGCAGATGCCGGACTAGAGATTGGCCTGTACGAAGACAACTCAGTATTAAACATTTTCTACCAAGGAGTAAAGCAGGGTTGGTATCCCCCACTCGTCTTCCTGGGTATCGGAGCGATGACAGACTTCTCTGCATTGATATCCAACCCGAAGCTGATTCTGATTGGAGCCGCCGCCCAATTTGGCATCTTCGGTGCTTACATGATAGCCTTAGCGCTAGGTTTCGAACCCAACCAGGCAGCCGGCATTGCCATCATAGGTGGTGCTGACGGACCTACCGCCATCTTCCTGAGCAGTAAGTTAAGTCCTAACCTGATGGGAGCCATCGCCGTTTGTGCCTACTCCTACATGGCATTGGTGCCAGTAATCCAGCCTCCATTGATGCGTCTGCTCACCACCAAGGAAGAGCGTATCATCAAGATGAAGCCAGCCCGCCAGGTATCGCAGACCGAGAAGATTCTCTTCCCTATCGTAGGTTTGCTGCTCACAACCTTCATCGTACCATCGGGACTTCCATTGCTCGGCATGCTCTTCTTTGGAAATCTTCTGAAGGAAAGCGGAAAGACTACCCGACTTGCCAAGACGGCAGGTAGCAGCCTGAATGACATCGTGGTGATGCTGCTCGGACTTACCGTGGGATGCTCCACTCAGGCATCGGAGTTCCTGACACTTAATACCATCAAGATTTTCGCCCTCGGTGCCCTGGCATTCATCATCGCTTCATCCAGCGGTATCCTCTTCGTGAAACTGATGAACCTCTTCCTGCCAAAGGGCAAGAAGCTGAACCCGCTCATCGGAAACGCCGGCGTGAGTGCCGTGCCAATGAGCGCCCGCATCAGTAACAACCTCGGTTTGGAGTACGACCGCCACAACTTCCTGCTCATGCACGCCATGGGCCCTAATGTTGCAGGAGTTATCGGTTCTGCCGTAGCAGCAGGAGCCCTGCTTGGCTTCTTCAATTAAACGATAAAAGGGAATTTGCTCATTTGCAAATTCCCTTTTATCATATATAGGTTTATTACTTCTTTCTATCTTTCCCGAAAAACAGCTTAGCTTTTCCGGATTGTCATTTTACCTTCACGCGAAATGATGATTTCCACCTGATAACTCATACTGCTATCCGGCATCGCCAGCACCACTCTATAATGAACGCCATCAGCATCAACCTTTCTGAACACGATATCACTCAATATCGATTGCTTCAAGAACTCATGAGGGACCTGCTCCTTGAAATCCTCCTTGCGGAAATCTCGACCAAAAATCTTGCGGGAGCCTTGATAGATATTTACATTTACGATATTATCATGGTAAACATTATCAACCTCTACCCCATCATCGTTGTAGTTGCTCTTATAGACCTTGAAAGTTGTAGGATTCACCTGTACATACAGATGCAATTTCTCATCTCCAGCATTCACAACCGTATCACGCTTTACAAGCTTGTTCTGATTAAGTGTCACAGGCTGTTCATGAGAGAATTGCTGCAGATAAGATAGATCATCAGTCTTGACAAGCTTGACAATATCACCATTCTGAACCTTAAACTGGAAAATATGTGCAGCCTGCTTCATGATAGGATACTTGCTCAGATTAGCTCCTTTCATCACGAGCGTATCACCCAGAATGTAAAAGTACACAGGCTGGCTGGTAGAATCAGGATAATAGATTGTATCACCTTTAACCCGGAAGACAACATTATCCTCGTCATCTCCATCAAGCCAAATACCCTGCAACAGCTTCTTGGCAGTAGTATCCTCCTTTTGTTCAGGCTGTTCTTTTTCAGACTTCTGTCCACATGCAGCCACCCCCATCAGGAAGCATACCAACAACAAAATGTTAAATGCTTGTTTCATGTTAAATTTAATATTACTCAAAATAATCAGCCTCCTCAAACGCCTTTGCCTTATTGAGGTCTTTATCTGAGAGTACAACGTTTTCGCCCTCTATAGGCCAAGATATACCTACGGTTTCATCATTCCACCTGATACTAGCCTCATGCTGCGGTGCATAGACGTTATCAACCTTATAAGTAAAAACAGCCTCCTCACTGAGCACAAGGAATCCATGGGCAAAGCCACGAGGAATAAAGAACTGGCGCTTATTATCCTCGCTCAATTCCACCATTATATTTTTACCGAAAGTCTTGCTGCTCCGGCGCAAATCAACGGCAACATCCAGAACCTTGCCTTTGATAACACGTACCAGCTTAGCTTGTGAGAATTCACCTTTCTGATAATGAAGTCCGCGCAACACACCGAAACTAGACTTAGACTCGTTGTCTTGTATAAATTCCACATGATGACCTATATGCTCATCAAACTCTGCCTGTTTCCATGCCTCGAAGAAATAACCTCGGGCATCATTGAAAACCTTAGGTTGGATAATCCAAACGCCATCGATTTCTGTTTCTGTATATTCCATTATACCTTATTTATTTTTTAGGCACAAAGATAATGTTTTTTCTCGGAATGACAAAACAATTAGAACTTTTTATCATTCCGGATAAAATTTTCTTCAAAAACCGTTGGTCTTTTCCGAAAAAATAGCTACCTTTGCAAACGTGAATGAACTAAAAAGACATATAGAGATCCTACTTTTGAGCAACGATTGCGTGATTGTCCCAGAGTTTGGTGGCTTCATGGCTCATCATGTAGATGCACGTTACGATGGCAGAGACAACATGTTTTTGCCACCGCAGAGAACCATTGGCTTTAATCCACAGCTCACAATGAACGATTCTCTGCTCGCACTTTCATACGTAGAAACATATGACATCAGCTACCCAGAAGCGCTGAACCGTATTGCAGATGAAGTTGCAGAAATCAAACAGACATTGGAGAATACAGGCAGATTCGAACTCAACGATATCGGCACCATCATATTGAATGAAACCGGCAATTATACTTTCGAACCTTGTGAAGCTGGCATCTTAACACCTGAGCTGTATGGTTTAGGCGGTTTCGACATGCTTCCACTCGCACAGATTTCGAATACGGAAACAGCCGAACATACTACAGTCGTTGAGATGACTGCAGACGAATACAAGCCTGCTCAGCAGAGAGAGAGTTCCGACATTAAGAAAGAGGCAAACATTGTCTCTGCCAACAACTCCGTATTCATCAACGAAGAAGAGGAAGAAGAGAACTCAAGTACAGAATTTATCAGTATCCGAAAGAGTTGGCTTCGCAATATAGCTGCAGCCTGCATCGCCATCATTGCTTTTTTCACACTTTCTACCCCATTAGGCACTTCTAATGTCCAGAAGAGTCAAATCGACACAGGTATGCTTACCAAGGTAATGCCTAAGGAATTGACACAGCCTGCCCACGAGTTGGTATTAGCCAACAATGTTCAGGCTGCAGAAACCCCTGCCGCCAATACTGGCAAGATGACCCAGGACAGCGAAATAACCACCACATCTTCTGCCTATTACAGCATTGTACTGGCTAGCCGTATTACCAAGCGCAATGCTGCCACATACGCAGAATATTTACAGAACAAGGGGTTCAAGGAAGCTCGAGTACTTATCACCGATACCAATGTAAAAGTAATCTACGGATCGTACAGCACAGAAAATGAGGCATATACAGCTCTCAATCGCTTACACAGCTATGAGGAGTTCACGGATGGCTGGATTACAAAAGTAAAGGAATAATCAAGAAACAAAAGAAATAAAGAAAAAAACATATGAAAAGAGTACGCTGCCCGAAATGCGATAATTTCATCACATTCGATGAAACCAAGTATGAAGCAGGTCAAAGCCTCGTCTTCGTTTGCCCAAACTGCAACAAACAGTTTGGAATCCGCATGGGTGTATCCAAACTTCGCGAAACCCGCAAGGAAGAGACTATAGATGAAAATGCCAATGAAAACGGCGTGGGTTCTATCGTAGTTATCGAGAACGTATTCGCATACAAGCAGGTCATTCCACTTCAAATGGGTGATAATGTAATTGGCAGATACATGAAAAACAGTGGCATCAACTGTCCTATTGAGACTGTAGACCCTAGCGTAGACATGAACCACTGCGTCATCAATGTCAGCCGCGACAAAAAAGGACGTTTAAAGTACGTTCTCCGCGATGGTCCAAGCTATACAGGAACCTTCGTAGACAATGAGATATTGGGCGACCGTGAACGACGTGTCATCGAAGACGGTACCCTCTTCACCATCGGAGCAACGAGTATCATTCTCAGAACGGCTGATAGCGAAGAAAAATAAAAGAAAAAATAGAAGACAAGATAAAATGAAAGAAAAACCGTCTTTATTATCCCGAATGGTGATAATAAAGACGGTTTTTCTGTCCCTTTTACTAACTATCTGCAAGAATTTTCCTTGTTTCCGTAATCTTTTTGCTAATATTTTCTTTAAATTGAAAGAAAATATGTACCTTTGCAACTGAAAATTAGAAACACGTTAGGTTATGGATGTAGCAATCGTAAAATACAATGCCGGAAACATCTATTCGGTAGTCAACGCCATGAAGCGTTTAGGGATTGAGCCTATGCTCACCGATGATGCCGAAATACTTCAGAAAGCAGACCGTGTACTCTTCCCGGGACAAGGTCAAGCTAGAGAAGCCATGGATTATCTAAAGGCACACAAACTGGATCAAGTGATAAAAAACTTGAAACAACCCGTCCTGGGCATCTGCGTAGGGCAGCAACTGTTGTGCCGTCACTCGGAGGAAGGCAATGTAGACTGCATCGGCATCTTTGATGTAGATGTAAAGCGTTTTCAACCGCAGAAGCATGAAGACAAAGTGCCAGCTATGGGATGGAATGAGATTTACGATTTGAAAACAGACCTTTATAGGGGATTCAGCAACAGAATTGACGAAACAGACGAAGTCATTTCAGATGCCTTATCACATCCCTACTCTTATTTCGTACATAGTTATTATGTACCTCTCTGCGAGGAGACAATCGCCAAGGCAGATTATATTCTTCCCTACAGCGCATCGCTCCACAAAGACAATTTCTTCACTTGCCAATTTCATCCGGAAAAAAGCAGCAAGGTGGGAGAACAGATTATAAAGAACTTCTTAGAGATAAAAGAAATATGATAGAATTAATTCCAGCCATCGACTTGATTAATGGTCAGTGTGTCAGACTTACCAAGGGCGACTACGACCAGAAAAAAGTCTACAATGATAATCCTGCCGAAGTGGCTAAACAATTTGAAAGTCTGGGATTTAAGAGACTTCATGTAGTAGACCTGGACGGTGCCAAATCAAAGCACATCGTGAATGATGCCGTACTGAAAGCCATCACTGCAGAGACAAATCTTGTGGTTGATTTTGGCGGTGGCATCAAGACCGAGGAAGATATAGAGAAGGCTTTTGCCGCTGGGGCAACGATGGTAACAGTGGGTAGTATCGCCGTGACCAATCCCGACCTTTTTATGGAATGGCTGGACAAGTATGGAGCAGATAAACTCATTCTGGGAGCCGATGTAAGAAACGGCAAGATTTCCATCAATGGCTGGAAAGAAGATTCTTCAGAAGACCTTCTTCCATTCCTCAAGAAGTACATTGATAAAGGAGTGCGCTACGTACTCTGCACGGAAATCAGCAAGGACGGAACCTTACAGGGTCCAGCCATCGACCTATATAAAAAGGTTATGGAAACCTATCCTCAGTTGCATCTCATCGCTTCTGGCGGTGTAAGCTGCAATGAAGACATACTGGCTTTGGAAGCCACTGGCATTCCTGCCGTAGTCTTTGGAAAAGCATTCTACGAGGGTAAAATCAATATTGAAAAGCTGGTTGTTAGTGATTAGTTGTTAGTGATTAGTGATTAGCTAGGAGTTAAGTAATCATAAAGTTCAAAGTCCAATGTTCAAAGTTCAAAGTAAAAAAGGCTTGGCAAAACGAATCGTCCCTTGCCTCGATGTCAAGAACGGAGAGACAGTAAAGGGTACCAACTTCGTCAACCTCCGTAGTGCAGGCGATCCAGTAGAACTGGGTAAAGCCTATAGCGATGCTGGAGCCGACGAACTCGTCTTTCTCGACATTACTGCCAGCTTCGAAGAGCGCAAGACCTTTACCGATATGGTGACTCGTGTGGCTGCCGAAATCAACATTCCATTTACTGTGGGCGGTGGCATCAACGAGCTTAAAGACGTTGATCGTCTATTGAATGCGGGAGCCGACAAGGTGAGCATCAACAGTGCTGCCATCCGACATCCTGAACTCATCAATGAGATAGCCAATCATTACGGTTCTCAGGTTTGCGTATGCGCCATTGATGCCCGCCTGGATGCAGATGGATGGCATTGCTACGTGAAGGGTGGCCGAGAACGGGTAGAACTTGGCTTGTTCGACTGGGCAAAGGAAGTAGCCGACCGCGGTGCTGGCGAGATTCTCTTCACCAGTATGGATCATGACGGCGTAAAGCAAGGTTTTGCCAACGAAGCTCTTGCCCGACTGGCCGAAGAGGTAAGTATCCCAATCATCGCATCAGGTGGCGCAGGCAAGATGGAGCATTTCCGTGATGCATTCACATTAGGAAAAGCTGATGCAGCCTTGGCAGCCAGCGTCTTCCACTTTGGCGAAATCGCCATTCCTGACCTCAAGCACTACTTGAGAGAAGAAGGTATCAACGTGAGAATATAAAAAGAAAATAACCTGTTTAAACAAGATACAATGGAAATAGATTTTGAAAAAATGGGTGGACTTGTTCCGGCAATCATCCAGGACGCAGTAACCAAAAACGTCTTGATGCTTGGCTTCATGAACAAGGAAGCATACGATAAAACCATAGAAACAAAGAAGGTAACCTTCTGGAGCCGCTCCAGAAACTGCCTTTGGACAAAAGGCGAGACATCAGGAAATTTCCTCAACCTCGTCAGCATCCAGAACGATTGCGATAACGACACCTTATTGGTAAAGGTACATCCAGACGGACCTACCTGCCACAAGGGTACAGATACTTGCTGGGCAGAAGAGAACACTCTGAATCCGATTCTCTTCCTGTCAGAACTTCAAGACTTCATTGATAAGCGCCATGAAGAGATGCCAGAAGGCAGCTATACAACAAGTCTTTTCAAGAAAGGCGTTAACAAAATGGCACAAAAGGTTGGAGAAGAAGCAGTTGAGACTATCATCGAAGCCACAAACGGCAATGACGAAAAGCTCATCTACGAAAGTTCAGACCTCCTCTACCATCTCATCGTATTGCTCACCAGCAAGGGCTTGAGCATAGAAGATGTAGTGAAGGAATTACAGATGCGCCACGACCCGGAATGGGATAAGAAACGCCGCATAGCCAAAAGCAAGGGCGAGATGAAATAAACCAATAACAAAGAGAAAAAATTAGGAGATGTTAATAGATTATCAAAATGTAAGCATATACCAAGCCGACAAATGCATCCTCAAGGACATCAATTTCCATATTGATGAAGGCGAGTTTGCTTACCTTATCGGTAAAGTGGGATCTGGTAAGAGTTCTCTTTTAAAGACTCTTTATTGCGAGCTTGATCTAGTAGAAGGCGAAACCGAGAAAGCAGAAATCCTCGGTAGAGACCTCAAGACCATCAAGCGCAAGGAAATACCAGCATTACGCAAAGAACTGGGCATTATCTTCCAGGACTTCCAGCTGCTCCACGACCGCACAGTCCGCAAGAACTTTGAGTTCGTGCTCAAGGCAACTAAATGGAAGGGAAAGAAAGAAATCACCCAGCGCATTGAGGAAGTTCTCAACGAGGTTGGCATGATAGATAAAATCGACAAGATGCCTCATGAACTCTCTGGCGGTGAGCAGCAGCGTGTGGCTATAGCAAGAGCTCTGCTCAACAATCCTAAGATTATCATCGCAGATGAGCCTACGGGCAATCTCGACCCAGAGACTGCCACCAACATTGTGAGTCTGCTGAAAGACATCACCAAACAAGGCACCGCCGTAGTGATGACAACTCACAACATCCCGATGCTTGACAAATTCCCAGGTATCGTATATCGCTGCAAAGACGGAATTTTACGCGACGTAACAAAAGAATACAATCACATCGACCTCACTGAAGATGGCGAGGAGAATTAAATGAAATGTAAATTATAAATTATTAAAATATTACGACTATGAAGGTAATGAAATTCGGAGGTACTTCTGTAGGCTCACCAGAGCGCATGAAGGGAGTAGCCTCTTTGGTTACAGAATCAGGTGAACCAACTTTCATCGTATTGTCTGCGATGAGCGGTACAACAAACTCTCTCGTTGAGATCTCTGACTATCTTTACAAGAAGAACCCAGAGGGTGCAAACGAGGTAATCAACAACTTGGAGAAGAAATACATGCAGCACGTGGAAGAGCTCTACTCTACAGATGAGATGAAACAGACCACACGTGAGTTCCTGCAGGGAGAGTTCAACTATCTCCGCTCATTTACCAAGGATCTCTTCACTTCTTTCGAGGAGAAGAGCATCGTAGCTCAAGGTGAGATGATGAGCACCAACATGGTTGTAAACTACTTGAAGGAACAGGGCGTAAAGGCAGTATTGCTCAACGCATTGGATTTCATGCGCACAGACAAGAATGCTGAGCCAGATCCACAGTACATCAAGGAAAAGCTTGCCGCTCTCATGGAGGAGAACCAGGGCTATCAGATTTACATCACCCAGGGCTTCATCTGCCGCAATGCTTACGGTGAGATAGACAACCTCCAGCGTGGTGGTAGCGACTACACAGCATCACTCATCGGTGCAGCTCTCCCGGCTGAGGAGATTCAGATTTGGACAGATATCGACGGTATGCACAATAACGACCCTCGTATAGTTGAGCACACAGAAGCTGTTCGCCAGCTTAACTTTGAAGAGGCTGCCGAGTTGGCTTACTTCGGTGCAAAGATTCTCCACCCTACCTGCGTACAGCCAGCTAAGTATGCCGGCATTCCTGTACGCTTGAAGAACACCATGGATCCAAAGGCTGACGGTACCATCATCGACAACGTCATCGTTCGTGGCAAGATCAAAGCTGTTGCTGCCAAAGACAATATCACAGCTATCAAGATTAAGAGTAGCCGCATGTTGCTCGCCACAGGTTTCCTGCGCAAGGTATTTGAAATCTTCGAGAGCTACCAGACTCCAATCGACATGATTGCTACCTCAGAGGTAGGCGTGAGCATGAGTATCGACAACGACACTCACCTCAACGACATCGTCAATGAGCTGAAGAAGTATGGTACTGTTACCGTAGATGCAGACATGTGTATCATCTGCGTTGTTGGTGACCTGGATTGGAGCAATGTAGGCTTCGAGACCATCGCAACCGATGCATTGAAGAATATCCCTATCCGCATGGTTTCATACGGTGGCAGCAACTACAACATCTCATTCCTCATCAAGGAAAGAGACAAGAAGCAGGCATTACAGAACTTGAGCAAGGTATTGTTCGAGAAGTAATATAACAGTGAAGAACGAAGAGTGAAGAGTGGAGAATTCGTATGTAATGATTCCTGTCCACTCTTCGTTTGATTTCTAATTTGACTATAATAAAATTTTAATTTAAAACTAAGCGAAATGAAAGGAACATTTCCGATAGACAAATTTCAGGAGATACAGACTCCATTTTACTATTACGACACCAATGTGTTGCGCCAAACCTTGAAGACCATCAACGAAGAGGCTGGCAAACATCCGGGATTTGAGGTTCACTATGCCGTGAAGGCAAACGCCAATCCTAAGGTGCTCAACATCATCTGTCAGGCAGGATTAGGAGCCGACTGCGTGAGCGGAGGAGAGATTCAGGCTGCCATCAAGGCAGGTTTCCCTGCCAGCAAGATTGTATATGCAGGTGTAGGCAAGAGTGATTGGGAAATCAATCTCGGTCTGGAGAAGGGCATCTTCTGCTTCAATGTAGAGAGCATTCCGGAACTTGAGATTATTAACGAACTTGCAGAAAAACAGAATAAGATAGCTCAGGTTTGCTTCCGCATCAACCCTGATGTGGGCGCTCATACTCATGCCAACATCACAACCGGTCTGGCAGAGAACAAGTTCGGTATCGCCATGCGCGATATGGAGAGCGTCATCGAGGAAGCTGCAAAAATGAAGAACATCAAGTTCCTGGGACTTCACTTCCACATTGGTAGTCAGATACTTGACATGGGTGACTTCGAGGCTCTCTGCAACCGAATCAACGAGTTGCAGAACCAGCTGGAAGCTCATCATATCGTGGTTAAGAACATCAACGTAGGTGGTGGCCTGGGCATCGATTATAACCACCCTAACCGTGTACCAATCCCAGACTTCAAGGATTACTTTGATACATACGCCAAGAAGTTGAAGTTGCGTGATGGTCAGAAACTCCACTTCGAGTTAGGTCGTGCCGTAGTAGGTCAGATGGGAAGCCTCATCACCAAGACCCTCTACATCAAACAGGGTACAGCCAAGCAGTTCGCCATCGTTGATGCCGGAATGACCGATTTGATTCGCCCTGCCCTCTATCAGGCATATCACAAAATCGAGAATATCTCCAGCGATGAACCTATGGAGACATACGATGTGGTAGGCCCTATCTGTGAATCAAGCGATGTATTCGCTAAGGCAACCGACTTGAACAAGACCCATCGCGGCGACCTCATCGCTCTCCGCTCTGCCGGCGCTTACGGTGAGATTATGGCGAGTCAGTACAATTGCCGTCAGTTGCCAAAGGGTTACATCACTGAAGACTTTTAAAGTCAAATGCCGTATGCCCCCAGAAGGGCAAAAGCATAAGAAATACGAGAAAAAGAAATGATGACAATTAGTTTAACAACTATTATAGCTGGCGCAGCAGTGGTTTTATTGGCGATTCTCGGATCGCTGATAAACCCATTCCTGCGCTCGCTGCGTTTTCCTAAAACAGAGGAAAATGAGGAAGATACTCCGGTATCCAAAGAACCGATAACAGTAATTATTACCGCTCATGATAATCTGCCCGAACTGGAACGCAACCTCCCGCTGTTCCTCAAGCAGCAATACGCTGCCGATTATCAGGTCATCGTAGTCTGCCAAAGCACAGATGCAGAAACCCAGGACTATCTCAAGCGCTTGTCTGCAGAGAATCCTCATCTGTATTATACATACATTCCTGAGAGTTCCCGCTATATGAGCCGCAAGAAATTGCAGATTACGCTCGGTGTAAAAGCAGCCAAGTATGAATGGATCATCCTCACCGAGCCAAACTGCAAGCCAAAGAACGACAATTGGCTGACAGCCATGTCTCAACACTTCTGTCAATCATGCAATCTGGTCCTGGGCTATGTAGAACTGGATGAAGAAACCAAAGGAGTCCGCCGCTTCGACAGCATACGCAAGGCATTCTATCTGTTAAGACGTGCCCAGCACTCTTATGGCTATCGCAGCCACATGCCAAACGTAGCTTTCCGCAAGAGCCAGTTCATGCAGGAACAAGGCTACCAGGGCAACCTGGAGTATGTACGTGGAGAATATGATTTCCTTGTCAACAAGTATGGACAACTGGGAGAAACAGCTGTAGTATTGGATAGCGATGCCTGGCTGGTCCGTGACGAACCAACCAACAAGTCATGGCACAACGCCCACCTCTATCACCTGTCATCACGAAAGAGTTTAGATAGGGCGAAATCGATGCGTACTCTGATGTTCTTCGATCATCTCTTCCCTCATCTCAGCCTCATTGCTTCTATTGCAGTATTAGCTTTCGCCATCATCACGCAGGATTGGCTCTTAACGGGAATAGCCGGCTTCGCTCTCCTGTTGCTCTTCCTGCTCCGCATGATCATTGCCATCAAGGCCATCAGGCACTTCGACGATGAGATGAACAGCATCAAGTTGCCGTTCTATGAATATGGAATCATCTGGAGAAACCTCGCCAACAAGATAAGATATTGGCGTGCAGACAAGAATGACTTCACCAGCCATAAGCTGTAAGATACCGGAGAAATAGATTTCGGGAAATAGATTACAAGAGGAAAATCTGAATTAAAGGATTTTAAAAAGACACAACCATGAAAGTATATTTGTATATAGCTAAACAGAAGAAGACGCTGAAAATGTACCTCCCATACATTGAAGCACTTGGCAAAAAGCTCGACATCACCCACAATCTGGCAGATGCCGACATCGTTATGATATTGGGAGCATGGACCATGCAGGGAGCACAGCTTGCCGGAAAATCACGCAAGATGGGCATTCCATACATGGTGTGTCCACTCGGAGACATCTCTGAACGAAACCGGAAGAATCCTCACCTCAAGCGCAGCCTCCAGTCGCTCGTGTATCAGAAGACGATGTATCAAAAAGCTGATCTCGTCATCGCCACAACACCGATGGAGAAGAACTATCTCGCCCAGCTGGGTTGGAACAAGAACATCGCCCTGATCAGATATTTCGGTTACAGTCATCTCACATCAGAAGGCGCCATGCTGGACAACTGGGCAGACACCAACATCTCTACCCTTTCCGGTTTTGAACAGCACAAGGCAGAAATGATTGCAGCACAGACCAAGGAACCTATCATCGCTCAAATCCTGCAGATAAAGAGTCGTATGCCTCACCAGAACATTCCACAGAACTATCTGGACAGCCTGCATACCTTATTATATGCCGATAATTATGATGAGGATGCCATCAATGAGGAATTGCAGACGCTGAAGCTTTCCGGCTATGCGGCAGCAGTATTCCAGGCGATGACAGAGAAAACCGGACTTACCGAGGGCTTCATGCCCCTTCCGGCAAAAAAAAGCAGAAAAAGCAAGGAGATACTGAGATATGTAAAATAGGACAAAAGCAGAAAAGGGCTACCTTCACAGGCAGCCCTTTCTACATATTGTACAAAAACATTATGAATTATTTCTATTAGCGAACAAGATTCTTATTTTTCTGATAAGTAACTATTCTATCTAAAAGTCACAATAAACCGAATATATCTTAAGTTTCAAACATCTTCTTGTTTTCGTTTGCAAAGGTACTACTTTTTCTCTGAATGTGCAATACCTAAAAATGGGGGTTTTCACTATTACCTAATAGTAGGTATCTGAAAAAAGATAAACATACGATAGTTTCCGGAATATACAGAATCAGGACAAGAAAACTGCGCATTTCTGAATAGAATACACAGAGATATGAATTTATATCACAGAGATACGGAGTGAAAAACACAGAGATACGGATTTATTTCACAGAGATATCCCGGAAAAACCCAGAGTTTTCAAACGCAGACAATAAAAAAACTGCAAGTCAGATATGAAATCCAACCTGCAGTTTCTATTAAAATCTCTCTCTCAATCTATTTTGATTCTTGAATCTACACCTGCGTGATTACTTCAAACCACGGTTGATGAGTGTAGCATTCAAAAGCATCACGTACTTGCGATACTGTGTATTGTTGAGGATGCTGTGCATGTACTTCAAATCCTTGATGACAGCCTTGTCAATCATAGCTGCACGATCCTCCTTAGATGCAGAAGCAGCATTCATCATGTCTGCTGTGAAGTTCTTGTGAACGTCAGAAACAGCATCAACCTGATCGATATTAAGTGACAATGCATCAGCCAAGCTACCCATCTTGATGTTCATGTTGTAAGCTGCTGTTGCGTTTGTAGCCTCTTCTGCTGCAAAAGTAGTTGTCATACTCAACAATGCTACTGCTAAAATCATAATCTTCTTCATAATCTTTTTACCTTTCTTTACTTTACGAGTCTCATGGAGCAGATATCCTAATTGCTCCGTTTCCAGAGAACTCTTGTTAAACATTATCCTATAGTCTTATTTCTTTAAGACGCTGCAAAGATACGAACTTTCTGCTGTGTGCGCAAACATTTATTTGTTTTTTTTCAAAAATCCGTTTATTATTTGACATAAATCAACAAGAGCAGTCTAAAACCAGGAGCAGAAAGTAATTTTTTACAGATTTTAGCTAACAAATTGTAAGATGGCTCAAAATAATTAAGGTGGAGAGGAAAATTTCCTTGATTTCTCTTCCATATCCCAATATTTATTTGTACCTTTGCAGAAGTTAAGCAACAATTAAAGAAGAAATGGAACAACAGACACATATAGACAAGGCACTGGCATTTATGGAAAGCTTGGAAAAACTCGGCAGCCAACTGAAGGCAGCCGAAGAACAGCAGAAGCATTTCATCGCCCGCATGCTTGAACTGAAAAAGGCAAATCAGACAGAAGGTGATGAATATGCAGAACTATCCCAAAAGAGCAAGAGCCTGCAAGACATCATAGACAAATGGCGTCCTATCTATCTGGAGCGCATGGAAATGGTGAAAAGCGTCAGCATTCAAAGACGCCAACGCATGAATAAGAAAAAATAAAATCATATTGCCTATATATATAAAATAGGTAATAGTATCAAAACAAGATAAAATAAAAACATAAATAATAATGGAATCAAACAACAAGAACAAATTTATTGTAGTGTCTTATGCACTCTACGATGTAACTAAAGGTGATAACGGTGAAGAAATGCTCATCGAGCGTACAACAGACGAGCGTCCTTTCATCTTCATCAGCGGCATGGGCGTAACATTGCCAGCATTCGAAGAGAAGATGGTAAATCTTGAAAAGGGCGAGGAGTTCGACTTTGAGCTGGAGCCAGAGCAGGCTTATGGCCTCCACTATGACGAGCGCGTACTCGATCTCGACAAGCAGATCTTTACAGTCAATGGCCAGTTTGATGCTCAGCACGTACAGGTTGGTGCCATCATCCCATTGCAGAACGAGGACGGCAACCACTTCAATGCTGTCGTTAAGAATATCACCGACGAGAAGGTTACATGCGACCTCAACCATCCATTGGCAGGTTTGAAGCTCAACTTCTGCGGTCAGGTATTGGAAAGCCGTGAAGCAACAGCTGAGGAAATCGCTAAGATGGCTCAGATGATCAGCGGTGAAGCTGGTGGTTGCGGTGGCGGTTGCGACAACTGTGGTGGCGACTGCAAGGACGGCAACTGCGAAGGCGGCTGCGATTGCAACAAGTAATATTTGAGAATAAACCATAGCGGCTGTCTCAAGCAAAATTGGGATAGCCGCTCTTCATATCAACTCATGAGGCTTACCTACCCTATCATCATGGGAAGAACGAGCCTCTATATCATACATAGGACAATGAGGAATACATTTGGCAATCTTTTCACTCTCACCACTTTCGGAGAGAGTCACGGCATAGCTGTAGGAGGCGTCATCGACGGTTTCCCTGCTGGCATTGACATAGACATGGACTTTATCCAGAGCGAACTGAATCGTCGACGCCCTGGACAAAGTCACATTACTACTGCCCGAAAGGAAGCAGACAAGGTGGAATTTCTAAGTGGTGTCTTCGAGGGAAAGTCAACGGGAACACCTATCGGCTTTGAAGTACGAAACCAGAACCAGCATTCTCAAGACTATGAGAACATGCGCTGTCTGTTTCGCCCATCACATGCCGACTTCACCTACAACGAGAAGTATGGCATCAGAGACCATCGTGGAGGCGGACGCTCATCTGCCCGCATCACCATCTCACGCTGCGTGGGTGGCGCCCTTGCCAAGTTGGCACTCCGCCAGCTGGGCATCAGCATCACTGCCTACACATCGCAGGTGGGAAACATCGCTTTGGAGAAAGATTACCATCAGTATGACCTCAACACCATCGAAGACAATCCGGTACGTTGTCCGGACCAGGCTAAAGCCAAGGAGATGGAAAACCTCATTGCCCAGGTTAAAGCCGACGGTGATACCATTGGAGGCATCATCACATGCGTAATCAAGGGATGCCCTGAGGGACTGGGTGAACCGGAATTCGACAAGCTCCATGCACAACTGGGTGCAGCCATGCTCGGCATCAATGCCGTGAAGGGTTTTGAATATGGAGAGGGATTTGCTGGCGTTACCGCTCGTGGAAGCGAACAGAATGATGTGTTTGTTCCGAAGGATGAAAATACAAATCAGGCTGCAGATAAATCCATCAACCAGGATGTTGCAGCCCGCATCACGACCAGAAGCAATCATAGCGGAGGTATCCAGGGCGGTTTGAGCAATGGTCAGGATATCTATTTCCGGGTAGCATTCAAGCCTGTAGCCACCCTATTGATGGAACAGGACACTGTGGATTTGGAAGGAAATCCGACCAAGCTTACAGCCCGCGGCCGACATGATCCATGCGTATTGCCAAGAGCCGTACCAGTAGTAGAGGCAATGGTAGCCATGGTTATCCTGGATAACTATCTGATGAATAAAACCATAAAACTTTAATTAGTGAATAGTTAGTAGTGATTAACAAACTTATCACTACTAACTATTCACTAATTATTACCTAAAGTTTACTGTCCTTTAATAGTTTAGGGCAATGCTCATTGAAAAAGCATTTATCACAAAGCGGCTTGGCACTCTTGCAGATATATCTGCCATGCAGCAGAATCCAATGATGAGCATTCGGAATATCCTCTGCAGGAATATGCTTCATCAGATAATCCTCTACCTTGCGAGGCGTATCTGCCGTGCGGGGCACCAATCCCATACGATGGCTCACACGATAGACATGCGTATCCACCGCCATCGTAGCATAGCCGAACCATACGGCACGAATCACGTTCGCAGTCTTGCGCCCCACTCCAGCCAACTTCACCAGATCATCAGTCGCCTCAGGCACTTCGCCCCCAAACATCTCCACCAATTGACGGGACATCTGGGCAAGATGCTTTGCCTTGGCATTGGGATAGCTGACGGAACTGATCAGTTCATAAATATCCTCCTCACTCGCCTGCGCCATGTGCAGAGCATCGGGATAACGGGCAAAAAGAGCCGGAGTAACCATATTGATACGCTTATCGGTACATTGGGCCGAAAGCAAGGTAGCCACCAGAAGCTGAAATGCGCTACCGAATTGCAACTCGGTAGTCACATTCGGCAGCGCATCTCTGAAGTGATTCAATATAAAATTATATCTTTCGTTACGAAGCATATTGTTTATTTTTTAGCAGGAGTTTTCTCTGCACCCTTCAACTTACCCTTGTAAGCCTTGTTCAAGCCAGCAATCACCTCGTTGGTAATATCCAAAACCTTATCAGCATAGAGCAGGTTATCACCACTCTTAGAGAAGATGATGCTATACTTCTTTTCCTTGTTATATCTATTGAGATAGTTGGCAATGCTGTCGTGGAGAGCCTTGTTATACTTGTCCTGCTCAGCAGCAAACTCATTGCTCAAACGCTGCTGCAATCCCTGAAGGTCATTGTTCTGCTTCTGAAGACCAGCCTGAATAGCCTCAGCCTGCTCACGAGTATATGCGTTCTGCTGAATCTTCTGCTGGAAATTAGCAGCAGCAGCCTGCAACTGCTGCCCCTTCTGTGCGATAGTAGCCTGAATATTCTGACCCTTCTTCTCCAAGATAGAAGAATACTCCTTAGCAAAGGTATACTGAGTCATGATTGAGTCAACCTCAACGTATGCAACCTTCAACCCCGTAGAAGCCTTAGTCTCTGATTTAGCCTCAACCTGAGGCTGTGACTTGTTGCAAGATGCCAATGACAAAGCAGCAACAGCAGCAATAGCCACTGAACTCAAAATGTTCTTTTTCATTTTCTAGTATTTTATAATTTATATTTCTACTTATTAATTTCTTACTCCCGGTAAATTCAATTCATTCATATTTCTAATAAGCCTTATTGGCTTCACGCGCCTCGCGATCCTGATCTACCACACAGTGGATACCCATCTTGCGCAAGCCCGGATTATCGTGAACATGCTGGGAAGAGAACTTACCATTCTTTTTGAAAATCAATTTCACGCTAAATAATGCCATTGCTATAGCAATTATTAACAGACTTAATAACATTAATTTTACCATTTTTATTACCTTTGCAGTGCCTTAGTGCACTTCGCGTTGCAAAGGTACGATTTTTCGAGGAAAACTCAAAATAAAATAAAGAAATAATAGAAAATTCAAAACAAAATAACATAAATATATCAATAAATGGAAAAAAAAGAATTAAAACCTGCTCTCGTGTTTGAGCAGTTCGCTAAAATCAACGAAATACCTCGCCCTTCCAAGCATGAGGAAAACATGATTGAGTACTTGAAGGAATTCGGCAAAAGCCATCAGCTCGAGACTCTGGTCGACGAAACAGGAAACGTTCTCATTCGCAAGGCTGCAACTCCAGGATATGAGAACGCTGATACCATCATCCTCCAGAGCCACATGGATATGGTTTGCGATAAATTGGTAGACGTAGAGTTCGACTTCCATAAGGATGCCATCCAGACCTACGTAGACGGTGAATGGCTGAAGGCAAAGGGTACTACCCTCGGTGCTGACGACGGTATCGGCTGTGCCATCGAACTTGCCATCCTCGCTGCCGACGATATCGAGCATGGTCCTATCGAGTGCGTCTTCACCCGTGATGAGGAAACAGGATTGACAGGTGCCGTTGGCATGAAGGCTGGTTTCATGACCGGCAAGATGCTCATCAACCTCGATTCAGAGGATGAGGGACAGATTTTCGTATCATGTGCAGGCGGTCAGACTACCAAGGCTACCTTCCACTTCAACCGTGAGGAGGCTCCTGCAGGTTATTTCTTCATGGAGGCTGCCCTGAAGGGTCTCAACGGTGGTCACTCAGGCGATGACATCAACAAGAAGCGCGCCAATGCCATCAAGTTGCTTGCACGTTTCCTCTTCCTGGAGAATGAGAAGCTGGGTGGTGAACTCCGTCTGGTTAACTTCAACAGCGGAAAGATGCACAATGCCATCCCTCGTGACGGCAAGATTGTCTTCGCTGTCAAGAATGAAGCTAAAGAGCAGGTACGTGCTGATTGGAACATCTTCGCTTCTGAAGTAGAGGATGAATTCCATGTTACAGAACAGTCTACGCAGTTCAACATGGGTTCTGCCGATGCTGCTCCTGTCATCGAGAAGACCGTTGCAGACAAGTTCATCATGGCTTTGCAGGCTGTAGACAATGGTCCTCTTACCAACTGTCAGGACGAGGCACTCGCCGAGATGGTAGAGACTTCCAGCAATGTGGCAAGCGTTGCTACCGACGGGAACAGCATCCACATCGTGGCTTCTCAGCGCAGTAACGTGATGAGCAACCTGGATAATATGACCAACACTGTAAAGGCAGCATTCCTCCTGGCTGGAGCCGAGGTAAACGTTGGCGGAAAATACCCAGCATGGAAGATGCGTGCCAACAGCAAGCTGACCGACATCACCGTGAAGAGTTACGAAAAGCTCTTCGGCAAGAAGCCATTGGTAAAGGGCATCCATGCCGGTCTGGAGTGCGGTCTCTTCTCTGAGCGTTACCCAGACCTCGACATGGTAAGCTTCGGTCCTACTCTTCGCAATGTCCACACTCCAGACGAGGCTCTTCTGATTCCTACCGTCCAGATGGTATGGGATCACTTGCTGGACATTCTGCGCAGCGTTAAATAACAACAGATATTGTTTCATTTCCCACATTCTCAGGATATGAAAAAGATATTATATGTATTGACATTGGGCTTCGTATTGGCTCTCACCTCCTGTGGAGACCAGTACAAGGCCAAGTCACTGGTCAAGGATTTCCTGAAAGAGAACCTTGCCACGGACAACGACTGCAGCTATGAGCGATTCAGCAATCTCACTCCTACTGCCATGATTGACATAGATAAAGTAAAATCAATGCGCAAGGAGATGAGCACTTTGCCATACATCAAGAAAGACATCAGCTATAATGACAATGCCATTACCGACACCTTATTATATATAAGGGCCACTTATAAGCTGACCGACAAAGATGGCAAACAGCAAGAGCTCACACAGACATTCTATATGGACAAGGCGCTGACTCATGTCGTCGCCTTCAAGCAAAACTAACCAAAAAGGTGCCAGCCATTCTCTGACGAGATTGCTGACACCTTTTTCTATTTTACACACATATTTTCTATCTTATACACATATTTCTTTCTTACACACATATAAAAACTAAGAAGCCATTTCCTCTTTTACGTATCTTCGCACACTCTTACGCGCATTACCTAAATAATGCTCTGCACACTTATATTTGATGTTCAGGTGGAGAGCAATGTCCTTCACTGTCATTCCTTCCAGGTTTAACCTATAGACACTACTTTGCTTCTCTGAAAGTTGTGCAATACCATTTTCCAGTTTCGCCTGAATCTCATGGGCAGAATAGATGGTAGCAACATCATCTACATACCTGTTCTGCCAATCAGTATTCCGGACTACATACTCATATTTTTCCAGACAGTGCCTGTGACGCCAATAATCCAGAATAAGATTGCGTGCTATAGTATATACCAGACAAGGTAAAGTAATACGTGTAATCATACAATCCATCTTCAACAAGCGCACGAAAACATTCTGCACGATATCTTCTGCCTGCTCGGCTTTTTCATCCCCCAGCAAGCGAGAAGCTACAAAACCTTTCAATTCGGCGTAGCACTCTGTATAGTATTCAGCAATGATGCTGTGCTTAGATTCAATGTTCTGTTCCATGATGGTGGTTTTGATTATTATGTTTTTACATTAATTGTATTGCAAAGGTACGAAAAACAGATAGCATCACCAAAGAAATGAGATAAAAAAATGTGCTAAATGTCTGCTTTGAAACATTTAGCACATATCTAGAAACAATTTGTAACCTTCAATGTTACATTTCGTAAAGTAATATACACTTTAATAAAGCCCCAATTACTTGATCATATCCACACTTCTCTTCAGGAAAGCATCAAGAGAAGCACCCTTCAGCATACCGTTCTGCAACAGGGCGAGGTCGATAAGCTGATGAACAATGTTGTTGTTCTTGGCATAACCCGAGATGATATCATTGCGCTTTGCCTTCTCATCGCTGATAGCCTTCTCTGTATTGTGAACATCATCCTTCTCTTCCTGGGTAATCTCCTCTGGCTTCTTCTTGCCCTGCTCCTGATGAAGTACTGCAAGACGAGCCTCCTGACCCTTGATTTCAGCAAGGATTGGCTTCAATGCATCTGCTGTATTAGCCTCAGCATCCTCCAATACCTTCTTCACCAAAGCATGGTCGGAGTTCAACACGATGTTGTAGCTGTCTGGCATCTGACCGTAGAAGTTCATGCCTGCCTGGAACTGGCTCATCGCCTTCATGCGGCGCATGTACTCATTCTGGGTGATGAGCACTGGCTGGTTCTGCTCGCCCAAAGCCTGAATCTCTACAAAGAACTCTGCCTTGTCGAGCTTAGGCATCTGAGAACGGAATACTTCTGTCAAGTTGTCAGACTGGTCTTTTGTCAAATCTGTCTTCTTGGCATCTTCCTTTACAATGAGTCGGTCAATGATATCCGCATCCACACGGGTGAAGCGGCTCTTCTCCAACTTCTGCTCCAGCATATTCACCATTGGGGTATCCAGCTGACCTTCCATCAGAAGCACTGAGTAACCCTTCTGCTTGGCAGCCTCGATGTAAGAGTACAGCTCCTCCTTGTTGTTGGCATAGAGATATACCAGGTTGCCATCCTTATCGGTCTGGTTGTCCTTGATGAGTGTCTTGTACTCCTCGTAAGTGAAGTACTTACCCTCCACATCCTTCAGGAGAGCGAAGTCCTTGGCGCGGTCGTAGAAGTCATCCTGTGAAAGCATACCGTAGTTGATGAAGAGTTTGAGGTCATCCCACTTCTCCTCGAATTCCTTACGGTTCTCCTTGAAGATAGAGTTCAAGCGGTCTGCTACCTTCTTGGTGATGTAGGTAGAAATCTTCTTCACGTTGCTGTCGCTCTGCAAGTAGCTGCGGCTCACGTTCAATGGGATATCCGGTGAGTCGATAACACCATGCAACAGGGTCAGGAACTCAGGAACGATGCCCTCTACCTGGTCTGTTACGAATACCTGGTTGCAATACAGCTGAATCTTGTTGCGCTGCATGTCGATGCTGTTCTTGATGCGTGGGAAGTAGAGAATACCCGTCAGGTTGAATGGGAAATCTACGTTCAGGTGAATCCAGAACAATGGATCGTCCTGCATTGGATAGAGAGTATGATAGAACTTCTTGTAGTCCTCATCCTTCAAGGTGCTAGGAGTCTTGGTCCAGAGAGGCTCTACATTATTAATAATGTTATCCTCGTCTGTCTCCACGTTCTTGCCGTCCTTCCACTCAGTCTTCTTGCCGAAGGCTACAGGCACTGCCATAAACTTGCAGTACTTGTTCAGGAGTTCCTCAATCTTGCTCTTCTGGAGAAATTCCTTGCAGTCGTCAGCGATATGGAGAACGATATCTGAACCGCGGTCAGCCTTGTCAGCGTCCTCAATTTCGAAAGCTGGTGAACCGTCGCAGCTCCACTTTACAGCCTTGCTACCCTCTTTGTAGCTCTTGGTGATGATTTCCACCTTGCTGGCTACCATGAAAGAAGAATAGAAACCGAGACCGAAGTGACCGATGATGGCATTGGCATTCTCCTTATACTTGTCGAGGAAGTCTGTTACACCAGAGAATGCAATCTGGTTGATATATTTATCGATTTCCTCCTCTGTCATACCGATACCACGGTCGCTGATAGTGAGGGTACCAGCCTTCTCGTCGAGAGAAATGCGAACGGTAGTGTCACCTATCTCACCCTTGAAGTCGCCCTGGGCAGCAAGAGTCTTCAACTTCTGTGTAGCATCCACAGCGTTGGAAACCATCTCACGGAGGAAGATGTCATGATCTGAATATAAGAATTTCTTGATGACAGGGAAAATGTTCTCTGTCGTTACACCGATATTACCTTTCTGTGCCATAGTTATTATATCTTTTAATGTTATTATTTTATTTTTTATGTTTGCTATGGCTTATACAAATAGCGTGCCAAATTACAGCACCCTACATACCCTGATGCCAATCTGCACCGGATGTTTCTGCATATAGGTATACAGTGTCATCGGTTCGTCTATTACTTTTTTATGTATACTGCTCGCATTGAGCAGGTGGAGTCCGTCCCTGTGCCAGGAAGCCAGACCGATATGCGTGGTGTCCAATCCTTTCTTGTTGGTAACAATCACGATGATGTCACCGTCATGAATAGCCTTTCTGAATATCTGGTTATTGGCAATGGTCGATTTGGGAACATAACGGTATTTTTTCCCGTTTACGCTCTTCTCCAACTGGCGAATGCCTGCTTTCCACTCAGGATGAGCAGAAAGCATCTTATAGCTCGATGTATGAGTAGACATCCAGTTGACATTGACGGTCTGGACGGCAGTAAATGGCGGATTAGGAGCGATGTTTCTGACAATACCCTCCTTTTCATTATCGTCCATCCAAATGGTAAAATAATGCTGGCGCTTCACATAAGATACTTCCCCACCTACATATCTCACGTGCTTCAAATGTTCGCAGAAGGAAGCAAAGGAGGTTTCATGCTTTTGGGCGCACATCGTCAGGGCTGTCACCATCTCTACATAGGTGGTACAGTCGAGTTCACGTGTATTCACGATGAGAACCTCTTCCTTTGTCCTATCCAAGGTACCTCCAACGTATGGAATCCCCACAAACTGCTTGCCAAACCACAACATCCAGTTGGCAGGTTTCGTCTTCAAGGCTTTTGCCTGCTTCAACAAGTTGATGATACGAATACTGTCCTGGCGCTGATACACAACACCACTCTTTGCCATAGATGGCATCAACGACAAGACAGCCAAAACTAATACAGATATTCTCTTTAGAATTTTCATTTTCCTACAGTTTTAATGATTACGTTTTCTTCCAAAATTAACTCCGAAATACAGATTGACCGAACCGAAGGAATTATTGGTAGAAAACTGAGATTTTCTATAATTATAAGAATGGATGATAGTACTCATGCCCGCATACCATCGGGTATTGTTCCATACTACTCCAAATCTTCCTATACCATCCAAGTTGACATTCCTGAAACGGAAGTTCATGATGTCGAAATGTTCACTTTCGGTATCCGAGGTAGACTGGTTGTAGGCAAGCCCCACCGAGAGCGAGGCATTGAAAAGCCAATTCTTGGCGAACACCCAGTTATAAGCATAGCCACAACTTACATTGATATCACTATATTTCACCTGCGAAAACATCAGGCTACTGTCTATCTTAGCCTGCTCTCCAGGAGGAACACCCTGGTTCAAGCGATCATCAACAAGCTGGGTGAACTTGTCCCAATCCACTTCCAGTTTGTGTTGGGTATATCCGATGCCCAGGAGCATGGAGCCGGCACTTCTGCGCTGTACGGTACTCTGTGCATAAGCAGCTGGATAAGAGAATCTTCGATGATTAAAGATATAGTAAAGGTTGAGCCCCTTGATACTCGATTTAAATCCCCCGAAAGGCGCCTTTCTCATCGCATTACAGTTGATATGTTCTCCCAGATTCATGCGCTTGACATGATAATCATTACCTGTCTGACGCCAGAAGAGATCAACACCCAGCAGACTGCTGTAGAGACTCAAGTCAAACTCCTTTTTATTCGTATGACTGTTATTGGCATTGATATGCTTCAAGTCGAAAGTATAACCCAGGAATACCCATCGCCATCCCAGATACGGACCTAATCGCCAGGAAGGGTCAGGGGCAAAGGTAATGCTCTGTCCCTCCTTGTTGCGCAATGTATAAATCTCGTAGGTATTCGTATTCTGCAGCATTACTGTATAGTTGTAATGCTGGTCTTCGATATAGGAAGAATCGGTGGTATTGAATTCCCGGAAAAAGCGGGTAAAGACGTTGCCCACCTGATGAAAGAAAGTCCGCTTATGACGGGCTCTTATCAGGCTATCCGTGGAGTTGTGCTTAAACATGGTAGAATTGAAAAGATGGCGTACAAAAAGGGTGTCCGTCACCTCCACCCTCTTTTCATTGTCTTTTGCAGACAAAGATTCCTCTTCTGCTGCCCCTACAGGCAGCAGAAAAAAGGCTAACATCATCCACAAAAAACAAATTTTTCTCATACAGAGACTTTTTTATTTTAAGTCTAATTCTTCCACAAAACACGGTCTAGCACCCAGTTAACCGGTGTAGCCGAGATACTCGTACAGTCGCAATGCCCGATGCACTGCAAATGCTCTATGACATGCTTGATCATCGGCAATTGCACATAGGAAGGATTTGGTACGGTAATACTCTGTTTTCCTTCACTGGTGATGAGAACAATAGGTTCATATGTAAATACCGAAAAAGACAAGGAACCCTTATCACCGATAACCTCGATACGGTCTTCCTTTGCACTCTCATGTCCCACAAAGCACCAGCTTCCACTGCCCGTAACCCCATTTTCGAAGAAGAAACAAGCTGAAACGGTATCCTCTGCCTTGTAGAGATGAGCACGATTGGCAGGATAACCATGTGCACGGGTGATAACACCGAAAATATTCTGCAACAAATCAATCTGGTGTGGGGCCAAATCATAGAAATAACCTCCACCCGCAATATCCGGCTGCAACCTCCAAGGCAATTCCTTTTCGTTTTTATAGTCAAGGTCACGAGGAGGCACAGAGAACCTTATCTGAACATTGATTACCTTACCGATGGTACCGTTTTCAATGATCTCCTTCACTTTCTGGAAATATGGAAGATAACGACGGTAATAAGCCACAAAGCAAGGAACACCTGTCTGCTCACTGATACGATTGATACGGATACAGTCGTTATAGCTTGCTGCCAATGGCTTTTCTATATAAACAGGCTTGCCTGCACGCATTGCCATGATGGCAAAGGTGGCATGAGACGATGGCGGCGTAGCGATATAGATGGCATTTACATCAGGGTCATCTATCAATTCCTGGGCATCCGTATACCATTTACGGATATGATGACGCTCAGCATAACTACGAGCCTTGTTCTCGCTACGGCTCATCACTGCCACAACCTGCGAACCTTCCACCTCATTGAAGGCCGGTCCGCTCTTCTTTTCGGTTACTTCTCCGCAGCCGATAAATCCCCAATTGATCTGTTTCATACGTTTCGATGATTTTTATTCTCCAGCAAGCGACTTGTTGATCTCGTCAATATAATCGAGTACTTCGTCACGTCCCATCTTTTTCTCACTACTTGTAATGAAATAAGGAGGAAGCTCTTCCCAGCGATCTTCCAATGCATGCATCCATTTCTCGGCATTCATACGAGCCTTTACCGGTCCCAACTTATCTGCCTTGGTGAAAACGATACAGAATGGCACATTGCTTTCGCCCAACCAGTCTACGAATTCACGGTCAATCTTCTGCTGGTCATGGCGTACGTCGATAAGAACAAAGACGTTTGCCAACTGAGGGCGCTGAAGGATATAGCTGCTGATCATCTGCTCCAACTGCTTCTGGACAGTCTTGGAGCGCTTGGCAAATCCATAGCCGGGAAGGTCAACCAGATACCATTCATTATTGATAATGAAGTGATTGATCAGCAACGTCTTACCCGGTGTGGCTGAAGTTTTAGCTAAACCTTTATGATTGCAAAGCATATTGATAAGACTAGACTTACCCACATTGCTTCGACCGATAAAGGCGTACTCAGCCTTATTATCCTTTGGACACATGCTCACTCGTGGAGCAGATATTGTAAATTCAGATTTCTTAATTTCCATCGTTATGTTTTCTATTATTATGTTAATCACTAAATGTCAGCAAACGAACTAATCAAAAGTTCAATGTTCAAACCTCAAAGTTCAATGTTCAAAGTTCAAAGTCTATAGCATCTCTGACAATTCCAGCCATCTCATTTCCTTCTCATCAAGTTCATCCTTGATTTCCGGCAGTCGCTTGCTCTTTTCCGTCAGTTCATCTACCGAAAGCGTTCCGCTGCAAAGGGCCTCTTCCAATTTTTTCTGCTCTTCGGTAAGCTTATCAATTTCCTGGGTCAGCTGTTCATATTCACGCTTCTCCTTGTAGCTCATCTTGCGCTTGTTCTCAAAGTTGGCGTCACGCTTGGCTGTGCCGGCGCCATCATTGACTGCAGCATTATTGCTGGCAGTTTTAGCCGCAGCTTTCTCTGCCTCATCCTTCTCCTGCAATCGGCTCCAGTCACGGTATTGGGTATAGTTGCCAGGGAAATCCTGTATCTCGCCCTCGCCCTTGAACACCAGAAGATGATCCACTACCTTGTCCATGAAATAGCGGTCGTGACTTACTACGATAACGCAACCGGCGAAATCCTGCAAGTATTCCTCCAGTACCTGGAGTGTCTGGATATCAAGGTCGTTGGTAGGCTCATCGAGAACCAGGAAGTTAGGATTCCTCATCAGCACCGTACAGAGATAGAGCTTGCGCTTCTCGCCTCCACTCAACTTATATACGTAGTTGTGCTGCTCTTCTGGAGTAAAGAGGAAGAACTGCAGGAACTGCGAAGCCGTCATGTGCTTGCCATTACCCAAGTCGATATAATCGGCAATCTCAGTAATGACATCAATCACCTTCTGGTCTTCCTTGAACTTCAATCCCTCCTGCGAGAAATAACCGAAGCGAACCGTCTCACCGATGTCAAACTTACCGCTGTCCGGCTGAACTTCACCCAAGAGCATCTTGATGAAGGTAGACTTACCCGTTCCGTTATTACCCACAATACCCATCTTCTCGAATCGGGCAAAGTTGTAATAGAAGTTATCGAGTATCACCTTCTTCTTACCACGGTCATCGAAAGCCTTGCTTACATACTGACATTCAAATATCTTGGAACCGATATATACGGTAGAAGCCTTCAGACGCACCTGTCGGTCTTCGATACGCTGCTTAGCCACCTTCTCCAGTTCATAAAAGGCATCTTCACGATACTTAGCCTTATGACCACGTGCCTGAGGCTGGCGGCGCATCCAGTCTAACTCTCTGCGGTAGAGATTCTTGGAATGCTGAATTTCAGCCCGGAGATTATCCATGCGTTCCTGACGTTTCTCCAGATAGTAAGCATAATTGCCTCTATAGGTATAGATGGTCTTATCGTCAAGTTCCAGGATGGTATTGCACACCTTGTCCAGGAAGAAACGGTCGTGAGTAACCATGAAGATGGTCTTGTTTCCTCTGTTCAAGTATCCCTCCAGCCATTCTATCATTTCCAGGTCAAGGTGGTTGGTAGGCTCATCGAGCATCAGGAAATCGGGCTCCTCTATCAGCACATTAGCCAGGGCAACACGTTTCTGCTGTCCTCCGCTAAGCTGCCCCATCGGCTGCTCCATATTGGTAATATGTAGCTGGGTCAGGATCTGCTTGGCACGGAGCACCTTCTCCGGGTCTCCCTCATGATTGAAACATGCATCGAGCACGCTCTCCTCCGGATCGAATTGAGGAGACTGCTCCAAATATCCTATCTTCAAATCGCGACGATAGATGATATCACCGCTTTCATGTCCCTCCTTATTCATCAGAACAGACATCAAGGTAGACTTTCCCGTGCCATTACGTGCCACGAGTCCCACCTTCTGTCCTTCGGCGATAGAGAAGGAAATCTTATCAAAAAGAACCTGCGCACCAAATCGTTTGGTGAGGTTTTGTACGTCTAAATATGGTATCTGACTAGCCATTCTGCAATTTTTTCATGCAAAGATAATGATTTTCGCTCAAAAAGTAGTATCTTTGCACCGTATTTTTAAGGAAACTTGCATATTTTATCGTATAATTGATTGTTTGCGGTAACTTTTGGGGCAGTTTTCGAAGATAAAAAGATTAGAAAATTAAAAAGACATATTAAGAATGGAATTAGCAAGTAAGTACGATCCACAAGCAGTGGAAAGTAAATGGTATCAGTACTGGCTCGACAACAAGCTTTTCAGCTCTAAGCCAGATGGTCGTGAACCTTATACAGTGGTGATCCCTCCACCAAACGTAACGGGTGTGCTCCACATGGGACACATGCTCAACAATACAATTCAGGATATTCTCGTTCGCCGTGCTCGCATGGAGGGCAAGAACGCTTGTTGGGTACCTGGAACCGACCACGCCAGTATCGCTACTGAGGCAAAGGTGGTTAACCGCCTCGCTCAGCAGGGCATCAAGAAGACAGACCTTACCCGCGAAGAGTTCCTCAAGCACGCTTGGGACTGGACTCACGAGCACGGTGGCATCATCCTCAAGCAGCTCCGCAAGCTCGGTGCCAGCTGCGACTGGGACCGCACAGCATTCACCATGGACGAGACCCGTTCCCGTGCCGTCATCCACGTATTCTGCGACCTTTACCAGAAGGGCCTCATCTATCGTGGCGTGCGCATGGTTAACTGGGACCCTAAGGCTCAGACTGCACTCTCTGACGAGGAGGTTATCTACAAGGATGAGCACTCTAAGCTCTACCATCTGAAGTATCATGTAGTAGAGCAGGACTGCCAGCAGGTGGACGAGGAGAACGTGATTCACAAGGATGAGAAGGGATATTATGCAGTAGTAGCAACCACCCGTCCTGAGACCATCATGGGCGACTCTGCCATGTGTATCAACCCAGAGGATAAGAAGAATACCTGGTTGAAGGGTAAGCACGTGATTGTGCCTCTCGTAAACCGCGAGATTCCTGTCATCGAGGATACATACGTAGATATCGAGTTCGGTACCGGTTGCTTGAAGGTAACTCCAGCTCACGATATCAACGACCACGCACTCGGTTTGAAGCACGGTTTGGAAACCATCGATATCTTCAACGACAACGGTACCATCAGCGAGGCAGCAGGTCTCTATGTTGGCATGGACCGCATGGACGTGCGCAAGCAGATTTCCATCGACCTTCAGAATGCCGGCCTGATGGAGAAGATTGAGGACTATAATAATAAGGTGGGCTTCTCTGAGCGTACCAATGTGCCTATCGAGCCAAAGCTCTCTACACAGTGGTTCCTCAAGATGCAGCACTTTGCTGACATCGCCCTCCCTCCAGTAATGGACGATGATATTGAGTTCTATCCTAAGAAGTACAAGAACACCTATCGCCACTGGTTGGAGAACATCAAGGACTGGTGTATCAGCCGTCAGCTCTGGTGGGGTCACCGCATCCCAGCTTACTACTTCGACAATGCCGGCAAGAAGGATTTCGTGGTAGCAGAGACTGCAGAGGAAGCGCTGAAGCTTGCTCAGGAGAAGAATGCCAGCATCAAGGCTGAGGATCTTGAGCAGGAGAGCGACTGCCTCGACACTTGGTTCTCTTCATGGTTGTGGCCTATCTCTCTGTTTGATGGCATCGAGAATCCTGACAACGAGGAGATCAACTACTACTACCCTACTTCCGACCTCGTAACTGGTCCGGATATCATCTTCTTCTGGGTAGCACGTATGATCATGGCTGGCTACGAGTATCGTGGCAAGATGCCATTCAAGCACGTATATTTCACAGGTATCGTTCGCGATAAGCTCGGCCGCAAGATGAGCAAGAGTCTCGGTAACTCACCAGACCCATTGGATTTGATCGATAAGTTTGGTGCCGACGGTGTTCGTATGGGTATGATGCTCAGTGCTCCAGCCGGCAACGACATCCTCTTCGACGAGAGCCTTTGCGAGCAGGGACGTAACTTCAACAATAAGATCTGGAATGCCTTCCGCCTCGTGAAGGGTTGGGAGACTGCAGATATCGAGCAGCCTAAGAGTGCCGAAATCGCCGTGAAGTGGTTTGATGCCAAGCTCAAGGAGGTGAACGAAGAGATGCAGAAGCAGTTCAAGGACTACCGTATCTCTGAGGCTTTGATGACTGTATATAAGCTGTTCTGGGATGAGTTCTCATCTTGGTACCTGGAGATGGTGAAGCCAGCTTACGGCCAGCCTATCGACCAGAAGAGCTACGACGCTACCCTCCGTTTCTTCGATGCCCTCCTGAAGATGTTGCATCCATTCATGCCATTCATCACCGAGGAATTGTGGCAGCACATCTACGACCGCAAGGATGGCGAGAGCATCATGCGCGAGAAGCTGGAGATTCCTGCACCTACAGCTGAGGAGCAGAAGTTGGCAGCAGATATCGAGGCTGTGAAGCAGATTATTGCCGGCGTTCGTACCGTTCGCAACCAGAAGAACATTGCCCAGAAGGAGCAGTTGTCTCTTCAGGTAGTAGGCAAGAACGATTTCGAGGCTTACAACGACGTAACTCTAAAGATGGCCAACCTCGACAAGATTGAGGTCATCGCAGAGAAGAGTGCCGATGCATCAAGCTTCATGGTAGGTACCGACGAGTTTGCCGTTCCATTGGGCGACCTCATCGACGTGGCAGCCGAGATTGAGA
Source organism: Prevotella sp. SGI.167 (assembly GCF_050313615.1). Classification (NCBI taxonomy): domain Bacteria; kingdom Pseudomonadati; phylum Bacteroidota; class Bacteroidia; order Bacteroidales; family Prevotellaceae; genus Prevotella; species Prevotella sp. SGI.167. The sequence goes on along the minus strand of NZ_JBNPLT010000012.1, from coordinate 2,648 downwards.
AGGCAGAGGCTCAGCTCAAGCACCTGGAGGGCTTCCTGATGGGTGTACGCAAGAAGCTCAGCAATGAGAACTTCGTAGCTCACGCTCCTGAGAAGGTAGTTGCCCTGGAGCGCAAGAAGGAAAGCGACTCTGTAGAGAAGATCGCTGCCCTCAAGGCAACCATCGAGGAACTCAAGAAGAAGTAATAATATTATATTTGTCATGTTAAGCGTTGAATGTTAAGTGTTTGAACTTAGCATTTCACGCTTAACATTTCATATTTTAAGAGAAACATGATCAAGAAGCTTTTCACCTTATTTATATGTTTGTTTTCGCTTGCTATGACTTTCACCAGTTGTAGCGATGAAGCCGTTGATGTGGAAACAGTCAACAAGCAGACTATTTTCGTCTTCTATCCATGGACAGGCGATACGGGCTCATCGGGTCTATATAGTGAATTGAAAAATAATGTAGACAGTATGTGCGCTGGCATTGTTGACAAGAAGGGACTTACCAATGCCAGAGTATTAGTTTTCTTCACCGAAAAATACAATCAGAGCACACTCTACGATCTTCAGTATGACGCAACAACCAAGACCGTGAACCGTATTCCTATCAAGAAATACGAAGGCAACCGTCATTGCACAGCTGAAGGATTCGCTGACTTGCTGAACGAAGTAAGACAAAACGCAGAAGCCCTCAACTACTCCTTGATTATCGGAGCACATGGTTGCGGATGGACTTACGCCAACGACTGGGTGAATTATCCATATAAGGCACGACCAAAAGGCGGTTCCATCAGAAATGGAAATGATGATAATGCTGTATCCAATGCTACTTCCAACAGTTTTAGCGGCATCCAGTTTGGCAATGATCCCAACAAACCTGTCACCCGCTTCTTTGGAAGCGTAAGTCAGGCAGACAATGCCATCGATGTCACCACCTTAGCCGAAGGCATCAAACTCAGCGGACTCAAGATGCAATTCATCCTCTTTGATGCCTGCTACATGGGCAATGTAGAGACTGCTTACGAACTGAAGGATGTAACCAACTTCCTGATCAGTTCCAGCAGCGAAGTGATGGGCGAAGGCATCCCATACAAGACTATATGGAGCTATCTCTGCTCATCTGTGCCAAACTATTCCAGCGCAGTATCAGGCATCGTCAACTTCTATAAGAATTCCACTGTACCTTACTGCAACATGGCGGCTATTGACTGCCGACAGATAGACAAACTGGCAAGCATCATGAAAGAGATCAACAGCAAGTATACATTGGCTTCGACAGTGCCACTCGACTCTATCCAGCCTCTGGATGGTTTCTCGCCAAATCTCTTCTACGATCTCTCGGTTTACGTAGACAGCCTCTACCCTAGCGGCTATCTGAAAGATGAGTTCACATCACAATTAAAGCTCACCATCAAGGCTGCGGAACATACGGATGAAGCCTATACTGCCTTAATGAGTTTTTATGGCAAGACCTTCAAGGTGAAGAACTATTGCGGTCTTTCCGTCTCCGACCCTAGCCAGAACAGCGTAGCTATCAAGGGAAGAGAGAAGACCGGTTGGTGGAAAGCTACACATTAACATGAAACGGTTTGACCACAGGTTAGACCGCTTCATTAAGTTCAATGTACAAAAATCAAAAAACAAAGATGGAATATTTTATCATAGATAATAACGGTCAGCAAGCAGGTCCTTTCAGTCAGGACCAGCTTGTCCAGAAAGCCATCAGCCCAGAAACATTAGTCTGGAAACAGGGAATGGCAGATTGGACACCGGCGTGGAAAGTTGAAGAATTGAGAACTGTACTGGAGGCTGTTGAAGCCAACAAGACAAACGCCACGAACCAGCAGGAAAACCAAGAGCCTCAGCAGCAAACTTCTGAGCAGGCTCAGCAACAGGCATATCAGCAGGCTCAGCAACAGGCTTACCTGCAAGGTTTCCAACAGGGAGCAGCCATGAATGCCAACTTCCAGCAGCAACCAAAGAAACGAAAGAGCCATATGGCAATGAAGCTGATTATCGGCTTGATTGTCTTCATCATAGCCGTTTTCGCTGTTTCCAATCCAGGAGCTGATGCCCACAAGGAGAAGGTTCGCACGGAAGTAGGCAAAGCCATCGAAAAGGCAACAAGTACTTCTGACAACAATTTCTTCTCTCAAGCCCTCCGCTCGGTAGCCAAGATGATGGCGGGCAGCGTCATGGATGAAGCCATGAACCAGCTCTTCGAATACCACAACTACATCGTATGTTCTAAAGGTACCGTAGAGTTTAATGGCAAGCAGCACACCGTCAGCTTCGGTATCCTTGGCACAGTTTACACCATGAATGCCGATGATATGGTAAAGGCGCTGGAAGGTGCCGACAATCTGCAGCTGGAAGAAATGAACTCTTCCTCATCCGACGACACCTCTTCCATTGATGGAACCAACGATGAAAGCACCAGTTCTTCCAATGATACTTCTGATGATGAAGGTTTTGGTGCCAAGGTTCAGAAAAGACTGGAAGACAAGGCAAACCAGGCCATGGATAAAGCAGCAGAAAAGGTAGGCAAGAAAATAGAAGAAAAGATAAACCAGAAGTTAGATGAGGCTACCGATTCTTCTAAAGTAGAAAAGCTTATCGATAAGATTCTGGAATTCCTATAATCTGCAGGAATTTCTAATG
>NZ_JBNPLT010000011.1:0-112435 GCF_050313615.1 Prevotella sp. SGI.167 | reverse complement strand
CATTAGCATTTCTTAATATAAGTTATTGATTTACAGACGATTAAATGTTAATTTAACGCAGTATTGATTTATATATAATATAAGGTATGGGAAAGAGGGGGAGGATGCAAAAAACAGCTGTTAACTGTTAACCTGTTAACTCCTTGCCCTCTTTGTTAACGAATCTAACTCATAGTTTTCTTCCCCAAAACTCACCGTTTCTCGGTACAGAAGTCATCGTTTTCTTCTTGGCAACTCATCGCTTACCGAATCAAAATCCTTGTTTTTTTAATGATTTCATGTTAAAAAAATAACACGGACAAATTCAATTTGTCCGGACTAATTGTCCGATGACTTATAAACAACTGATTATTGGATAGTTACAAGCATCCTGACAAAAGAGCCGGACAAATTCAATTTGCCCGTGTTTTATTTTTCAACCGAAAATCGAATATAAGTTCTATCATCGAAGCTCTTATTGCCCTCTACGATGCCCTTGGTGGCGATAAAGGAATGGATGTTCTGAGGGTCGTTGGCAATCTGCTCTGCCAATGCCACCTCGCTCGCTGCCAAGGTTGTCTCCAGGAACGGATAGCCATCGCTCGCCAAGACTATCTCGGAGGAAGAGACAAAAATTGTACCTGATGCAGAAACGGAGTCAGAGCAAGGGACAGAATCTGATGCTGGGACAGAATCTTGAACAGAATCTTGAACAGAACAAGAATCTGAAACAGAGACAACCTTCACTCCCTCCCGATAGATAGGAAATCCATCGATAACCGTATAGGTCCGGTTCTGCCCCGAAAGCATCGCCTTGATAAGCAATGGCTCTATCTGCTTTCTAGCCACAGCAGGCGAAAGTCCCTGCTCTATCAGTTCTACCCTCTTTCTGGCAATCTCCTGCTCATAAGGCTTGCCGTTCTCATAGAGCTTTCCATCGATGATGGCCTGGCAATCGCCCAGCATCCAGACTTCATTTCTTGTCCGGCTATAAAGGATAGCCGAGGCAGTAAGTCGCTCTTCGGGATGCTCCTTCAAACGTTCTTCCACCCCTAGCTTTTCATACACTTTATTATATATATACGCCGTTACGCCCTGGCAGAAATCATCCGCCGAGGCATCCGCTTTCAACTCCTCACGAATATACTCCGAGATAAGCATCATGGCATATCTTCCGTTCTTCATATCAGGATTGAGATGCTTCGGCGTCTTGCTCGTACTGCCATCAATCACAGCGATGAAATCATCGGTAACTACCATTCCATCCTCACAAGCCTCCTGGCTCTTCTTTCCTATAATGCTGCTTTCTATTATCTTCATAAAATCTACTAATCTATCTGATTACATATCTGAAAAAAGGCTACCCATTCAGGTAACCTTTTTACTCGTTTATTATCTCTTAAGCCTTTGCTTTCTTTAATCTGATAATCAGCTGTATAAAACTTGGAATCATGATGCAGAGAGAGAAGCCTACGGCATAATACATGGTCTTCTCATCGCCATGGAAGAGGTCGATGAGCTTGCCATCGCTCTGCGGCATGATATTGGAAAGTACATACGCCATCGTGTTGTTCACCCAGTGGAGCAGGATGCCCGGAACAAGACTCCCGGTGCGATAATACATCCAACCCAGGAGCAAACCCATCAGAAGGGCATTGATAAACTGCGCCTGGTTGCAATGAACCGCTCCGAAGATGGCTGCCGAAATCATGATGGCTACCCAATGGTTCTTCTTGCTCATGATGCCCAGCAGGGTGCGGAGGATGGCTCCACGGAATACAACCTCTTCGGCAAGAGGCGCCAGGATGCCGACCGCTACATAGCCCCAAGGCTCCTTCATCAGCGAGGTGAATATCTGCTGAGTATTCTCATCCATCTCGATGCCCAGCTGTTCATAGAGGAACGACAGGGGAATGATGGTTCCCAGGGAGAACAATGCCACCCAGAGAAGCGTGCCCCAAGGCTTGGAAAGCAGATAACCGCGGGTAAGCGGAGTCCACTTCGTCTTCAGGAAGATGATGAGGGTGATGACACTGCTGAACACCGAAACAAGCGCCGTAAGAATGGCGTTACCGCCCGTACTTGCAGCCTGAAGCGTTGCCTGATAACCTTCGCCCTTGATGCCTGCCCAGATTCCTGTGCCGGCATACATCATGATGATCTGTACTACTATAAATATAATAAGGTAGAGGACTACATCCGTCAAACCTCTCTTTAAATTAATCTTTGCCATTTTCTATCTCCTTATTAAAAAATTCCATAACCGTCTTTTCATCCTCCTTCAACTGCTCTGCCAGTTCCTCAGGCGAATCAAACTTCTGCTCGCCCCGTATCCGCTTCATAAAGCCTACAAGCAGGAGCTGGTCGTAGATGTCGCCATCGAAATTGAAGACATGAGCCTCCAGGGTTATCTGCTTACCATTGAAGGTTGGGCGATTGCCCACATTCATCATTCCCCGTTTCCATACCACCGTATTCTCCAGTCTTACCTTTACGGCATAGACACCAGGAGCAGGAATCAACTGTCCGAAATGCGAGATATCGAGATTGGCTGTAGGGAAGCCGAGTTTTCTGCCTTCATGGAATCCATTCACCACCTTTCCGATGAGGGTGTAAGGGAAACCGAGGCACCGGGCTGCCATCTCCACTTCTCCCTCTTTCAGGAATGAGCGGATTACGGAAGAAGAGATGTTGATGCCATCTATCTGGAAGGCCTCGTTCCTGATTACCTCAATGCCAATCTCCCTGCCGTAGCGCACGTAATCTTCGAAAGTCTCCTCACGGTTGTGCCCGAATCGATGGTCGTAGCCGATGAAGAGTTTCCTTACGTTGAGATGGTCGTGGAGCACCTGCTGCATAAACTCTCTTGCCGACATCGCAGCCATCGCCTTGTCGAAATGCAGCACCACGGCATTATCCACTTCCGTCTTCGAAAGCAGCAGCAGCTTGGAATCGAGCGTGCTCAGCATCTCAGGCTGATAATCCGCCTGCAATACCTTGCGGGGATGCGCATCGAAGGTGATGACGGTAGATTGCAAGCCATCCTTTCGTGCTGTCTCTACGAGATGATGAATCAGGAACTGATGTCCCCGATGCACCCCATCGAAGAATCCGATGGTTGCCACACATAGCGGCAACTGCACGGTATCGTTATAATGTATTGTATTCATTCTATCTTTATCGTTCATATCAGAAGAATCCCCTGTGGGTTATCTTCTCTTTGCCATCATTCTCTTAAAAGCTCTCCATAGCTCGCCCACCCAAAGTACAACGGAGGTTGAGCCGATGATGAGCAGCCACTCGTGGAGCGACAATGGTGTGGTGCGGAACATTTCGCCACCAAAGGTTACGATAATCCACTGACCCACCAATACCAGTACAAGCACCAGAATCATTCCCTTATCCTTCAGGAAATGGCGGAAGGCGGTGTGATGACTCATCAGCGCCTTGGCATTGAAGAGGTTCCAGAACTGGATCATCACGAAGGTGGTGAAGAACATGGTCAGTTCATGCACATCTACTCCACCCTTGCCTCTGCGCTCACAGTAAACCAGCAGGGCAAACATCACGAGGAAGAAGACGATGCCGCAGAACAGGATACCGAAACCGATGCTCTTGTTGATGATGAAATCGGATGCCTTGCGTGGCTTATCCTTCATCACCTCGTGAGATGGAGGCAATGAGGCAAGTGCCAGGGCTGCGAAGGTATCCATGATAAGGTTCACCCAAAGAATCTGGGTTACCGTCAACGGCATTTCAGTTCCGATAACTGAGCCGCCAAGCACCAGCAGGAGAGCTGCCACATTGACTACCAACTGGAAGAAGAGGAAACGCTGCAGGTTGCGATAGAGCGAGCGTCCCCACATCACGGCGTTGGCGATAGACTTGAAGGAATCATCGAGCAGGGTCATATCCGAAGCCTCCTTAGCCACGGAAGTTCCCGAACCCAGCGACAAGCCCACGTGGGCATAGTGAAGCGCCGGAGCATCGTTGGTACCGTCGCCTGTTACAGCAACCACCTCGCCACGCTTCTGGAGCATGGCCACCAGTCGCTGCTTATCGGTAGGACGGGCACGGCTCATCACACGGATATCCTTCGCCCGTTCGTAAGCCTCTTCATCAGAAAGAGCCTCCCACTGTTCACCCGTAATCATCTGCTGGTCGAGCGAGGTCAGAGAGCCATCAGCTCCGATATTCTCAGGTTCATCTTCGAAGACACCTATCTGCTTGCCTATCTCCAAGGCGGTGGCAGCCGTATCACCCGTAACCACCTTCACCTCGATACCCGCATGGCGGCACTCCTGCACGGCAGCAGGAACATCAGGACGGATAGGATCGACAATGGCTGCAATGGCCTGCAACTGAAGATCGTTGGCATCGAGAAGTGCTACCACTTCGGCAGTAGAGGTTCTGGAAGTTCTCATGATAGAAGTTTCTATCTTCTTATAGGCGAATGCCAGGGTTCTCATAGCCTTATGCTGCCACTCATCGAGTTCTTCGGCTGACTGTCTCAGCATTCTATCTTCAATGATGCATTTCTTCATCACGATTTCAGGCGCACCCTTCACGAAGAGATAGGTCTCGCCATCAACTTCTGCCAAGGTTGCCATCATCTTTCTCTCGGTAGAGAAAGGCAACTGCTTGAGCACATTCACCTGCTTGCGGAGTTCTTCATAATCCTTGCCCTGGGCATCGAGCCAGAGCAGGAGAGCCGACTCGGTAGGGTTTCCGATAGGTTTGCCGTCATTCAACTCGGCTGTAGAGTTGAGGGCGATGGCAGTATCGAGCAGCGCCTCATCGCCCTGCTTGAGTTCCAGGGCGCTCACCTGCATCTTGTTCTGGGTAAGCGTACCGGTTTTATCGGTACAGATCACGGTAACGGCACCCATGGTTTCGCAGGCATGAAGCTTGCGCACCAGATTGTTCGACTTCAGCATTCTTCGCATGTTGAGCGCCAGAGAAAGGGTAATCGCCATCGGCAATCCCTCAGGCACCGCCATCACAATCAGGGTAACAGCCATCATGAAGTATTTCAGCACGATTTCTGCCATATAGAAATAATCCTTGCCACCCCATGCCGGGTTGGTGAGGATATCATGAATCAGGAAGATGAAGAAGGCTGCCACAGATACTACGGAGCCTACCTTGGAAATCATCTTTGCCAACTTATCGAGCTGCATGTGTAGCGGTGTCTCCACCGAAGTCTGCTCGGTAGATTTCTTCGCCACCTTACCAATCTCGGTAGCATCGCCCACGGCAGTAACCACGAACTCGCCCCTACCATTCATCACCATGGTAGAACGGAGGATGACGTTGCGTGGATAGGCTCCATCGCCACCGCCCTCCAGAGATTTCTCGGTAACGGGTTCGCCCGTAAGGGCAGATTCATTAATCTGCAGGTCGTTGCAGACGATGAGTTCGCCATCGGCAGGCACCTCGTCGCCCACTTCCACGAGTACCACATCTCCCACCACCACATCGTGGCGCGGAATTTCCATCACCTTACCATTGCGGCGCACCTTTACCGGCTGCTCTTCGCTGAGTGCCGTGAGCAGATTAAACTTCTTAGCCGCATCGCGCTCAAAGTAGAAGCCCACGGTAGTAGCAAGGAAAACTGCCACGAAGATACCGATGGTCTCCATGAAATTCTTTTCGATAAAAGCGAGGATAAGGGATACGAAAGCCGCCACAAGAAGTATCTGGATAATCGGATCGCGATACTTATCCAAATACAGTTTCCATAATGAGGTACGTTGAGGAGGGGTTAGCACGTTTTTGCCATGCTGTTCCCTACTCTGTTTTACTTGTTCGTCGGTAAGACCGATTCTTTTGTTTTTGTCTATGTCCATTTCTGAATAGAAATACTTTTCTTTTGTACGATTAATAAGTACATACGCACGTGTGCGCACATAATTTTGGTGCAAAGATACGCTATTTTTCTGATTCAAGGAAAATTTTTAAGATTTTATTTGGTTATTTGCCCAAAATCTAGTATCTTTGCACTCGAATTTGATAAAAATTCAATGGACTTGTAGCTCAGTTGGTTAGAGCAACAGACTCATAATCTGGAGGTCCTAGGTTCAAGCCCTAGCTGGTCCACTTTGAAAATCAAGCAGTTAAGCAGAAAGTGCTTAACTGCTTTTTTCGTTTTCAGGAAACAATGATTGAAACCGCGCATTCAAGCATGCAGAAAGAATGTACATCCTAAAAGCAACACCGTAATTCCTCTTTTAAAATTTGGTGGTTTCAATTATTTGCCGTATCTTTGCGCCATACAAATAAAGGAGAAAGGATTATGGCAAACAATGAATACAGAAAGCTGCCTATAGGCATACAATCTTTCAACAAGATAAGAGAAGAAAACTATCTCTATGTTGATAAGACTGACATCATTTGGGATTTGGCGAACAAAGGTAGAAGGTATAATTACTTGAGCCGTCCTCGCCGATTCGGAAAGTCTGTGCTCATTGATACGCTACAATGTTACTTTGAAGGAAGAAAGGAACTCTTCGAAGGTCTCAAAATCATGGACTTGGAGAAGGATTGGAAGGCATATCCTGTGATTCGACTCGACATGAGCCGTGGAGGAGCCAATGCAGAAACCTTGCGTTCGTACCTGAATCTGCGATTCGGATACTACGAAGAGAAGTATGCCATCACTCCCGATCCTACCGCCCAGCTTGCCGACCGCTTTGATGCCATCATTACGACGGCATACAAACAGACGGGCTTGAAGGTTGCCATCCTCATCGACGAATATGACTCTCCACTCCAGCACTCTTGGAAGACCCCGGAACACGAAGCATGCACCGAGGTATATCGTGAAGTCTTTGCCATTTTAAAGGCCGATGATGAATACGAGCGTCTGGTCTTTATCACAGGCATCACCAAGTTTACGCAGATTTCCCTTTTCTCCGTGCTCAACAATTTAACCAACATCAGTTTCCTCCCTGAATATGCAGCCATCTGCGGCATCACTGAGGAGGAGATAAAAGAAAACTTCAAGCCTGAACTTGAAAAAATGGCAGAGGTAAACGGATGGACTTTACAGGAAACCCACGACAAGCTGAAGGACTACTACGACGGTTACCATTTCAGTCGCAGAAACATGGTTGACGTCTACAATCCTTTCAGCCTCATCAATGCGCTTGACACCCAGGATCTCAACAGTTATTGGGCATCATCGGGAGCCACTTCCATGCTGCCGAAGTTCATTAAAGATGCTGAGTTGCGCCTACCTGATTTTGAGGATTGCATGATTCTCCGCAACACATTGGAGACTTCCGATGTTACTGGCGGAGGTCCAGAACTCTTCTTATATCAATCAGGTTATCTCACCATCAAATCGTGCGTAGGAAATGTCTATCACTTAGGCTTCCCAAATGAAGAGGTAAAACAGGCGCTCTACGAATGCGTACTGCCTGCATTGACCATGCGAGAAGAGGCTGATACGCAGTCTCTACAAGCGCAGTTGTACCAATATTTGGAATATAAAGAGTTAGACAAAGCGATGAAAGCGCTCAAAGCATTGGTTGCCGATGTGCCTTACAGCAACAAGAAGTTGGCATCCATGGATATGGAAGAGCGTTACCGTCTGATCATCAGTACCATCTTGAATGCCATCGGCTTGAAGGTGGAAGTAGAGCACATGCTTTCTACTGGCAGAATCGACCTCATTGTCAAAACAACTCATCACATCTACGTAATAGAGTTGAAGTTAAGAAACAATGGAGGCAAGGAAGCTGCCATCAAGCAAATTCATGACCGACAATACCTGGAGCCTTTCAAGGCCGACAAGCGAGAGGTAGTAGGCTTAGGCATAGAACTAGACGAAGAAGGCAAAGGCGTTTTGGATTGGGAAATGGTAAATGAAGAATAAAGCAATAAACTACATTGGCAATAAATTCGGGAACTTCATTGTATGGATAATACTGCATGAAGAAATTCTACATTAAACACAAACCAACTTCTACTATTATGTGGAGGTTGGCTTTGTTTTTTAGCTAATTATCCATAAAAACAAAAATTTGGTTACCAAAATGGTTGCCAAGTCAAATAAAAACATTATCTTTGCACCGTAAACTTTAAAACATTTAAGATTATGTTAGTAGTCAGTACAAGAGATTTCAGAACAAACCAGACCAAATACCTTAAAAAGGCAAACGCTGGTGAACACGTGATTTTAAAGTCACGTACAGGTAGCTTCAAGATTGTACCTATCAGCTCAGATGATATTGTGAGCAACAAGAGAGACCTTGCAGCTGAACTTCGTGGTGCTTTGCAGGAAGTAAAAGACCATATGGAAGGAAAGAAACAACTTCAATCCTTAGACAGTCTTCTCGATGAGCTATAATCTTCACGTTTCTTCTTACTTTGCCAAAGAAGCCAAACGACTGAGTAAGAAATACCCAAGTTTCAAACATGACTTGGATAAATTCAAAAAGAGCTTGCAAGAGAATCCTCTTCAAGGAACAGAACTATCACCTGGCATCCGCAAGATACGAATGGCTATTGAGTCCAAACATAAAGGACTCTCGGGTGGAGCAAGAGTTATCACTTACAATGTTCTAGCACAAGAACAAAATGGAGAGATAGAACTCCTGTTGCTCTATGACAAGGGCGATACTGAGACTGTAAAACTCAGCGTGGTGAAAGAGATTATCAGAGAAATGGGGTTCTCTCTATAAAATGAATCCCTAAAAACTTTGCATCATGCAATCTATCGTTGCACCTGCAAAAAGGATGATTGTTGACTAATTTCATTCTATCAGTGTTCATTAACAGGTTGATAAATAGCATAAAAAGACTTGTAGCTCAGTTGGTTACACCTTGCTAAGTTCGCGGGAGTTAGTAAGGCTCGGCACAGACTCATAATCTGGAGGTCCTTGGTTCAAGCCCAAGCTGGTCCACTTTGAAAATCAAGCAGTTAAACTATTGCGGCTTAACTGCTTTTTTCATTGCAAGTTTGCTTGAATTTGGTCGATTTGTTTTTGCGTATTCCGCAAAAGTTTCTTTGCCCAGCTTACTCCTTCACCATGTTCGGAGAATGCGATATAATCTAGCCCTAACGCAACTAATTCTTTAAACTGCAAAAGAGCATCTTCAGATAAACCGTTAAACATCAACGCAACAGCATAGTCATACTTAACAAGAGGGTCATTGGGTTCTTGCTCAAAAGCTGCTTTTGCATAAGTTAAGCAACCTGCCTTATCCCCAATAGTCTTATAGGTCTCGGAAAGAATCGTCTTCAAATAATACTCTTTGGAATAACGCTTGCAAATGACACGAAGATAACGCACTAGTTTCTCCTTATTGTTACTCTCTTCCAAAGCATCAATCTTTTTCAAGATTCGATTCCGCTGAGATTCTGAAGCATATCCTATATCTGAAGCTTTTGCAACAGTCCTTGGATGACTATACTTTAATACTTTATAGAAAAGAACAGCTTCCTTTTTTGAGAAATCACTTTCAATACCTTTTCCTCGGTGTGACAAATGCTCTTCCATGAGAGCCAAGGCCTCCTTATCTTTAAAAAGGTGATAGAAACAATCTGCCTTATAATATCTGGAATCATTGATGACAGACTTTGCCCATCTGACACCATAGCCATTTTCCGCAACCTCCTCAATAGTCATATTTAAAACAACATCCCACTCTTCTATGGATTGCTCATATTTTTCTAATGACCAAAGGATTCTGCCACGAGTATAATTCAAGAGAGGCATGACAGGGCATACCTCTTTTGCTTTATCGGCATAAGACAAAGCTTCCTTATCTTTGCATCTGTTCCATAGGACATTTGCAAGTTGAGTCAACAAATAGCAGTTATTTGGTGACAAAGCAAGTTCCTTTCTCAACAGTTTTTCTGCTGCTGAGAAGGAATTGCTTTTTATGAGTTCTATCAACCTATCCATCTTACTGTATTATCTTCTTTTAGTATGAAAATGTTCCACTGCTCTTCACCGTATCATTTCTTATGTAAAGCTAGCTGAATTCTTAAAGAATCTACAATACAGCCATATCTACTTTTATCCAATGGACCATAAATCGTATCCTTAACTTTATCTATAATCCAAAACGTTCTTCCTTGCAGTTTCATTTGCTGATAATATTTAATATCCTTTCCGAACCAAACAGTATCATTGTCAAGTGCTGCTGAGTCAAAATTTTGATGTGCCACGATAAACTGTTCATTATAAGCATAATCTATAATTTCAGGAAATAGCACCAATGTGTCAACACCTTGCTCGTTTTGTTTATAAATGCCTTTTTCACAAAAAGAGTAACCGTTGCCTAAATCCCAGTAATCACCATGAATGCAACTTGTTACCAATAGCCCTATTAGTATAAATATCACACAATGTTTCATCTTAAAAGATTTTTATTATTCCTAATTTCCGTAACACCATAATTTAATTTTATAAGAGCAACACATAGTTGCTTTGGATTTTACCATGTCAGAAATTTCACTTATCTTAGTGTTGTATATAAAAACAAATAAAACTCTGAATGACATGGCAAAAATACAAATAAAATCTAAGAAACTTGCTCCTTTTGGAGGAATTCTTTCGTTTATGGAGTTATTTAATGCTCTTTTGGATCAAACAATAGATTTCACCTTGGGATTGAGATGTACATTGTATGGCTATTAATATAGTGAGATTCTACGTTCTCTAATGTTGGTATATCTTTGTGGCGGCTCATGTATTGAGGATGTTACAACACACCTTATGAAACATTTGTCACTCCATCAGTTTCTTCTTACTTTGCCCAAGAAGCCAGACGATTGAGTAAGAGTATCCGGCAAAAAAGAGGGCAACTGGAGCTTTTGCAACCAAGTTGCAGAAACCTTTTCGTAATTTTGCAACCGAAATAGAAAAAGGAACTGAATGTTCCGGAGTATATAGAACTAAAAGTATTGCAAAATTATGGAAGAAATGAAACTTTCTCACGAACATCATCATGAATGCCATTGTGAAAATTCTCACGAACATCATCATGAACATCATCATGACTGCTCATGCTCCACAGAAGAACATGAGCACCAGGGATGCGGTTGCCACCATCATCACCATGAAGAAGGCGGTTTGAAATCCAAACTCATCCTTATCGGTGTAACTGTTATTCTCCTGATAACAGCTGTTTTCATCGAAAAGAATTACGACCTGGCTACCTGGCAGTTACTCCTCGTCTATCTCATTCCTTATTTATTGATAGGACACGAGACGCTGGGCGAAGCTGCAGAAGGTATTGCCAAGGGCGATATGTTTAACGAAAACTTCCTGATGGCTATCGCTACCATCGGAGCCCTTTGCATCGGATTCTTCCCAGGATCAGATACAGAATTCCCGGAGGCAGTCTTTGTGATGCTCTTCTTTCAGGTGGGCGAACTCTTCGAAGGATATGCGGAAGGAAAGAGCCGCGACAGTATTTCGCATCTGATGAATATCCGACCGGATGTAGCGAATGTTGAAAGAAACGGAGAGGTAGAGACCGTTTCGCCGGAAGACGTCAAGATAGGAGAAACTATCGTAATCCGTCCGGGAGAGAAAGTGCCTCTGGATGGCGTTGTCATTGAGGGCAATTCTGCCTTGAATACTGTTGCCCTGACGGGAGAAAGTATGCCACGGGATTTGAACGAAGGCGATACTATCATGTCTGGATGCATCAACCTGTCGGGAGTGGTTCGTGTACGCACCACAAAGAGTTTTGGCGAAAGTACCGTATCCAAGATTATCTCTCTGGTAGAGAGTGCAGACAAGAATAAGTCGAAGAGCGAGGCTTTCATCACCCGTTTTGCCCGAGTCTATACTCCTATCGTTGTTTTCGCAGCCATTACCCTGGCAGTTATTCCTCCATTCCTGGCAGCAACAGGAATCGTAGGTGAAGGAACCTTTGGCGAGAACTTCCCATTATGGCTCAACCGCGCCTTGATATTCCTGGTGGTTTCCTGCCCTTGCGCCCTGGTCATCAGCGTGCCCCTCACCTTCTTTGGCGGCATCGGTGGAGCATCCCGGAACGGTATTCTCATCAAGGGCAGCAACTATATGGATGCTTTAGCCAAGGTGGGAACCGTTGTGTTCGACAAGACGGGTACCTTGACCCACGGAGAGTTTGCCGTGGCAGCTGTTCATACAGACGCTTCCTGCCCAGACCATCCATCCCACAATGCAGATAATGTGCATATTGGCGAATATTCTGACAAGGAGAAGATTCTGCTGCATTTGGCAGCTCATGCCGAGCATTTCACCACTCATCCTATCGGAGCAGCCCTGCGTACTGCCTTCCCGCAAGAAGCAACAGATGGCTGCGAGGTGACCGATGTAGAGGAAATTGCAGGACAGGGTATCCGTGCCCAAGTGACCGGAAAGGTGGTTTGCGTGGGCAACAAGAAGATGATGGAAAGCATCGGCGCCCAATGGCACGACTGCAACCAGGTGGGAACCATCATCCACGTCGCCATTGATGGCAAGTACGCGGGACATATTGTAATCAACGACACCCTTAAGGGAGGAAGCGCCCACGCCATCAGAGAGCTGAAAGAACTGGGAGTAGAGAAAACGGTAATGCTGACGGGTGACCGCAGAGAAGTGGGAGAAGATGTTGCCCACAAACTGGGACTGGACGAGTGCCGCGCAGAACTGCTGCCAACCGACAAGGTTTCGCATGTAGAACAACTGCTGAAGACGAAACCTACAGGCAAGACGCTCGCTTACGTAGGCGATGGCATCAACGATGCCCCTGTATTGAAACGTGCCGATGTGGGCATTGCCATGGGTGGACTGGGTAGCGATGCAGCCATCGAAGCTGCCGATGTAGTACTGATGGATGATGACCCTAGAAAGATTGCCCTTGCCGTAAAGATAGCCAGAAGAACCATTCATATCGCTCACGAGAACGTGATATTTGCAATCGGAGTGAAGGTTGCCGTACTGATTCTCGCCACCATTGGTCTTGGAACCATGTGGATGGCTGTCTTTGCCGATGTAGGTGTTACGGTACTGGCTGTATTGAACGCCATGAGAAGTTTGGGTAAAAATCGTCTTTTTTATCGTTAAATACCAAAATAAGTTGTATCTTTGCAACCGAATTATAATATACAATACTGAATGGTTATGTATAAAAAAGACATTTTGACTATGAATAAGATTTTTAAACTCATCTTCGTGCTCTGCTGCTTCTGCGGCATCGCACAGGCTCAGCCTCAACGACCTAAGCTCGTTGTAGGCATCGTAATCGACCAGATGCGATGGGATTATCTCTATCGCTACTACGCCCGCTACGGCGAAGGCGGATTCAAGAGAATGCTCGGAGAAGGATTCAGCGTAGAAAACTGCAAGATTCCTTACATTCCTTCGGTTACAGCCATCGGCCACTCTTCTATCTGGACCGGTTCCGTTCCTTCCATCCACGGAATTGCAGGAAATAACTTCGTGAAAGATGGAAAGGTAGTGAATTGTACTGCCGACGATACCGTTAACCCTGTAGGTTCCGACAGCAAGGCTGGCAAGATGTCGCCTCGCAATCTGTGGGTAACCACCATCGGCGATGAACTCCGTCTGGCTACCAACAACCGCTCTAAGGTGATTGGTGTAGCCTTGAAAGACAGAGCATCCATCCTCCCTGCGGGCCATCACGCCAATGGCGCTTTCTGGTTTGATGACAAGTCGGGCAAGTTCATCACCAGTACTTTCTATATGGATAAGTTGCCAGAGTGGGTGAACAAGTTCAACAAGCAGAAAC
This sequence comes from Prevotella sp. SGI.167, assembly GCF_050313615.1. NCBI lineage: Bacteria > Pseudomonadati > Bacteroidota > Bacteroidia > Bacteroidales > Prevotellaceae > Prevotella > Prevotella sp. SGI.167. Next base: position 98,713 of record NZ_JBNPLT010000011.1, on the reverse strand, counting down.
TCCCAAACAAGTATCTTTCCAAGAAATGGGAGACGCTCTACCCTATCGATTCCTATAAGGAGAGCACCAACGATGACAACAACTACGAGAATGGAATCGCTGAGGGCGAGAAGGCTGTATTGCCACTCGACCTGCCTACCTTATATAAAAAGCATGGTTACAAGATTCTCCGCAACACTCCATTCGGCTGCAACCTGACTTTCGATATTGCCAAGGCTGCCATCGAGGGCGAGAACCTGGGTAGAAACACAGATACTGACCTGCTAACCATCAGCTGCTCTAGCACCGATTACATCGGTCATCAGGTGGGCGTAAACGCTATCGAAACTGAAGATTGCTATCTTAGATTAGATAAGGCTTTGGCAGATTTCTTCGCTTATCTCGACCAGACCGTAGGCAAGGGAAATTATCTCACCTTCCTCACCGCCGACCATGGAGGCGTGAACAACGCTACCTTCCTGCAGGATCAGCGAATCCCTGCCGGCATCTGGAACAAAAAGGGATTGGTAGAAGAGCTGAATCAGATTCTGAAAGCTAAGTTCAATACCGACAAGGATCTCGTGAAGACGATCATGAACTACCAGGTGTTCTTCAACACAGATATCATCGAAGAACTCGGTTTGGATTACGCAGCCATCAAGCAGGTGGTAGTAGACAGATTGAAGAAAGACAAGGATGTGCACTATGCCTTCGACATGGAGAAGACCTCCACAGAGAGCATTCCTGAAGAGCTGAAGTTCCGTGCCATCAACGGTTACAACCGTGAGCGCAGCGGAAGCGTCCAGATTGTACTGAAGCCTGCCCACTACGAATACGGCAACGGAAAGGGAACTACCCACGGAGCATGGAATCCATACGATATCCATATTCCTTGCCTGTTTATGGGTTGGGGCATCCAGCACGGCGAGAGTGCCCAGCCTCACTATATGACGGATATTGCCGCTACCGTCTGTGCGATGCTGCACATTCAGGCACCTAACGGTTGCATAGGCACACCGATATTCTAAATAAAATAAAGGCTAGATTCCCGATTCTGGGAACCTAGCCTTTATTTCTTTATTCAAAAGAAGTTCTTCTATCCATTCTCAGAAGAATCACTCTTATTCTTCATTCATGATTTCCATATATTCCTCGTAGGAAATATATCTGCCACCCATCGACTTGAGATGCGGGGTTTCCAGCTGACAATCTATCATCTTACCTCCATGCTCCTGCAGATAACGAGCCAGGAAGATAAGGGCTATCTTAGAGCCCGACGGAACCCTGGAGAACATGCTCTCGCCAATGAAGACCTTACCGATGGTGACACCATAAAGTCCGCCTACCAGTTCACCGGTCTCATTATCCCATACCTCCACGCTTGCCGCAAAGCCCTGCTCATGAAGGGCGGTGAATGCCTGGATGATGTTTTCGCCCAACCAGGCACCCTCTTCCTCATAGCGGCCATTGGTCTTGCTGCAGGCACGAATCACAGCATCGAAATCTTCGTTGATTCCCACGCTGTATCGGTTCTTCCTCAGCAGGGTGCGCATGGAATGACTGATGTGGATTTCGTCCGGGAAGATGACGAAGCGCTTCATCGGACAGAACCAGAGAATCTCCGGCTGGTCGCGAAAGCTATACCAGGGAAAGATGCCGTTGCTGTAAGCCAGCAGCAGGCGGTCGATACTCAAGTCGCCACCTATCGCAAAACATCCGTCGTCATCGCCGTAATGCGGATCGGGAAAATAAATCTCTTCCGCATTTTCATCTATCTGTAATATCATCGCTTTCTAACAATTAATCACCAATTCCTTACCATCGAAATCTACACAGCCCTTGCCTGCCTTCTTGAGCTTGCCGAAGAGCAGCGCCTTCATCAGGATTGGCTTCAGGCGGTTGCCGATGACACGGTCCATCTCGCGGGCTCCATATTCCTTGGTGAAGCCCCACTCCAGAATCTTCTCTCTTGCCGCATCGGTAAGCGTAATAGAAACTCCCTTTGCTGCCAACTTTGCATCGAGCTGACGAAGCTTCTTGGCAAGAATCAGTTCTGCCATGTGCTTATCCATATCGTTGAACACCACGGTATCGGAAAGTCGGTTGATAAACTCTGGCTTAAAGGTCTTCTTTACCTGAGCCAACATCGCCTCACCACGGGTTACATTGCCACTGAAACCTACATTTGCCTGCGAAGCATACTGCGCTCCGGCATTCGATGTCATCACGAGGATCACGTTGCGGAAGTCTGCCTTCTGCCCCTTGTTGTCGGTCAATCGGGCATAGTCCATCACCTGCAGCAGGATGTTGTAGATGTCGCTATGCGCCTTCTCTATCTCATCAAGCAGGAGTACACAGTTTGGTGTCTTGCGGATGGCATCGGTAAGAAGACCGCCATCTTCATAACCCACGTATCCGGCAGGCGAACCGATGAGCTTAGCCACGGTATGCTTCTCGGTGTATTCACTCATATCGAAGCGCACCAGTTCGATGCCGAGCTCCTTAGCCAGCACACGGACCACCTCGGTTTTACCCACTCCCGTAGGCCCCACGAAGAGCAGCGACGCCATCGGCTTGTCATCATCCACCAGTCCTGCCTTCGCCATCATCACAGCCTCAACCACCTTATCCACAGCCTTGTCCTGACCATAGATCTTGTCGAGTATGCGCTGGCGGAGTGTAGCCAGAGAATTATTGTTTTCATCCTTGATGGCAGCCGCATCTATCTTGCAGACCTTGGTAAGAATCTGCTGGATAATCGCCTTGGTAACGTAAGAACGCTGGCGATATTCCACAGGATGCACCTCCAGATAAGCACCCGCCTCATCCATCAGGTCGATGGCCTTGTCTGGCAGACAGCGGTTGCTGATGTATTTGGCACTGGCACGGACGGCATATTCCAGAGCGTCCTTGCGATAAGTCACGTTGTGGAACTTATTGTATTTATACTGCAAGCCCTCCAATATCTTGATAGCCTCCTCCTCGGTAGGTTCCTTGATATCTATTTGCTGGAAGCGGCGCACGATGCCCTTGCTCTGCGCCATGTAGCGGTTGAACTCCTCGTAGGTGGTAGAGCCGATGAAACGGATGTCGCCTGCCTCCAGATACTGCTTGAGCATATTGGATGCATCAGGTCCACCATCAGAGCCACGACCTGCACCTATCATATTATGAATCTCATCAATATAGATGATGGTGTTGCCTTCCTTGGCGGCTCCCTCCATCACCATCTTGATACGCTTTTCGAAATCGCCACGATACTGGGCGCCGGCAAGCATCTGTCCCATATCCATACCATAGATGCGGGCTCCCTTAAGACGATTAGGAACCTGATTCTCATTGATGAGCTTGGCAAGACCATAAACCAGGGCGGTCTTGCCTACACCCGGTTCACCGATGTGAAGCGGATTATTCTTTTCGGCACGACAGAGCACCTGGATGGTTCTATCCAGTTCCTGCTCTCTGCCGATAAGCGGATTATGCTCCTCCACCTTATCAGAGATACAGGTAACCAGATGATGCCAATCCTGAGGCTGTCGGCTTCTGCCTTCCTCCTCGTCTTCATCATAGTCATTGTCATAATCGTCGTCATCATAGTCGGCGCCTATGCCTATATTAGCCTCCGCAGCCTCGTTTTCCAGCGGATAATAGCTATCCACACTCGCCAGGAACTCGCCCTGCCGGTCGCCCACATTCTTGCACAGCAGGAAGGCGGCTTCTGAATTCTGCAAGCCAAACATTGCCTGTACGAAATGAGGCACGTTCACGAGTTTTCGGTCAGCGGCAGCAGCCAAGGCGCAAGCCGTACCAAACATCGTCTTGAAGAGCGATGAAGGCTCAGGCAGATATTTGATATTTTCAGGCACACGCTCCTGCTTGGCGAGCCATCCCACCAAGTCCTCGTGCATCTTGAAACTATCCACGCCCTCCTCCTGCAAAGCCTGGCAGAAGGCATACTGGCGGAGCAATGACAGGAGCATGTGCTCCGGCATCACAAACTCATGGTCGAAGAACCGAGCCTGCTTCATTGCGTCATCCATCAAGACACTCATATATCGGGTTAATCCCATACTATCCATCTATTCTTTTCCCTTCTTTTTTATGGGGAAAGCGAAAAAAGTAAATATCATTCTAGGAGCTATCGCCCCCAAAAATCACTCTAACTTGCCTTCACTTCCCTCTAAATTCCCATTTATTATTCTGGCATATAAGTGAGCTTCAGGGGATACTTCTGCGTACGGGCTTTCTCCATCGCTTTCTCCACTTTGCTCTTGGCGATGTCATAGCTGTAGGTGCCCACCACGGCTTTCTCTTCGTGATGAACCTTGAGCATGATTGCTTCAGCCTCAGCCTGCGACTTGAAGAAGATGGTTTCGAGGATGTCTACCACGAAGTCCATCGGTGTAAAGTCGTCGTTGAACATCATTACCACGTAACGCCCCGGCTCCTTGAGCCTCGTTTTCTGGCGTTCACGAATTGCTGTCTGTTCTTGAGCCATATTTGAATTATTACTTTGTATAAGCATTGGTAATCTCCACGACATAGACATCGTGGAATCCACCCTTGGCACCATACCACTGCAGCAAGTCCTTGTCGAGGAACTTCTCCGCTGTCATATTGTCCTTATAGAGTTTGCGGCATTCCAGGGTGAGTCGAGACTGTTCGAATGCAATGCTGCCGTTATCGGTCTCTACAGGAGTCAATCCTGTTTCCTTTGCCTTATCGAAATCACGTCCACTCTTAGAACCGCAGAAGTTATATATCTTTCGAGCCTCCTCGCTATTTCCGAGGAAAGAGAGGGTCATGAACTCATTCTCCTCGATGATGCCGTGAGTAAAGCGCTCCGGACGGATAAAAACTACTGCCACCGGCTTGTTCCAAAGCCATCCCAGGCAGCCCCATGAGGCGGTCATCATATTGAATTTCTCCTTATTGCCGGCACAAACCAGCATCCACTCCTTACCTATCGTGTCGAAGATATTATCATTCAGTTCTTTTACGTTGATCTTTTCCATTTTATCTGTTCCTTTCTTTTTATTTACTAATAGTTTTAATGATGAAATCATACAGCATTCAGCAAAAGCCATGCCAAGTCATTGCCGAAGGCTGCTCATATCAGTTGCAAAGATACAAGAATAATCTGAAAAAGCAAATGATTCTCCAAGAAAATCGCAAAATAGATAGGAATAGATTGCATCCTGCTCAAAACAATTGGCATAAAAGCCACTCTCGATTTTACTCTTCACTCTTCACCAAATCGCCGGGAACCCCTGTGTTTATCGGCATTATGGGAGGTGAAGAGTGGTCCTTCACTCTTCACTACTCTTCACCACACTTCACCTGAACAGCGTCCTGACGTTCAGTTTTTTATCTCAGGAGAGCAAAATATTGCCCTTGCCGTGGCAATATTTTGCCCCGACCAGGCACAAAACGAAACGTCGTGACAGAAAAAAATCTCCTACAGGACGATTATTTTTTCCTAGTAAGAGAATCCTCGCATTTAGTGCAGGAACGGACAGAAAGCCCTAAGACTATTAATTCTGAAAGGAAGAAAAATTCAAAAAAGGTGAAGGGTGGTGAAGAGTGGTGAAGAGTGAAGGACCACTCTTCACCTCTCACACCCCCAGTGTTTATCGGCATTTCAGGCGAAAAGGTGAAGAGTGAAGAGTAAAATACAAATTCGCTTGATTTAAATTAAAACTTTACGATGGAAATAAAATAAATCACATTTTGCTTTGTCATTTCAAGGAAAGACATTACCTTTGCACCCCGAATGCCGAAAACCGTGCAGGCTTGCGGCTTCGATTTATTATTCATTTATAAACATTTTATTTAATGTACAAAACAATTTACAACAAGCGCAACAGCTTGAAGTTCAACCGATTCTCTAACAAGAACTACTCACTCTTCGCAGTTTTGGGAAGAGAGGTTCTTGTTGGCGCACTCAGCGTTGCTACGCTGAGCCATGCCAAGGCAGCAGGCGTAAGCACAGAGGGAGCCAAGGTTGATTCTACCCTCTACAAGGGCGGAAAGGCTTACGAGCTGGATGCGGTGAGCGTTACCGGATCTCGTGCGCCGATGACTGTAGAGCAGTCACCTAAGATTGTGTCTGTCATTACCCGCGACGATATTCATCGTGCGGCTGCGCAGACTATCAACGATGTATTGAAATTAGCTACCGGCGTGGATGTCCGTCAGCGTGGTGGCTTTGGTGTTCAGACGGATATCTCCATCAATGGTGGAACCTTCGACCAGATTACCATTCTCCTGAATGGCGTCAACATTTCCAATCCACAGACTGGTCACAATGCTTCTGATTTTCCTGTAGCTCTTGCTGACATCGACCACATCGAAGTGCTCGAGGGGGCAGCATCGCGCGTATTCGGAACTTCAGCCTTTAATGGTGCCATCAATATCGTGACCAAGAAGGCAAAGAATGATGGAGTATCTGCAAGTGTAGAAGGCGGAAGCTTTGGAAGTTTCGGAGCACAGGGGCGTGTGCAGACGGCTTTTGAAACGGGCAAGTGGACTCAGGCTTATTCCGTAAGCGGAGGCTACAAGCGCTCGGATGGCGGCACGGAGAACAGCGACTTCGAGAAGGGACAGGGCTACGGCAATCTCTCGTTCTCTTACGACCAGCGTTTCGACATCATCGCCCAGCTGGGTATTGCTACCCAGAGCTACGGTGCCAACACTTTCTACAGCGCCAAATACAACAACCAATATGAGAAGACAGACCACGGTATGGCTTCGCTCAACCTGAGTCTGCACAACCAGGAGAAGACCTGGGAGATTGCACCTCAATTCTATTATAACAAATTCAAGGATCACTATCAGTTGATTCGTGGAAAGGCTGGAGCTGCAGCAGGCGAGAACTATCACGACCTAGATGTTTATGGTGGTGGTCTGAATGCCAACGTGGCTTGGGCTTTGGGTAAGACCGCAGTGGGCTTCGATATCAGCAAGGAGTGCATCTACTCTACTGCATTGGGCGAGGAACTCGCAGAGAAAGACTATAAGGACATCTCGGGTTCCGACCGTCAATATACCCGAAAGGGTGAGCGCACCAACACCAACATCATGTTGGAGCACAACTTCATCTTCGGCGGCTTCACCTTGTCGGCTGGTATCTTGGCTAACAAGAATACAGGTTTGGACAACGACTTCCGTTTCTATCCTGGTGTAGATATGAGTTATCGTCCTAACGACAACTGGAAGTTCTACGCATCCTGGAACAAGGCTCTGAGAATGCCTACCTACACCGACTTATATATAAGTAATGTGGTGCAGCAGGGCGACATCAACCTGAACCCGGAGAAGAACTCCACCTTCAAGGTAGGAACCCTGTATCGCCAGACTGGTTTTGCCGCAACCGTAAGCGGATTCTACGCACACGGCACCAACATGATTGACTGGGTTCAGACATCCGTGACCGAGCAGAACGACAGCAAGTATCACGTGATGAACATCGGAAAGCTCAACAACATGGGCTACAACGTAGATGCTACTATCTACATGAGAGAGTTGGTACCAAACAGTTTCATCACCCGCATCAAGTTGGGTTATGCTTACATCTATCAGGATCATAAGACCGAGACCAACATTCTGAAATCACTCTATGCATTGGAGTATCTGAAGCACAAGGCTGTATTCGGACTGGATCATCAGATCTGGAACAAGCTTTCAGCATCCTGGAGCGTAAGATGGCAGCAGAGAATGAATGGCTATCATCCATACACCAAGGTGGATTGCAAGCTGATGTGGGACGAGAAAAAATACAATATCTTCGTGAAAGCCGACAACATCACTTGCCACCGCTACTACGACCTCACAGCTGTTAAGCAGCCAGGTTTGTGGATTATGGCAGGAGCCAGCGTAAATCTCGGCCGATAATATAATCAGATAATAATCATCCCAAAAGATGATAAATATCCGAAACACGATTCGGATATCAAATAAAATAACGAGCCTTGATGGAGGTTTCTTCCTACCGTCAAGGCTCGTTTCCTTTTATTCCGGCTATTTCCTTTTATTTCAGTTATTCCGGTTTCTGATATTTTCCGTTCACTTTAATCGGTTCGAGATGGATTCCCACATGGGTATCTGCGCCGAAGTGCTGCTTCAGTTTTGTTTCTATATGAGTAGCATGCTCATGCGCCTCATAAAGCGAGAGAGAACCCGGCATGCGGACATGCATTTCTATCGCAATCTTGTTTCCGATGCGACGGGTACGCAGGTTATGAATCTCTCCAACCCCCTGCTCTTCGTTCGCAATCTTCAGAATTTCATCTTCCTCCATTTCTGGAAGACTGGCATCCGTCAGTTCTTTCACAGACTGCGTCACCAGTCCCCAGGCAGCCTTGATGATGAAGGCACTCACGATGATGGCTGCAAGCGGATCGAGCACCGCCCACTTTTCTCCCAGAATGATGGCGCCACCAATACCGAACATCGTTCCGATACTCGATAAAGCATCGCTGCGATGATGCCAGGCATTTGCCACTACAGCCTCGGAATGATATTTCTTTCCGGCTTTAACCGTAAACTGATAAGCCCACTCCTTCATCACGATACTTACGATGGCAGCAATCAAGGCTACAATGCCCGGCTGCTGGAGTGTCTCGCCGCAGATGGCACGATAGGTCTTGGTAACGCCAGAATAACAGATCATCACACCCACCACGAAGAGCGAAATACCGATGATCGCTGTGGCAAGCGTCTCGTATTTGCCATGCCCATAATCATGGTCCTTATCCTTCGGCTTATTGCTCAGTTTTACGAATACCAGTACCACCACATCGGTGGCAAAATCGGTAAGCGAGTGGATGGCATCCGCTATCATGGCTGCCGAATGTCCGAGGATACCTGCAGCAAACTTCAGCACGAGCAGCACCACATTGATGATGCTTCCCGCTATCGTCACCTTATATACTTCCTTAACTCTATCCATAACTGTTTTTGTATAACGGCTTTCCTTTCAAGCCTCCCTGCTTTTGTATAATTATCTCCCACTTCGTGGAATTAGGGCGCAAAGGTAAGGCAAAATTATGAAAGCGGATAAGAAATGCGATTAAAAAAATATAAAAAGCACCTTATACTTGCTACTTTATCAGCTAAACTTCGTACATTTGCAATTAATTTAATGACCATTACATTATGAAGTTTTACGATAGAAGCCAATGAACAGAGTACCACAACATAAATCAGCGCAATACATAAGGTGTGGAGTGGTCGTAAGAGAGATTGCCCCGCATAGCACGAATCATCCGCCAATCACATACGATCATCAGGACGACTATTACATATTCGGCTTGATCGAGAGCGGGACGGCTTGTGGAATGATTGACTTCAAGGAATTGCATCTGGCACAGAATGACGTTTTTATCGTGCAGCCAGGACAAATGCACAGATTCATTGCAGCAGAAGGCATAAAGGGTTGGCTACTGATGGTTGACTGTTCCTATGTGGACTCTGACGAGAAATGCATCCTTGACCATCTATTGCTTTCTGCATCAGCATTCAAAATAGAAAATACCGAGCGAAATGACTTGTGCGGTCTTGCTTCCATTCTTGCTCATCGCCTCAACAGCAACAAGGGGATGTCTATTGGCATTGGCACCCAACGCATGGCAGAAGCTTTTGTATCTGTTGTAGCTGAACAAGCACAGAAATTCACACTGCAAACAAAGCATAGCCATCGCCACACGGAGATTATGCTGCAACTGCGCAACCTGCTGGCACAACACATTGCGGAAAACCATCAGCCAGCATTCTACGCCTCGCAGCTGAACATTTCCACCGTCTATCTGAATGAAATCGTCAGAAAGCTAACAGGATTGAGTACCTCATCCTATATAAAAAACGAGATTGTGCTACTGGCAAAGCGTATGCTTGCACGCACCGACTTGTCGGTGAAACAGATAGCCAATCAACTCGGTTTTGAGGATTGGGCGTACTTTACACGTCTGTTTACACAGGCTACAAGCATCACCCCAACCGCCTTCCGTAGCAAATACCTTGAATAGAGCAAAAGCTACATCGTTTTATCCAACTTACCTTTCAAAAAAAAGGACTAATTTTGCAGCCAAAAAAGAGATATGGTAAATTGCAAATTTTCAACAAGGCAAGCCCTTAGGCAAAAGCCCAAGGGCAAGGTACGCTCAGGCTGCATCATGGCTTTAACTTTCAGTCTGTCCGTAGTAACTGGTATTGGTTTTCATCTTGCAGGACGTGGAAGCAACCATGAAGCTTGGCACAACTGGGCAGTCAGTCATATTGTATCAACACTTCTCTGGCTGATTGTCGTCGTATTGCACACCAAGCGATATAGAAAGATGTTTATGTCGCTGGCGAAACGAAGAGCCTACAAAAAGTTCTTCCCTACACTTGTCGCATCCACCTTGTTTATCATTACTACAATCACAGGCATCGTATTGCTTTTGTTCATTGAAGGAGCCAATTCAAGTATCGGACTGTGGCATTGGGAATGCGGCATCGCCTTGGCTGTGCTGACACTGGTTCATGCCTTTAGCATAAAGAAATAATAGTCCTTTAAGCTTTAATCAGATACAAGTATGATGAAATCAATTGGAAGAGCCGTTTGATTGGCATTGTGTGACCACGAGGCGTGGGAATATCCACGATGATTCTCCAACGCATCTTTAAGTTTTTCACCAAAGGCTGCTGCAATGTGGGGTAAGCTAAATACTACTTCGCTCCAATAAATAGAAAACAGTTTTACTTTATAGCTTTTATCTTACGCCTACGTACGTAAGATAAAAGTTTGTTTTCACTTTATGAATAGGGAATAATGTGATGACAAAGCGCAAAACTCTCGGATTTTTGTGATAAAACACCTTAAAACAACAGGAATTTTGTGATTTTCAGAGTAAATTCCTTTGGAATTTTGTGATAAAGTTGTATCTTTGCACTCGAATAAGAACTATAAACATATTGATTATGAAGCTTTTGCGCAGAAAGATTGACAATTATCTCAAGGAATGGAAAAGCGATAAGGAGAGAATGCCCCTCATCGTGAAGGGAGCCCGACAAGTAGGAAAGACCGCTTCCATCCTACAATTCGCCCATGACAACTATCAAAATGTGGTTGCCATCAACTTCGTATTGCAACAAAAATACAAGGCAATCTTCGAAGAAGGTTACGAGGTAGACAGCATTATCCGGAACCTCACCCTCATCAATCCTTCTCTCAAGATAGAAGCAGGTAACACACTCATCTTCTTCGACGAGATGCAGGATTGTCCTGCCTGCGCCACCAGTCTGAAAGCCTTCAAGATAGATGGCAGGTACGATGTTATCTGCTCTGGCTCGCTTATGGGTATCAATTATCGCGAGATAGAATCGAACAGCGTGGGATATAAGGAAGACTACACGATGCACTCAATGGATTTCGAGGAATTCCTATGGGCAAAAGGTTATGATTCTGCCTTTATAGAACGCCTTTACGAAAAGATGGTCTCCATCACACCACTTTCTAATATGGAAATGGATATTTTAGAGAGGCTATTCCGTGAATACATGACCATCGGAGGAATGCCTGCCGTAGTCAATATGTTCGTGAGCAACGGAAACTTCAGCGGCACGCTCAAGATACAGCGCCAGCTTCTTCTTGACTATGAGGAAGACATTACGAAATATGCGCAAGGACTCGACAAAGGAAAAATCAAGAACGTGTACGACCATATTTCTGTCTTCCTGGGACAAGACAACAAGAAATTTCAGATAAGCAAGATTGCCCATGGAGCAAGAAACAGAGAATACGTTGGCACCATCGAATGGCTTCGTGATGCAGGTATCATCAACGTTTGCTATTGTCTCGCCCAAGTATCCTTACCTCTGAAAGGCAACTACGACCTGAAATCGTACAAACTCTATTATAAGGACACGGGCTTGCTGGTTGCCTCGCTAGATGAGGAATCGCAAGAAGACATCAGGGTGAACAAGAACTATGGTACCTACAAGGGCGCCATCTACGAAAACATCGTTGGAGACATGCTGGTAAAGCAAGGCTATAATCTTTACTTCTATCGCAACGAGAAATCTACCCTAGAGATGGATTTCTTCATTCGTGATGCCCAGTCGCTCATCCCCGTTGAAGTAAAAGCCATGGATAATGCCACCAAGTCGCTCGCCAAGCTAACAGCACAAGATAGTAAATATCCCGACATCAGATACGGCATCAAGCTCTGCAATAAGAACATCGGTTTCAATGGTAAGTTTTACACCTTCCCCTACTTCCTCACCTTCCTGCTCAAACGATTTGTGAGAAGAGAAAGATAGAAATGCAGAAAAATCCCTCAGAGAGGGATGATTCTGTATTTACCATTATAAGTTAACGAACTTAAAATATCAAGCGGTAACCGTTAATTCTGCGAAAGAAAACTGCGGAAATCCGCAAAAATTCTACATAGAATTAATAAAAGTATTATCTTTGCAAAAGAAAAATGCGGAAATCCGCAAAAATCTTTCCTGTTATGATTGTAAATAGAGACAAATATCTACAAGAGTTGGTTAGTTCACGCCATAATGGACTGGTAAAAATCATTACCGGTATGCGCCGTTGCGGAAAATCCTTTCTGCTGTTTCGTCTCTTCAAGCGTTTCCTTGAAGACGATGGAGTCATGCCCGACCACATCATAGAAATGGCATTCGATGACTATGCATTCAAGGAGTTTCGCAATCCTGACAAGTTTTATAAGTATGTAAAAGAGAAGATTGCTGACGACCAACCTTATTACATTCTGCTTGATGAGGTACAGATGCTTGACGAGTTTGAAGATGTACTAAATGGATTATTACATATTCCCAATGCTGATGTTTATGTGACGGGAAGCAATGCACGCTTCCTATCCAAGGATATAATAACCGAATTTCGTGGACGAGGATACCCAATACACGTTTCACCACTCAGCTTTGCTGAATTTATGACCGTATATGATGGCGACAAGCAGGATGGTTGGAACGAATATTTGCTTTATGGTGGTCTTCCGCCTGTTGTTCTACAAAAGACAGAAGAAGAAAAAGTGAGACTTCTGAACAGCCTCTTGACAGAGACTTACATGATAGAGGTCATCAACAGAAACAAGATAAAGAACGATGCAGAACTCAACGATTTATTCAAGATTCTCGCATCGGGAATTGGCGGACTTACCAATCCGCAACGACTTGCCAATACTTTCCAATCTGTAAAGAATGTCTCTATAAGCTCTGCAACCATCAAGAAATACATCGAATATCTTGCAGATGCGTTCTTGCTTGAGCCATGCAATCGCTATGACGTAAAAGGCCGTAAGTATATCGGAACGCCATTGAAATATTATTTTTCTGACTTAGGCATTCGCAATGCACTTCTCGGCTTTCGCCAACAAGAGAAAACCCATCTGATGGAGAATGCCATCTATAATGAACTTCGCTACCGTGGATATAGTGTGGACATTGGCAACGTAGAAATCAACGGCGTGGACGAAAAAGGAACCAAAGTGAGACGGATGCTTGAAGTTGACTTTGTTTGCAACCAAGGCTACAAACGCTGCTACATCCAGTCGGCTCTCAGTTTGCCAGACAAGGAGAAGACGAAACAAGAACTTGCCTCTTTGCTACGTATAGACGATAGTTTTATGAAGTATGTGATAACAGGCGACCTCATCAAAAAATACCAAAACGATGACGGCATCGTATTTATGGACGTATTTGATTTCTTGTTGGATAAAGATTCTATATGAAAACATAAATAAAAGGAGGGTGTGTCATAAGTTAATGATTCACCCTCTTTTTGTTGGAATATTACTGATATGTTGTTGAAAAACATAGTATATGTTGTTGAGAAAGTTAGTATCTTCGGTCGCACAACAGCTGTTGTGCGCTTGCATAGCAGCTGATATGCGCATGCACAACAAGTGATGTGCATGCGGTGGTCAACTGTTATGCGCCAACTATTATCCAGACTTATGACACCCCCTCTTTTCTAAATAAAGGGATGTGAATTAACACATCCCGAGAGCACCTACCGTTGCTATATTCTGACAATGCATGAAGTTTGCGAAGTTTCAGAAAGTCAAGAACAAAGCGCTAAGTATGCGCCTTTTCCATTATGTCGTGATTCTTACTCAGAATCATCGGCAAATATACGAATAATGTTTGAAAGAACAAAAGTTGTTAGCAAAAAATCCTCATTGAGGGATAAAAATCATCAAATTCCTCCATCTCTGAGGGATTTTTCTGTATTTAACCACGCTATGCGAAATTTTTATTGTACTTTTGCACCCGTGCTTGGAAAAGCAACAAATAAAACAGAAGAGTAAACGATATGGCAGAAAAGAATAGCATACCCCAATTCGTGAATAGCGAATCTATTATGTCGGATAGCAACTATGTGAAGTGGCTCTCCGATTTGAAAGGTCGTATTCGCATCGCCCAACTCAAAGCGGCTATCAAAGTTAATGAAGAGTTGCACAAGCTTTATTGGAGTTTGGGAGAAGACATTTGTAACAAGCAAAAGCTATATAAGTGGGGCACTAATTTTATAAAACAGCTTAGTTTGGACTTGCGTTCTGCATTTCCAAATGTAGAAGGATTTTCTTGGTCAAATCTTTATAAAATACGCAAGTGGTATCTCTTCTATTCTTCGCAAAATGAATTTTTGTACCAAGCTGGTACAAAATTAGAAACCTTAGAAAGTATTAGCGGTCCTATGCCTGCGATTTTGCTTCGTGTACCCTGGAGGCATCAGACTGTCATTGTCTCGAAATGAAAGAGCAATCCGCAAAGAATTCCACTAGCAATAACAACGATTAAGAAAGCATAAACAGAATATGGTTTTAAATTACATTTGGATAGCATTTTTCGTGATTGCGTTCATCTTCGCACTCATCGGATTGGCAATGGGAGATACGACTATCTTCCAGAAGATTGTAGATTCCACCTTCGATTCTTCCAAGAATGCCTTCGAGATTTCTCTCGGACTGACGGGCGTGCTCGCCCTCTGGCTTGGCATCATGAAGATTGGAGAGAAGGCGGGAGTAGTGAATGTGTTGGCCCGAGCACTCAGCCCGGTCTTCACCCGTCTCTTCCCTGATATTCCGAAGAACCATCCGGTGATGGGAAGCATCTTCATGAACATCGCTTCGAATATGCTGGGACTCGATAATGCAGCAACACCTACAGGATTGAAGGCGATGCAGCAGATGCAGGAACTCAATACGAAGAAGGATACGGCAACGAACCCGATGATCATGTTCCTGGTTCTGAACACCTCTGGCCTCACCATCATCCCTACCACCATCCTCGCCTTCCGTGCCTCCTACGGAGCAGCCCAGCCTACGGATGTCTTCATCCCTATCCTGATGGCTACGCTCGTGGCTACGCTTGCCGGAATCATCATCACTTCGCTCTGGCAGCGCATCAACATCCTGCAGCCGGTATTGCTCGCTACTCTGTTGGGAATGTGCGCCTTCGTTGGCATCATCATCTGGGGATTCGGACAGATGGACAAGGATACGATGAACACGGTTACCACCTTGGCTTCTAACATGATTCTCCTGGGCATCATCCTCTGCTTCATCCTGGCGGGATTCTGGAAGAAGGTGAATGTTTATGATGCATTTATCGAGGGAGCGAAGGAAGGTTTTACTACTGCGGTGAAGATTATCCCTTATCTCGTAGCTATCCTTGTGGGCATCGGCGTGTTCCGTGCTTCGGGAGCGATGGATATGGTGATTCAAGGCATTTCATGGTCGGTAGAACAATGCGGCTTGAATGCCGATTTCGTAGGCGCCCTGCCTACCGCCATCATGAAACCGCTGTCGGGAAGTGGTGCACGAGGCATGATGCTGGAGGCGATGAAGAACTATGGTCCTGATTCGTTTGTGGGCAGATTGAGCTGCATCTTCCAGGGTTCCACCGATACCACCTTCTATATTTTGGCAGTATATTTCGGAAGCGTAAGCATCAGGAATACCCGCCACGCCGTGGCTTGCGGCTTGCTCGCCGATTTGGCAGGAGTCATCGCAGCAATCGCTATAGCATACCTTTTCTTTTAAAGGTAAAAAAGTAAAAGGGTAAAAAGGTAAAAAAGACTTATATTATATATTCATCTAAAAAATGAAAATATGGGCAATAATGTCATTTATGAATTAAGTAAAAAGTTTGCCATACGAATAATCAAACTTTATGTTTTCCTCAAAGAAGAGAAACATGAATTCGTTATGTCTAAACAAATATACAGATGTGGTACAAGCATTGGAGCAAACATTGCAGAAAGCACTTATGCTCAAAGTACACCAGATTATATAAGCAAACTTAGCATCTCCCTAAAAGAAGCAAGTGAAACTCAATATTGGCTGGACTTACTTCAAGAAAGCAATTATATAACAACAGAACAATACGAATCAATATCCAATGATGTTAAGACAATCATAGGAACTCTCGTAAATATCATCAATAAATTGAAACAAAAAAATAATCAATAAACAAAAGTAAAAAGCGAAAAGGCAGAGAATCAAGCTTTCTTTTACCTTTTTACCTTTTTACCCTTTTACTTTTAAACATATGGCAAGTTTAAAATCACTAGCAAAGGATACCGCCATCTATGGTTTGAGCAGTATCATCGGCAGATTCCTCAACTATCTGCTTGTACCACTCTATACGGCAAAGATCAGCGCCGCCAGTGGTGGTTATGGTGTCATCACCAACATGTACGCCTATACGGCGTTACTCCTCGTTATCCTGACCTACGGAATGGAGACCACCTTCTTCCGTTTCGTCAATAAGGAGGGAGAAGATGCTCATAAAGTTTATACCACGGTTTTGAGCATGGTGGGCTTCACCTCCTTACTCTTCATCGCCCTGGTATTCCTCTTTATCACGCCTTTGAGCGATGCGATGGGCTACGCCGATCATCCGGCTTATGTCTGGACGATGTTCGTTACCGTGGCTATTGATGCTTTCCAGTGCATCCCATTCGCTTACCTCAGATACAAGAAGCGTCCATTGAAGTTTGCTGCCTTGAAGATGCTTTTCATTATTGGCAACATGACAATGAATATCGCCTACTTCGGTTTTATGGGCGGAAGTGACGTAGAGTATGCTTTTTACATCAATATCATCTGTACCTCTACTATGACCATCTTCTTCTTCAAGGAACTGAAGGAAGGTTTCTCCGGTCCTTACGCCTCTTGGGCTGAGACCAAGGTGCTCATCAAGAAGATGCTTAGCTACAGCTGGCCAATCCTTGTGCTTGGTATTGCAGGTATATTGAACCAGACTGCCGACAAGATTCTCTTCCCTTACATCTATGAGAAGGGAGATGCTCACACCCAGCTCGGAATCTATGGTGCCGCATCGAAGATTGCGATGATCATGGCAATGATTACCCAGGCTTTCCGCTTTGCCTACGAACCTTTCGTGTTTGGCAACGCCAAAGAGAAAGACAATAAAAAGATGTATGCTTCGGCTATGAAGTATTTCGTTATCTTCACCCTCCTGGCTTTCCTTGTAGTGGTAGGATATATGGATTTGCTTCGCCACATCATCGGTCGCGACTACTGGGATGGTTTGAAGGTAGTGCCT
The DNA here is from genome assembly GCF_050313615.1 of Prevotella sp. SGI.167. Lineage (NCBI taxonomy): Bacteria > Pseudomonadati > Bacteroidota > Bacteroidia > Bacteroidales > Prevotellaceae > Prevotella > Prevotella sp. SGI.167. The sequence goes on along the minus strand of NZ_JBNPLT010000011.1, from coordinate 81,148 downwards.
ATCGTAATGGCTGCCGAAATCATGATGGGAGTATATTTCAACCTCAGTTTCTGGTACAAGCTCATCGACAAGACCATCTGGGGTGCTTACTTCTCGGGCATCGGTTGCCTGGTATTGATTGCCATCAACGTTATCTTCGTACCTATCTATGGTTACATCGCCTGTGCATGGGCTGGTTTCGCTGGATATGGAACAGCCATGCTTCTCTCCTACTTCGTGGGTCAGAAGAAGTATCCTATCAACTATCCGGTGAAGGAGATTATGATTTATGTGGTTCTCGCCCTCATCCTCTTCGCAGGAATGACCGAGGCAAACAAATACTTCTCTACAGCCATCGCTTGCCTCATCAATACGGTACTCATCCTCATCTTCGCCGCCTATCTCGTGAAGAAGGATTTCCCATTGAAGAGTCTGCCGGTGGTGGGTAAGTTCTTTAGATAGTTGTTTAAGGGCTAAAAGCTCAACTAACTAAAGAGGAAATGGCTGAACTGGTCGCAAATTGCGACCGGTTCAATAGTTTGAAGCATTCAACAGTTCACTCATATGCTTTTACAGAACAGGGAGTAGCAATGCTCTATACCATTCTCAGAAGCGAAACGGCTATTCAAGTAAGCATACGTATTATGGATGCGCAAGCTGAAGAAGACGACTGCGTAAGTGAAAGAAGACGTCTGATCAGGTTCAAAGAGATAGAATATGGAGTTCAAGGAGACTGCTTCTAGAAAGTTGTCACTAGGCTCAGCAGCTCTGCTGAGCCTAGTCAGCAGGTCTGCTCACTGCAGTCAGCAAGTCTGCCGAGCCTAGTGACAACACCTTTTAATCGTACAACTATACCCCCTTTAGTTGTACGACTGTACACCTTTAAGTTGTACAACTACACACCCTTCAGTTGTACAACTATAAACCTTTAGACGTACAACAATGAATCCATCGATTGTTCAACTTGACTTTTTCTCCCATTCTATACCTCAAAAACAAGAAATATTCCGAGAATTCTCAAAAAAGTAATCTTCCTTTTCGTTATTCCCTCATAAAAGTATATCTTTGCAACGATTATTCCCTCATAAAAAATAAAGAGCATGAGAAAGATACTACAGGACAAGATCAATATGAACGATATCAACAAGATATGCATCATGACACAAGGTAAGGAGAACGACCACCAGAAGGAAGAACTTTATCAGCTCACCTTTGATGAAAACGACCGTGTATCGTTCAATGCGCTTTGGGCTTTAACCCATTTCGATGAAGCCAACAACCCTTGGCTCTTTCAGAAACATGACGAACTGATAGATAGGGTTCTCGTAGAGAAGAATGAGACCAAGCGACGCCTAATGCTCCATCTTCTTCTCCGTCAGCCTTTCGAGGAAGAATCACTCCGTTCTGATTTCATCGATTTCTGCATCGCCAAGATTACAGCCTGTTCACAACCCTACGCCATCCGCAGCTACTGCATGAAACTCGCCTACGAGCAGATGAAGTACTATCCCGAACTCCTCGAAGAGTTAAGAATGGCTCTGGATATGCTGGATCAGGAGGTTCTTTCCCCAGGAATGTTATCGGCAAAAAGGCAAATTATGAAGAAAATCAAGCGAAGCCTTGGAAAATTCGGGAAATAGTCGTAACTTTGCAAACGTAATATTCTAACAATATAATACATAAATGGATGGAGATACAACTGAACGATTATCACAAAAAAGTCAATGCCCAGAAGATGGCTTCAATGGCTTATTGGCGAGAGCATCCGCTTTCGCTGGAGGAGTGCTTAGCTCAATTCAAGCGCTTGCGGGAACAACGGCTTGCAAGGGAGTCAAAATCGCAAAGTTAAATATCAAGCATTACATCTATGAATAAAGATAATATCAACGAGTTCGCATCCTTCGATGAATATCTTCGACAAGGAGAGCCTTTGCAGAAGGAAAGGGCCGAGAACTGGAAGACGGCTATCGGATTGCAGGCTGTAGATGGGCTGCAACCGTCGGCGTATCTCATAGATGTGGCTAAACGAAACATCGAAGGGGAAATCTCTCTGGATGAAACCAGAAAACTGATTGACTCTTACTATCAGAGCAAGACGGTCCGTACACCTAAGGACGAAGACGAGGAAGAGGCAGATAAGGTTTCAGCCAACATCGCAAAGATTCTCGCCAGCAAGACCTTTGCCTTCAATACAAACGGTTATGTCTCCCTGCATCGAAGAATATTCGAGGGAATATTCAAGCACGCAGGAGAAATCCGCCAATACGATATTTCCAAGAAAGAAAGGGTGCTCGAAGGAGATTCCGTAAACTACCTGAATTGGGAAGACTTACGAAGAGCCTTGGATTGGGATATTGAACAGGAGAAGAACTTCTCATATAAAGGTCTGACGGATGATGAGAAGATTGAGCATATTGCCAAATTCATTTCAGGCATCTGGCAAATCCATGCTTTCAGAGAGGGAAACACCCGAACCACGGCGATTTTCACCATCCAATATCTCCGTTCGTTAGGATATGAAGTGAACAACGAAATGTTTGCCAAGCATTCCTGGTATTTCCGCAATGCCCTGGTTCGTGCCAATTATCGCAATATCAATAAAGATATAGAGTACTCTCCTATCTACCTTGTTCGTTTCTTCAGAAACTTGCTGCTAGGCGAAAGTTGGGTTCTCAAAAACAGATACTTGCATATAAATCCTACAGATGAATGGAAGGTACAGCCAAGACTTGCTACCCCACAAGTACCCCATACGCCTCATCAAAAGGTGGACAGAAAAGGTGGACAGAAAACAGAAAAGGTGGGCAGAAAAGGTGGACAGAAAACCAAAGACTCTATCCTTTCCCTTATCGCATCCGACCCATTTGTCACCACCAATGAGATGAGTAAACGATTGGAAATCAACCGAAGTGCCATCTCTAAACATATAAAGAAACTGAAAGAAGATCACATAATAGAACGAATAGGACCAGACAAAGGAGGGAAATGGATCATCAAAAAATAAGAAACACTTTTTTTATGGCGCAAAGATAGCACTATTTTTTCACTTATACAAGAAAAAACCGCTGCTTTTGTAATCTTTTTCATGTATAAGTGAAAAAACATTGTATTTTTATCGAATTTTTCTAGTATAAGTGAAAGAAATAACTCTAAAAAGGAAACTTTGATGGAATTTTTCGCTTTTTTCTGTTCTACTTGATGTTATCTCGCAGAAAAATCGTAACTTTGCAAATCATATAACAACAACACAAAGAATAAAATGAAGAAAAAAGCAACGGTCCTTATCGCCTCTATCATGGCGTTCTGCGGAATCAATACCGCACACGCTGACGAGGGAATGTGGACGATTTACAACTTGCCAAACGCTGTGTATGAGATGATGCAGCGCGAAGGCTTCAGTATGACTTACGACCAGCTCTACAACGGCGAGAACGCCTTGAAGAATGCTGTGGTTAACTTCTCTGGCTATTGCTCAGGCGTAGTCGTTTCTCCAGACGGTTTGGTATTTACCAACCACCATTGCGGTTTCGAGGCTATCAGAAGCCACTCTACCGTAGAGCACGACTATATGCTCAACGGTTTCTTTGCTAAATCTTACGCAGAGGAATTGCCTAACGAGAATATGTTCGTCAGCTTTATGGTTGAACAGAAAGATGTAACCGATAAGGTGATGAGCCTCGGATACGAGAAACTCGACAACAAGAAGCGTGATGAACTCATCGATTCTCTGGAGAACGAGATGACTACGGAGGTGAAGAAGAACGATTCTACCCTTCATATCACCGTTCAGCCATTCTACGAGGGCAACAAGTGGTACGCTACTACCTATCGCGACTTCACCGACCTGCGTCTGGTTTTCACCGTGCCAAAGTCTATGGGTAAGTTTGGTGGCGATACAGACAACTGGATGTGGCCTCGCCAGACCTGCGACTTCTCTGTATTCCGCATCTATGCCGACCCTAAGACCAACGGTCCTGCTGCCTACAGCAAGGACAATGTGCCTTATCATCCAAAGCGTTGGGCACAGGTTTCTCTCCAGGGTTATAAGGATGGCGACTATGCGATGACCATGGGTTACCCAGGCAGCACAGAGCGCTATCTTTCAAGCTACGGAATCCAGACCATGCGCGATGCTGAGAATGCTCCTCGTGCCCAGGTTCGTGGCGTAAAGCAGGAGGTGATGCAGAAGCACATGCGTGCCGACGAGGCTGTACGCATCAAGTATGACAGCAAGTACGCCCAGAGCTCCAACTACTGGAAGAATGCCATCGGTATGAACAAGTGTATCGACTCTATCGGCATCGTGAATCTGAAGCGTGAGTACGAAACCCGTCTCCGTGCTTGGCAGGATACAGCCAAGGCAGCCAACGACCTCGCCCACAAGGTAGATTTCGACAAGCTCGCCAAGCTCTACAAGGAGAGCGCAGACGTGAAGTATGCCTGGACCAACTTCTCTGAATCTTTCACAAGAAGAAGCAACATCGAGTTCTCTACCCGTGCCATCAAGCTCCAGACCAACATGGAGGTGAAGGGTCCTGAGAAGAACAAGAAGAAGCAGTATCATGAGTTTGAAGATAACTCTGCAGAATGGGATATGGCGCTCGATAAGGAGGTGCTCGCTACCCTCTTGAAGAACTACAAGGAGCACGTAGACAGCAAGTGGTTGCCTAAGTTCTACAAGACCATCGACGCTGAGTTTGGCGGCAACTACGCCAAGTATGTGGATTATCTCTGGGAGAAGTCGCTCATCATGAAGAAGGGTGCTAAGCTCTACTTCAACAAGAAGGGATATGAGAAGGATCCAGGCGTCATCTTCGGTATGGATCTGAACGATGTATATGGTGATTTCGCTGCTCAGATGGGCAGCATCAACGATAGCATCGCCGAGCAGGAGAAGTATCTCTGTGCTGCCAAGCTCCGTATGGAGGAAGACATGCCTCACTACAGCGACGCCAACTTCACCATGCGATTGAGCTATGGTCAGGTAGGCGGTTTCGACCTCGGTGGCAAGCCATCAGGCTATTATACCACAGCCGAGAGTATCGTTGAGAAGATGAAGCAGGGCGATAAGATAATCGATTACTACGCTGAGCCTATCATGCACGAGCTTCTCTCTGAGAAGGATTTCGGCAAGTATCAGGACAAGACGACTGGCAAGATGCAGCTCTGCTTCCTCACCAACAACGATATTACCGGTGGTAATTCTGGTAGCCCTATGTTCAATGGTAAGGGTGAGTTGATTGGTCTTGCCTTCGATGGCAACTGGGACAGCCTCAGCTCTGACATCAACTTCGACAAGCGCCTGGCTCGCTGCATTGGTGTGGATATTCGCTACGTGCTCTACCTGATGGATAAGTGGGGACACGCAGACCGCCTCTTGAAGGAGATCAATGCGAAGTAAATCCTATCTCTGAATCAACAGAGATGATAATAAAGGTTTATCCTGGGATAAAGATTAATCCCAGGATGATATAAAAAGAGCGGAAAATCAGCTGTTAACTGTTAACCCTGTTAACTCCTGGCTTTCCGCTCTTGTTTTATTTAGTCTTCCTATTCTTGTTATCTTGCTGATTTTCAGCTTATTTTTATTTTACAGATTCGCAACTTACAGAATTCCTATTAATATTGCGAGATATTATTCAGCTCCTTCAATGAAACCTGACGAGGCTTCTCGACAAGTTTCTTTTTCAATTCATCCACCGTTATTTCTGCAGATGGATTGAAAGAAGCAGAGCGCATATAATCAATTACACTCTGATAGAAAGCCTTGCCTTCCGGGTATTTGGCAGCCTTCTCCAAATCACTCATGCAGACGAGAAGCTTTCCGGCTCCCACCTTCCATTCCATTACCAAGCCCAACTTATGATTCCGCTCGATATTATCTATCACCTGAACTATCGGGCGATAATCCTTGGCGAAGTTGTCAAGCACCAGCGGATGCGATTCCTTAATAACCGGGAACCATTGCCAGTTGGTGTGCATTTCCGTAGGGAATCCCTTGAATATCGGATGTTCCGGATTCGTCAGAATGCCCAGAGTTCCTGGAGAAACCTTCTTCTTGTTGTTCTCGCAGATGGTCTTGAACATGCGATAATTCCAGTAATCGGTCTGGAAGAGTCCGCCCACTGTATAAGGCGTGGCATTATCTGCCTGCGAAAGCGTATCATTGGCAGCCACAAAATGACTGGAAGCCGTAGGCATCCAAAGCACCTTTCCACCATTTTCCAAGACTTTCACCACTTCCTGGTTCAAATCTCTGGCAATGATGACGCCCTTCTTTTCCAACGTCTTCTTCGGATAAACCCAAAATTCGTAGGAGTTTCTTGCCTCTGCTCCTTCAATGTTTAATGTAAGAAGCAGCTTGGTAGGTTTCTGCACGTGGAAAACACCATTCAGTTCACCCAAATCCACCAAACCTTCATCGTATGAAAAGATGTTCAATACTCCCTCATCCTCAGCCATCAAGTCGCCCACATTCTTTCTCACTTCACCATCCTTGGTGCTGAAAGTTCCATCATCCATACAGAACAATCCGTTCTCGGCAGCCAGATGCCATTTCAGTTTCTTACCCTTCAGCGAAGAACCGCCATAATTGGCTACCTTTACCTTAGCCTGAATCTTCTCGCCATCCTCGAAGCAGAACTTCTTCATTTCCAGCAGAGGAACCACAGGCGAGCACCACTGGCGCCATTCCTCGGGCGTAGTGATTCCCTTGCTCTCCATAAACGCATCCAGGATGCCTACGAAAGCACTTCCCTGACCGGGATAATCCTGAATATCGAGCAGTTGGAAGCCCGCCATATTCCGGGTTCTCAAATCCATCTCTATATCGGCTTTATAGAGTTTCACGCTCCATAAGCCCGAAGCCTTGTGGAAATCATCTGCCTGCGAGAGCATTCCGGCTGCAGCCAGCCTGCGGCGGAACACTTCAAAGTTATAAGGATGAAGCACTCCGGTGTATTTCTTCATCTCCCGATAATCAGGATAGGTCTGAAACTGGCCTGTTTCGTGAGAGATGATTGGGATTCCGGCCTTATCGCAAGCCTCATCAAAATTCATCGTAGAATTAGGATGGAAATGATTGATCATTCCTCCATCGTAGGCGTCGGCAAACGAGAAGGAACCACGGGTATGAGTATTGTATTTGCCCCATCCCTCGCCTCCGATGCGGCAAGTGGTGAAGTAATCCATTCCTTCTTTTATTCCCTGATAACCGAGATAGTAATTGCTTCCGAAGGTATAGTATTTATCTGGCGCAATCTTGCGGAAATCATCCACAAACTCCTTCATCTTGTCGATGTCGCCCCAGAGTTCATTCCCCAGCGCCATCATTCGGAAAGAAGGATGATGACCATATTCTCTGAGGATATTTTCGCCTTCCTGATGCAGGAACGCCATCAGCCTTTCATCCTTCTTATCGAAAGAACCCCAGAAAGGAAGCTCCGGCTGGAGATAGATTCCCAGACTGTCCGCAGCCACGAAAGCCGCCTCCGGTGGGCACCAGGAATGAAAGCGCACATGGTTGATTCCATACTCCTTGCAGGTTCCGAGATACTTCATCCAGCCTTCCACGCTCATCTCCACATGTCCCGTCAGCGGCCATACAGCCGCATCGTGCTTGCCACGAAGGAATATCCTATGGCCATTGGCGTAAAAGTGGGCACCTTCGATATGGAAATCCTTGGCGAAATCAGGCATCTGAAGGGCGGAAGGAGAAGCTACAGAACGGCTAGGGATTGCTCCTGTTAGAGTTTCTGCAGATTTGCTCTCTACAGAGCTGGCTAGCTGGAGTTCTATCCTTCCGATAATTCCATTCCAGTTGGTCTGCGTATCTTCTGTATAAGCATGGCTGGAGCCGTAAACCTGCTCAGGCACACTTCTTCCATTATCCACCACGATTTCCAGGAAATGCTTGCCCGGCTTCACCTTCTTGGGCAGAAGATAGCGCTGAGGAGTAGAGATGAAGTTGCAGGAGTCCACCAGTTCTCCATCCACATACACCCATGTCGGGCGGGTACGCTCCAGGAAGAGTTCTACCGGCTTCTTCTTCCAATCCTTCGGGATATTGATGGTTCTGGAATATCTAGCAGCTCCTTTATAGGCATAGAGTCTCGTAAGATGCGTTGTTTCCATCGTATCTTTCGGAGCGAATCCCAGATGGTTCGTATCGATGGTGCCGGGAAGGATGGCACGCTTCACCTCACCCTGCGAGGCACGCTTACTCTTGGCGAAAGCACTACCGCTCTTTCCCAACTCCACATTCCATTCACCAGCGAGCGAAATGCTCTGTGCTTGCAAGCCCAGACTTACCAGTCCCAGACAAGCGATAAGAATAGTTTTCTTCATTAACTTATAATTGTCTAATAGTTCATACCAAAAGCCCAGAGTGGAATAACATTACCCATGCCTGTCTCTATATCATCCTTCACAACATATCCCTCTTTTGCCTCAGAAATCTGCTTCTGACCTTTCTTTTTACCACCAATCTCAAAAGTCTTGTCTTCTATCATGAAATCAGAGATTGGAGAATTGAAGACAGCATGATTCACACGCATCTGATTAAAAAAGAAAGTCTCTCGTTGATTGCCAATATCAGGCACCGAAGAAGAGAGAGCAAAGGAGAGGTTGGTATTATCAAGAAACACCTTTTCTACCTTGCCCAAACCACGCACACCTTCTGTGGACTCGTGAAGTTGGGCTATCAAACCTGCACGCTCCATCAGTTCGAAGTAATCGGGCAGATTATTGCGATCTACCTTGATAGTTGTAGCAATGGTACTCATGTTTGGCTTGAAAGGCACACTATCAGCTATTACCTGCATCAGTTCCTTCAATTTTCTGGACACCATCACCGTATAATTGGCATATTGTGGAATATCCGTCTCCAAAGTCATACTCACTACTTGATTCAGTCGCATCCTATAGCCCTCATCCTTAGAAAAAGGATAGTAGCCCTTGCGCAGATATTCATTAAACAATGCCAACGGATGCTCAATCTCCTCCGGCAAAACGACTTCATTGTTTACGATTTGTTCCAATGTAGAGACAGGAATGTCTATGCCCTTTTCCATACCGATGTATTCACGAAAAGACAAACCTTGCATCGTAAAGACCAGTACTCGTCGACTTAAATCTGCTGTACCTTTATAAATATCAAGCACAGAAGAACCGGTAAAAACCACCTGCAGGGGTGGCAGATTATCGTATATCATTTTAAGTTCTGTAGCCCATCCCTTATATTTATGTATTTCATCGATAAAAAGATGCTTGCCTCCAAGTTGGCTAAACTTCATTGCAGTTTCAAAGAGAGTATGATTAGCGAAATAGATGGATTCCGCACTCACATAGAGTGTGTCTTTTATCTGAAGATTCAATTTGATATACTGCAAAAGAAGTGTCGTCTTGCCGACTCCACGAGGTCCAACAAGAGCCGTCATCCGATTCGACCAAGGAATCCGATGATACATATATCGTAGGTATCGAGTATCGATACGCTTGATAAGATTGTCTGAAAGTTGCTTCAATAATTCCATATTTCTTGCCTTATTTGATGTTTACGGCTGCAAATATACAAAAAATGCGGTAAAAATACCGCAATTTACCAAAGAAATAGCTGTATTCTTACCGCAAAATATGAATATTGCATCAAAACATCCCTTTGATGCAGGCTTTCATCTTATAATAAATCGCTGCCTAAATTACTTCTTCTTAGGTCTGCGGCGAGCCCAACCTTCTTCCTCGAAGTTTGGCTCCTCGCCCTTGAACTTCACGTTGTCGTTGTTCTGGAAGAACTGGCGCCAATCACCTGTATCCTCCTGGCTGCGTGATTTTCTTCCGCCACGAGATTCGCCACGGCTTCCACGTCCTCCCTTTCCACGAGAATCACGAGAGTCTCTTGCATCATCAGAAGAACCTCTGCGGCTGCGTCCGCCTCTTTCTGAAGAACGGCCGCCACGGCTCTCGGCATCACGTCCGCCACGGGCTGCTCTGCCATGACCTTCCTCATCAGCATTGTTACATCTTACGGTTCTGCCCTTGTACTCAGTACCGTTCAAAGCCTTCATCACGCGCTTAGCATCCTCCTCTGGCACCTCGATGTAGGCAAACTTACTCAGCAGGTCGATGTGACCCACCTCCTGGCGACCCTTCACGTGCTTGTTCAGATACTGCATGATTTCGCCCGGATAGAAACCATCCGCCTTACCCAGGTTGATGAACAGGCGCTTGAAACCAGACTCTGTCTCATGCTTTCTGCGGCCATTGGAAACCTTGCCACGGCCCTCGCCACGGCTTCCACGACCCTCACCACCACGGGAGCCTTTGCCTGTTTCAGGCTTGATAATCTCAGGAGCATTCTTATAGTAATCGAGGAACTTACCGAAGGTGATGGTTACCATCTTCTTGATGATGTCCTCCTTGTCGATGTACTCAAACTGGCGGTTGATTTCAGCCATGTATGGTTCAATCTGATCCTCGTCCACATCGGTCTTCATGATGTCGTCCATGGTCTTGAAGAGCTGCTTCTTGCAGATTTCCTCTGGAGTTGGCAAAACGCCATCCACGAAGTCCTTGCCAATCTGCTTCTCAATCTGGCGAACCTTGAACTTCTCTCTGGTATGGATGATAGAGATGGATGTTCCCTTCTTTCCGGCACGACCCGTACGACCGCTTCGGTGGGTGTAGCTAGCCACATCATCAGGCAAACCGTAGTTGATAACGTGAGTCAGATCCTCTACGTCCAGACCACGGGCAGCCACATCGGTAGCCACCAGGAACTGAACGGTATGGTTGCGGAACTTCTGCATGGTGAGGTCACGCTGCTGCTGACTCAAGTCGCCGTGCAGTGCCTCTGCATTATAACCGTCCTTAATCAGCTTATCTGCAATATCCTGAGTCTCCAGCTTGGTGCGGCAGAAGATAATTGCAAAGATGCGCGGATAGAAATCCACCACACGCTTTAGGGCGAGATACTTGTCCTTGGCATTTACCAGATAGTAGATGTGGTTTACATGCTCAGCACCCTCGTTGCGCGAACCCACTACGATTTCCTTGTGGTCGTGCAGATAGTTGAGGGCAATCTTCTCGATGTCCTTGCTCATGGTAGCCGAGAAGAGCAGAGTGTTTCTATCTTCCGGCACGTTCTCGAAGATGGCATTGATGCTCTCAGAGAAGCCCATGTTCAGCATCTCGTCAGCCTCATCAAGCACCACGTTGTTCACGTTCTCCAACTGAGCCACGCCACGATTAATCAAATCGAGCAGACGACCAGGGGTAGCCACGATAATCTGCACACCATGCTTCAGGGTGCGAATCTGGCTTCCGATGTCGGTACCGCCATAAACAGCGACAATATGCAAACCGTTGATGTACTTGGCAAAACTGTTCAAATCGTCTGCTATCTGGAGGCAGAGCTCACGTGTAGGACTGAGGATGATAGCCTGTGTCTGCTTGCTGCTGGCATCAGTTTTCTGGATAACCGGAATACCGTAAGATGCAGTCTTACCCGTACCGGTCTGCGCCAACGCAATCACGTCGTTCTTATTACCAAGCAAATATGGGATTACTTCTTCCTGAACTGGCATTGGATTTTCAAATCCAAGCTCTTCGATGGCACGGCGAATCTCCTCGCTCACGCCCAATTCTTCAAATGTCTTCAAATCTTTTTAACCTTAATTCATTATAATCAAAATGGAAGGCCGAATTCACCCTCCCAGCCATGAATTAGGGTGCAAAATCCTTCCGAAACGCTTGCGGCAATCGTACGTATTTATTAAGATTGCCTAAATTCGGGTGCAAAGATACGAAAAAAATGTGACTTTCTTGCATTTTTTGCGCAGAAATCATTATCTTTGCATTATCTTTACAGATAATTCGGACGACATTTCATGCCGAACGACTAACAAATAGATATAATAACCCGAGAAATAACGACATCGCATCACAACGAATATCGATTATAACCTCGAATAACAAAGAATCGAAAGATATGAAAAAGGTAATTTTCACCCAAGAATGGATGACAATGCATCCATACGAGAAACCAAATGAAGTAGATCAGTACTATACAGAACTGGCTAACGAAATATACCATGCCCTCGATGAGGCGTGCTTCACCCACCAGTTTAAGAACGTGGAAGAAGCCAAGCAGCTTGCACTCAGCATCGCCGGCTACTTTGAGGACGTCATCTCAGGTACCTGCATCTGGAAGACCTTTACTGCAGAATGCAAGAAGCGCTATGGCACTTACATTCCTTTCTACGAGAACGAGAAGGAATTTATCCAGAATACGCTGAACGATGATGAGTCTCCATACGATCCTGACGAAATCAACTATGCAGACATCAAGTTCCTGTGCTGGCACCATTACCAGCAGAGCAGTTATGTGCAGGAACCTGTGCCATTCCTGTTCAGCACCCTGGAGCTGGCAGCCAAGATGGCTTATAATGTGCTCGACAAGGAATACGAGACAGCGCCGGAGAACGAGCGTCTCTACGATTTCCTTTGCGAATTGCCAACCGATGAAGACAAGTTCTATGAATATCGCGATGCCTTAGCCTGGTTCCACTATGGCTGCTTCTTCAACGTGGGAAACCGCTTCCGCCTTCAGATGGAGCTGGAGCGCCTCGCCCACTCTCCACAGGGCTTCAATGATGTCATCGCCTACTCTATCCAGATAGAGCATACGATGAACAGCCGCAACAACCTCCTCGCCCTCACCTCTGCCGAATGGCTTGCCAAGGTGAGCGAACATCATCCTGCCCACAAACTCTGGACAGAAATCAACTACAAGGGCACCCGTGCCTTCAAGATGATCAAGGAGGATGAGAACTTCTTCTATCTGAAGGATTTGTATGATGCTTCTGAGAAAGATGCTTCTGATAAGGATGCTGAGGAAGAGAAGTTATATAGAGTTCGAAAGGATTCTACCAATATCGAAGATGCCAGCGCATTCCTCAGTGGCGAGCAGCTGATGGTTACCAATCTCTTCTACTTCGGTGGCGACTGGTGGCAGACGGGTGCTTTGCTGAACCCAAACTACGAGGAGAACAAGGAGCAGATTGAGGCAGAGAAGGCTCAGGTGAACCACGAGCAGCCTATCAACGATTACAACCTGCTCAAGGCAAAAGGCTACGGTGATAAGTTCATCTTCCTGGAGGATGTCAAGACCTTGAAGAGTTTCCTAAAGGAAGTTGGTTTCGAATTACCAGCCAACATCAAGTTCCCTCCAAAGTACGAGAAGGGAATCATCGTTTGCGGAAGTCCATATACCGGAATCAATATCTGCTTCGGTATGGCTCACTGCATCGCATCGCCTGAGAATCCATATTACAACGCTGAGCATGCAGAGCTCGACAGCTTCAATATCATCTCTGGCTTGGGCCGTCCATTCCCTTACGAGATTGTGTGCAAGCTGATAGAAAACAATATGTTACCTGATGCCAACCTCTTCACCAGCAAATATGTAAGAGAAATCGGTTTGAAGGTTACCCAGGCTTACATCCAGTTCCTTGCCGATTACTATCTGATGGGCAGAAAGGACAAGGATCTGTCGCCTGCTGAATTGTGGTAATTTCATATTGAAAAGAGCGGAAAAACAACTGTTAACTGTTAACTCTGTTAACCCCCGGTTGTTCTTCCGCTCTTTTTTATTTTTAGTAATTTCTCAGTTAGTTATTCCAAAATCACTAATTTAAAAATTGCTTGCAATAAAGAAATACTACAGCATAAAAACCATGTTATTCTACTTTGAACAAATCATCCAGCACCACCTCGTTCTGAATGTTTTGCCAACCGGCATTATGCTCCACACCATACGAAGTTATCATCGTTAGATGGAGAGTCTTCTTCGTTCCTGTAGCTTGCTTGAACAACTCCCTGCGCTTGATTAACCAAGCCGCATAATCGGGAGTGATAGAATAAGGATGATTCACAAATTTCATCTCACAGAGATTAATCGTCTTGTCTCCCCTATCAATTATCAAGTCAATCTGTGCCCCAGGTTGCTTATTACCCTCTGCATCCGTAAAAGCACGGCACGACCACGTACAGATGTTCGACAGAATACCACCGATTCCCAACTTCCTCTTGATTTGAGGAATATGATGCAGACAAACCTGCTCGAAAGCATAGCCCTCCCAACTGGAAATATCCATCTGGCGATGACTCCAATAATGCTCATCCTCACCATGATAGTTCTTCACATACTTCAGATAGAAAAGCGAATACAGGTCGGTCAACTGATACATGAAATCCCTATCCGTCTTGCCAAAAGCCGAATATTTGCGGATGAAATCACAGTTGCATAAGTCGGAGAGCACGGTAGAAACATACCCGGAATCCTCCACCTTCAGCTCCTCTATCAACTCAGGGCGAGTCATTCCCTTCAGTTTCTTAGCCAATGTCTCCACCACCCTTCTATAGAGCGTAGATTCCTTGAAGAGCGATTTGAAAAGGAAGCCATATTCGCTTCTCAAAGGGGCACTGGATGAGAAGAAGAGTTCATCGATATTCTGCGCCACGCTCAGCGAACGATTCAGCATATTGAGATAAAAAGGGGTTCCACCTATCGCCATATACAACTCGGCTATCTGGAAGCGCTCCATCGAGAATCCTCTTGAAACCAGAAACTCCTCCGTCTCTGCCAGATTGAACGGACGGAGATAGATGGAGCGAGTCACACGATTGTGCAAACCGCCCTTGTTGCCCAGCAAGGTATTCGTCATCCAGGTGGTTGCCGAACCACAAACTATCAGTTTCAGATTGTCCTGCTTCGAAGCCCACTCGTTCCAAAACAGTTCGAAAGCCTTGAGAAAGCGAGAATAACGGGTATCCAGCCAAGGCATTTCATCAAAGAACAAGAGTACTGGTTTTTCCTTTTTTAATGTCTCCTGTTTTAATGTCTCCAGATACTTGCGAAGCATAAACAGAGCCTCCATCCAGTCTTTTGGAGTTTTCTGTTCCTTATGAGAATAAAACTCCAGCTGATGGGCAAAGTTTGCCAACTGCTCCTTACGGGTACCCTCATAGATACCCGTCATATAAAAGTCGTACTTATCGCCAAAGAACTTGTCGATAAGATAGGTCTTACCGATACGTCTTCTGCCATAAACAGCCACGAACTCCGCCCTAGGAGATTCGTAAATCTCCTGCAACAGAGCCATCTCACGCTGTCTTCCTATAATTCCATTAAAAGTACCCATACTTGCAAACTTTATATTTTGTTGGGTGCAAATATACAACTTTTTCTCGGGAAACACAAGCAAAAACGCAAAAGTTTACTACGCTAACGCCTTTTTTTTAGGGGTTAGCGTAGTAGACTTTTGATATTTAAGAGAAGAAGGTACAGAAAAACAGCTGTTAACTGTTAACTCTGTTAACCCCTATTTCAGATTCTTATCCAGAAACTCCAGCATTTTCTCCTGCGCCTTCAAACCGCAGGAATGAGGGATTTCCCAAAGTTCCGTATCCAGCAGATTATCAGATTCCTGACTCTTCCAAACCTTGCGCATTTCGGCGAAAGCATCCTTTACACCAGGCACAGGGAAGAGCTTGTCTTTTGTGCCGTTGATAAAGAGCATCGGCTTCGGACAGGCGAGAGAGGCGATGTGAGGATAGTCGAGATATTGCCTCAACCCTGGGATGCAATTCGCAAAACCGCCATTCTCCTTTCTTCCAAATCTTCGGGTAAGCTGAGCATCGGTGGTAATCATCCAGCAGATGGAAGCACCCGCCTTGATTCTATCCGATAATGCAGAGAGCATCCACGAGCGATAGGCTCCCATCGAACAGCCCACGCATCCGATACGCTTCGCATCTACCATCGGCAGCGAAGCCAGGAACTCGGTGCTGGAAATATCATCGTAAGTCATGAAGGCAGAGAGGTCTCTACCCAGCATCATCATGTTGCCGGCTATCAGGTCGTATTTGTTTCTATCCACGCCCTCCTTCCGGCCTCGTTCTCCCCACATCGGCGCATCAATCGAAAGCACCACATAGCCATGTTTCGCCAGGTAATCGCCCACGTACTGACCCTCGTAAAGCTGGTTTACCCACGCATCTGCATCATCCAATATTTCCTGGTTGGCAGCCTTCTTCTTTTCAGAAATCTTCCCATCCGCATCCTGCTCTTCAGAAGCGATAAAGAAAGGGCGAATCATCTTCTCCTTTCCGATAAAGAGATGGGCACCATGGTCGTGAAGCGCCACCACGGCTGGGAATTTTCCAGCTTTCTTATTCTGAGCAGAAAGCAGCAATCCATCTTCTGCTTTCGAGTTCTTTCCATCTTCTGCGTTCGAGTTCTTTCCGTATTCAGAATCCGGAAACAGGAGATAAGCCGTAATTCGGGAATAGGCGTTGATATTGAAGGCAATTTTCTGCGCTTTATATCCGTCTCTCTGTTCCTCGCCCAATACTTCCATATCCCAAGCCGCAGCCGCTTTCGGAGGCGTCATCATGCATTCAAACACCTTCGCCCTTGCCGCCTTCTTCCACTTCTTAAAGTTCCTGATAGGACTGTTGCCCCAAGCCATCGGATAGGTCAGTTCCTTCTTCAGCGTTTCTACATAGGTAGGAATCTCTCCCTGCCATTCATACTTCTCCCGCTTCTGAAGCTTCGGCTTCGGAGAGGTTTTCGCAAGCGACACAGAGGTCTGAGCAAGCGCCACAGAGGTCTGTGCAAGCGATACCGATGCCTGCAACAATGCGATGATACTATATGTGATAATCCTTTTCATTCTCTTGTATCGTTTATAAGATTTCTATCTTTCTGTTTATAAGATTAGTTATAGTTTGCAAAATTAAGAAATTATCCGCAAAAAGAGCCCAATTATCTCGATATTTTTGCGTACCTTTGCCTAAACATCAATAAATAACGGATAAAACATTATCAAATAGAAGATAAAGCAATATGAAAATAGCAGTTTTTTGTTCAGCAAATAAGAATATCGACCCCGACTTCTTCACGATGACTGAAGAGATGGGAAAGTGGATGGCTGAGAACGGCCACGACCTGGTTTTCGGCGGCTGCAACTCCGGTCTGATGGATAGCATCGGCAAGGCAGTGAAGGCGAATGGCGGCAGAACCATCGGTGTGGTTCCTACGCTTGTAGAGCGAGGCGGCAGAACCTTCCCAGACCTCGACATCGAGATTCCGTGTGATAATCTCAGCGACCGCAAGGACCTGATGCTCGCCCAGAGCGACATCTTCGTAGCCCTTCCTGGCGGCGTCGGCACCCTGGATGAAATCTTCACCATCGCCGCCGCCCACACCATCGGCTACCACCACAAGATGGTGATTCTCTACAACATGAAAGGCTTCTGGAACTCCACCATCGCCCTGTTGGATGATATGGCAGAGAAAAGCATGATTCGCGGCGATTGGCGAGATGTGATTGAAGTGGCGAATAACCTGGAAGAATTGGCAAGGCTCTGCGAGGCATAAAAATCCTATATAAAGATAAAGAAAGAGCGGAAAAACAACTGTTAACTGTTAACTCTGTTAACCCCTGTTGTCCTTCCGCTCTTGATATTTTCTTCAAGACCATCTATCCCTGATTTTCTTTCCCCAAGAGGAAATCGGAGAGGCTCATCATCAGAATGCCTTCTTCATTATAACCCGAACGATACCTATCCCCTACGATTATCAGTTTGCGGAAGCCATCGTTTATATTCAAAAGAGAAGCCTGCTCCTGATTTACCTTCTCCTTATCCGGCAAGGCGTAAGCCGACTGGATATAGAGGCGTTCATCATGACGGTTCACCACAAAATCTATCTCAAGATTCCTACGCTGCAGTTTGCCATTCTCATCCCGCCTGAAGTTCTCCACTGACCCCACATCCACAGTATAACCCTGCTTCCGCAACTCGTTATAAACCACATTCTCCATGATATGGGTGAATTCTATCTGTCGGAAATCTACCACGGCATTTCTAATACCGATGTCCTCGAAATAATACTTGGTACCAGTACCAATGTATTTGCGCCCCTTCACATCATAGCGCAAAGCCTCGCTGATGATGAAGGAATCCAGCAGGTATTCCAAATACCTGCTGATAGTATTGCCACTTATCTCTACTCCACCAGCCGATTTAAACGTATTGGAGATTTTCAAGACATTGGTACAAGAACCTATCGTAGATGCAAGGAGACGTACCAGCTCTTTCATTCCCTCTGGATTCTTCAAGCGATTTCGATCCAATACATCTTTCAGATAAACGGTCTCATAAATCTCTCGAAGATAGTTTTGCTTGGCTGCAGGGCTTTCCATCTGCACCACAGCAGGCAATCCACCATACAGATAATAGGTTTCCAAAGCTTGTTGCATCTCACCTCCCACAACCTCGTAGTATTCAGAAAAGCTCAATGGATGAATGCGGATTTCCCAACCTCGTCCTCTGAACTCTGTGATTACGTCCTTTGACAAGAACCGGGCATTGGAACCAGTTACGTACACCTCAGCATTTTCTACATGAAGATAGGAATTGAGCACATCCTCAAACTCCTTTACCATCTGAACCTCATCCAAGAGAATGTAATACTTCTCCTTGTCAACCATCTGAGCATCTATATGCTCCAGCAAAGCATCCGGGTCACGGAGTTTCTTGTTTCTACGGTCTTCAAGATTTACTTGTATGATATGGTCTTCCGCAACACCTCTTTCAAGCAAATGCTTGCAAAAGATGTTGAAAAGAAGAAAAGATTTACCACATCGGCGGATGCCGGTGATAATCTTTATCATCCCATTGCCTTCGGCAGAGATGAGCTTATCCAGATATTCCTTGCGCTCGAAATACATCATTTCACTGAAAATTTTCGTGTCAAGACACATATTTTTGCAGCAAAAGTACACTTTTTACTCGACTTCACCAAGTTTTATCGTAATTTACACGGAATATTTAAGGTATTTAAACAAAGAAAGAGCGGAAAAACAACTGTTAACTGTTAACTCTGTTAACCCAGTTGTTCTTCCGCCCTTAAACTTTTATTCCGCCAGCAGCTTCTCAGCCATTGCCTTACCCAGAGCCTCGCACTTCGCCTTGACCTCTGGAGTAATCGCCTGCTTCATATCTACCGGCTCACCCACTGGCTCGTAGTGGAGCTTGGTTTCGTTCCACTCCTGAATCTTAGCCACAGCCTTGCTTGCCCAGCAATGAGAACCATACCAGCCAAGGAGGTGGTTCTTGATGTCCTTATTGGCAAGCTCAGAGAGGAGAACCTCCATCTCGTGATAAAGACCGGCATTGTAGGTTGGAGCACCCACGATAAGACCCTTGTAGCGGAAGATGTCGCGCAGGATGTAGCTGTGGTGAGTCTTCGAGATATTGTACATTACGATGTTCTTCACGCCTGCCTTGCTTGCTGCACGGGCGATGATTTCGGCCATACGCTCGGTGTTGCCGTACATGGTGCCGTAGCAGATAACCAAGCCTGGCTCCGTCTCGTACTTCGACATCTTATCATACATGCCGATAACCTTCTCAATATGCTCGTGCCAAACAGGACCATGGGTTGAGCAGATATAATCCAGCTCCACGCCAGCCAACTTCTTCAAGGCATTCTGAACAGGGATTCCATACTTACCCACAATGTTTGAGTAGTAGCGAACCATCTCCAGCCAGAAAGTCTCGCAGTTGATTTCCGTATCGATGATTCCGCCGTTCAGCGCGCCGAAGCAGCCGAAGGCATCGCCCGAGAAGAGCACCTTGTTCTTCGCATCGAGGGTTACCATGGTTTCTGGCCAGTGAACCATAGGGATGAGAACGAAGCTCAGCTCGTGGTTGCCCAGAGAGAGGGTTTCGCCATTCTTCACCTCTACCACGTCATCAGTTACGCCATAGAAGCCTTCGAGCATTCCCAGGGTCTTCTTGTTGCCCACAATCTTGATGTTAGGGTAATATTTCTTGATGAGGGCGATGGAACCGCTGTGGTCAGGTTCCATGTGGTTGATGATGAGGTAATCGATTTCACGGTCACCAATCACCTCGTGAATATTCTCGAGGAACTGGGTGAAGAAATCTACCTCTACAGTATCTACCAGCGCTACCTTCTCATCGTCAATGATATACGAGTTGTAGCTCACTCCGTTAGGCAATGGCCAGAGGCCCTCAAAACGATGCTTGTTGCGGTCGTTAACGCCTACGTAATAAATCTTGTTTGTAATTTCTGTCATATTATTTACTTTGAACTTTGAGATTTTAACTTTGAACTTTGAGATTTGAACTTTGAACTTTATGATATGCTGTTTCTCAAACAACTTCTACTAATCATAAAGTTCCCAGTTCAAAGTTCCAAGTTTTTTCTTTCTCCGAATTCCTTGGAAACATAATTGTAGATGTCCTTGCAACATTCGGTGGAGAAATCCTGGGCCGATGCAAGCAGGCTATCCCATTGCGCCTCAGATAAGCCGCGGTCGATATCCTCGCGGGTGATTCCATCCTTGATCAGTCCGAACACGAAACCGGCATTGAAGTTATCGCCGGCACCGATGGTGCTCACCGGCTTCATCTTCTCCGAAGGATAACTCTTGGCAAAGCCGTTCTCGGCACGAACCTCTACAGGCTCTGCGCCCTGGGTGCAGATAAACTTCTTGCAGTAGAAACTGATTTCGGCATTATACACCTTGTCAGCCTCCGGTTTCTTATAGAGGATTCCGAAGTCCTCGTGGCTGCCACGAACGAAATCGGCGTGCTCCAGGTTCTCTATCAGATTAGGTGTAATCTTCATAATCTCATGCTGATGAGAAGAGCGGAAGTTTACATCATAATAGAGGATGGCGCCACGACTCTTGGCGTACTCCAGGAAGCCTGCCACCTGAGGACGGACCACAGGATTCAGGGCGAAGAACGAACCGAAGAGCACGATGTCATCGGGATTGATTTCGGGAGTGGCAAACTCCAGCTGGTCGTGAGGATGATCCTTGTAGAAAATGTAGTCAGCATTATTGTTCTCGTCGAGGAACGCCAGCGAGAGTGGCGACTTCGAATCAGGGAAGATACTCACGTTGTCAGCATTCACCCCATTATCTCTCAAGAACTGAATCACATACTCTCCGATACGGTCGTTGCCCGCCTCGCTGATAAACGAAGCATTCACGCCCGCACGTCCCAACGAGATGACTGCATTGAACGATGAGCCACCCGGTACTGCCTCTATCGGCTTGCCGTTCTTGAAGATGATGTCAAGCACGGTCTCTCCTATTCCTATAACCTTACGCATTGTTTATGTCTCTTTTATTTTGTTTTTGGGGGACAAAGATAAGTCTTTTTGGCGATAATGCAAAATAAATGCCCAATATTTTGGATAAATTACATTTTCAAAGTAACTTTGCACCTTGAAATGAAATACAATACTTATACATTAGACAACGGACTCCGCATCATCCATCTGCCATCGGATAGCAAGGTGGTGTATTGCGGCTACCAGATAAACGCCGGCACCCGCAACGAGGAGCCGGGCGAGGAGGGGTTGGCGCATTTCTGCGAGCACGTCACCTTCAAGGGCACCGAGCGACGCAAGGCGTGGCACATTCTCAACTGCCTGGAGAGCGTGGGCGGCGACCTGAATGCCTACACCAACAAGGAGGGCACGGTTTATTACTCTGCCATCCTGAAGGAGCACATCGCAAGAGCAGTGGACCTGCTTTCCGACATCGTCTTCCACTCGGTTTATCCGCAAGCGGAGATAGACAAGGAGGTGGAGGTGATCTGCGATGAGATTGAGAGCTATAATGATTCGCCAGCCGAACTGATATATGATGAATTCGAGAATATCCTCTTCAAGGGTTCGCCGCTGGGGCATAATATCCTGGGCACTGCCGAGCAGGTTCGCTCCTTCAAGACGGAGGATGCGCTCCGCTTCACAAGGAAGCTTTATCGACCGGATAATGCGATATTCTTCGCATACGGGGATATCGATTTCAAGAAGCTGGTGAAGCTTATCAGGAAGGCTTTGGGAGAGTGCCCAAAAGGCCGAGAGCTTGCTTGCTCGGCGGATTGCAAATCCGCCGAAACGCCTACGGAAGAAAGGATTGCAGAAGAAACGCCTACGGAAGAAACACCTACGGAAGAAATGGAAGCAGGCGATGCAAATCATAAAGTTCAAAGCTCAAAGTTCAATGTTCAAAGTAAAGTCGCGGGAAAGACGATTGTAATGCAGAAGAATACGCATCAGGCTCATGTGATGATAGGAACCCGCGCTTACGATGTGAACGACGACCGCCGAATGCCGCTCTATCTGCTCAATAATATGCTGGGCGGACCGGGTATGAACGCCAAGCTGAACCTCGCCCTCAGAGAGCACAACGGACTGGTTTACACCGTAGAGAGCACGATGGTGGCTTATGGCGACACGGGCACCTGGAGCATCTATTTCGG
This sequence comes from Prevotella sp. SGI.167, assembly GCF_050313615.1. NCBI lineage: Bacteria > Pseudomonadati > Bacteroidota > Bacteroidia > Bacteroidales > Prevotellaceae > Prevotella > Prevotella sp. SGI.167. The sequence goes on along the minus strand of NZ_JBNPLT010000011.1, from coordinate 58,798 downwards.
ATGCGATGAACACGATGTGAAGCGCTGCCTCAGACTGGTCCGCAAGGAACTGGATAAGTTCATGCAGAAGCCATTGAGCGATGCGCAGCTCAAGGCTGCCAAGAAGCAGATCAAGGGGCAGATAGGCGTGGCCTGCGACAACCGTGAGAACTTCGCCCTCGACTTCGGCAAGAGTTTCCTGCATTATGGCTGGGAGAAGAACGTTGACCGCCTCTATGAGCAGGTGGATGCGATTACCGCCGCCCAGATTCAAGCCGTGGCTCAGGAGCTGTTTGATAAAGACAGGCTCACCACCCTGATTTTCAAGTAGTTCTTAACAGAAAGCCAAAAGCAAAAAGCAGAAGCCATTGCCCACACGCCCTGATCAAGGAAATCGCCAACCGCCGTGGCTTGACCTACATCGACCTCTTCTCTGAGTTCGTAATCCCTGGAACCCAGGACATGAACCCGGATTATACCAACGATGGCTTGCATCTGCTCGGAAAAGGCTACCAGAACTGGGTAAGAATCCTGAAGCCATATCTTGGAAAATAAATTCAAAAGAGATATATTTACCTACATATCAATAAGTTACGTAATTTCTTCTATGTAGTAAATCTCAAAATCATCCTCGAATAGGGATATAAACAAAGAAAATCGGGCTGTTAACTGTTAACCTGTTAACCAACCCGATTTCCTTTTATATATATGTATGTCTGTCTGATATTCAATGTTAAACGAAAAAAGGAGCATCATCCGCTCCTCAATCCCAGGAAAGCCCTGTTGACTCTCCCTCTGCATCTCGGAAGCCCATATTGGCTTCCTACTTTGCTTCAATTACTGTTTTCTGAACTTTTAAAGTTCCTTACCTCGTTGGCTTATTACTTAAGCGAGCTTGTTGCTTGCTGCACCAACTGTTGCAGCAAATGCTACTACTGCTGCGAATGCAATTCCTAATACTAACATAACTTTTCCCTTTCTTAACTTTAAATCAAACTTATCCTTTTTATTAACAATCTTTTATTGTTATCCCTTTTTCAATCTTTACCTAGATTCTAATACCTTCGTATCCTGATGTAATCAATCTTTCTTCCTTATAATCAATACCTTTCGTATCCTGATATTATCAATCTTTTATCCTTTTTTCTTATTTCCGATGCAAAGGTACGAGCTTTTGTGTTCGCGTACAAATATTTCAGGAGAAAAGTTTCAGAACACCCCGATTTCTTGATTAAGGTCAAGAACCTTTACATTCCCGTTACAGAAGAAGGCGATATTTTTAAAGCTTTTGCCCTTTGCCTTCGGCCGGTGACCGTTGGTTCAGGGCGAACTGATAAAAGCGAAAGAGCCTTTCGCTAGGCATCAAGCAAAAAATACGTCCGATAGGCGTCCCGCCGGATTTGAAATCCGGCGTTAAAAAAGGTCCTTACCTATTGAAGATCTGCGGATTTGAAATCCGCAGCAAGCAAGATTGCTTTTCCTATTGGTGTTGGGGGATTGCAAATCCCCCGATTTTAATAGGTCGAATCTTTTTGACGGCGGATTGCAAATCCGCCGGGACACCTGACGGGAGTCAATCAAAACGCATTCATAATCTCATAGAACATCCGTGTAATCCGCATAATCCGTGCCTAACCTATTCTACGCAGCCATTCCCGGCGTTCCGTAGTGCCCGTACTTGCCGATGAACTTGGCGGTCTTGGAGAAGGTGCCGTCTTCGTTCTTCACGATGAAGCCACGCTTCTTCCAGGTGCACAGGAGAACGGCAAGCTTGGTCTTGGTGCCATGAACCATGCAGACTTCCTGAATCTCTGCCTTATCGAAAGTATCATGAACGAAGAGCAGAAGATTGCTCACACCGGATGCATGATAGATAGAACGGTTGTCTGCATCTATCGCCTCCTGCATCTGATTGCCGAAGAAACGCATCTTGCACCACAAATCATACTTCACGCTCCATACGATGAAATCCTCTATCGCCTTCTCCCACTTCTCGCCATTCGCCAGATAGAGCACCATCGCCCTGCGGAAACCATTCGCCAAACCACGCTTGGCAAACTCGGCGTAAGGCTTGTTGTAAGCCAGCTGAGCCAGCTCCATGAGCTCACTGCCCAGGCGCTCGATAAGCTGGCGAGCCTTCCTGCACTCCTTGAAACCGCTGGCGGCATTCAGCTGATGGATGTAAGGAGCCAGCTGCGACTTGAACTGCGCATCATATTCCCCCACAACCGGACAAGGAGCAAACTCTGAACGGAAGATGGTGGCAAGTGACAGGCGGCTCACGGCTCCATCAGCCACCTCACGAACCGAGAAGAACTTCTGGGTAACGGCGATGGTACTGGAAGCATTCCAGTTGAAACGGGTCTTCACGCGGGCAGTAACGCTCTTGGTGCCCACACGCTCCTGACCGTCCTCTGAATTGTCCCAGCAGAGACGAATCAGCTGGCTAGGGTCGTTGAACTTCCTGAGCATGTCCACCTCGTCCATCTTGCAGTAGAGATAGGCATCGCCAGCCTTCTGCGCATCATCCAGACGCTGGATGTAGGCAGCACGGGTAAGGTCGGGCGAAACGATGCGGATGCAGATGTCTTCCGGGCGCACCGGCTTCTTCTTGTTGTCGCCCATGGTGTTCACCTCGTCCTTCCATTTCTGCTCCTTCTGACGGTTCACCTTATCCATCTGCACCAGGTCTTCGATGATGCTGTTGATAGGTCCGTTTACCGCCGATTTGCCTGACGACATCGGCGCTACGAGCAGATTCATCATAGCCGCCTCATGCACCTGATTGTCGATGTAGCGGAAGTTGACGCCCTTGAGATGAGCAGCCAGCGGAGGGAAAACCGCCATCGCCACAGGTGCCTTGAAATCATCCTCTACCTTGCTGGTGAGCAGCTTGATGAGCTTAGGCAGCTTGGCAGGCAACTGAGGCGGAACTTCGGCGTAGATTCCTGCCTTCTCGGTGGCTTGCTTGGCAAGATAGTTCTTGCGGGCAAGCTCCACCGCCTGCTTCACGAGCTGGGGCATTTCCGAGGACTGAGCCACCTTGCAGGCGCTCTCTACAGAGGCGAACGCCTTCTCCTCGTCTTCGCCGAAGATTTCGATTACCTGCTTAATCCAAGCCGCCTCGCTATTGCAGATGTATCTGAGCAGGCAGGCTTCACGATAGATGAAGTTGTTGCGGTTGCCATGGGCAGGAGCGCCGCCCATCAGATCCACCAGCGCCTTGGTAATCTCCTCATAAGGAACGCCATCGTAGGTCTGCTCATACTGCACGGTATTGGCAGCCCTTCTCGCCTTCTCCTCCTCGCTCTCGACAGGCTGGAAATCTACGGTTGGAGCGGAATCAATATCCATCGGACGGCCGTCGATATCCAGTCCTCTCTTTCTGTAAGCCTCACGATATTCAGCCACAGCTTCCTTATCCAGGTGCTTGTACCAGTCGTCGGCAGTATAGATCTGGCTGGCAGCATCGGTGATGAAGATGATGCGCTCAGGCGTAATGCAGCTTGGGTCTTCGGTGACATGGATGAGCTTGCAGAAGGCGCTCTGAGCCTCAGCGATGGTCATCCCTACAGGGATGCGGATGTCGATGTGGGCCTTGTTGCGTGCCGAGCGTTCCACATGAAGTACTTTCCCCTTCCAAAGCTCGATTTCATCGGCGGTGAACATCTGCTCACGGGCGACTTTCTCCTGGGGGTCATCAAACATTCCGTTCAGGAGCAAGGCTCTCTTCACGGCTCCTTCTACCTCCTCCGGATTATCGATGTCTACGGTAGTCTGGAAGGTGAAGGCCTCCGGGTCGATGGACTTCTGGGCACGGTGGTCGTCCAGGAAGTGGAAGTAGTGAGGCGAACGGAAAGGCAGCTGCTTCTTGAGTGCAGTAATCTGCTTGTCGAGCTGCTTGTAGGCCTCAGTCTGCTCCTGCTCCTCGCCCATCAGATTCTGCTTGGCGGTAAGGTCGCGAATCTGCCCCACGAGGGTGCAGAGCCAGGACTGCTTGGTGAGCTCGGTGTAGTAATCGAGGAGATAAGTAGCAATCTGCCCCATGTTTGCATTGCGATTAGGGTTCATGGCAATGAGACGGCTGCTCATCTGCTTGCATTCATCAAAAGAAAGATTGTTGTTTACCATTTGAATATTATTTAGATTATACAATGACTGGATTATTGAAAACCAGCCACTTCTCTTCCGAAAAGCGATGCAAAGATAAACAAAAAAAAAGCCGTTTACAAGTTTTTTCTGAAATAAAAAAGCAGGGGTATAAGGAGGGTATAAAACAAGGTATAAAGAATCATCAAAGGGTATAAGAGGGGTATAAGCGAGGTATTAATATACCCCGCTAGCTACCATCTCCCGCCGTCATCTCGTCATCATTCTTGGTGTCCGGGGCTGGCACTTCCTTATCCACCAGTTTCGGCAAGATTTCCTTCAAATCCACATTCTCCAAATAGGATGTTTCGCCCAAAATCTTCTTGAAAGCATTCACAATATCGCAATAATGATTGAATCTTTCTATGCTTACCGAGCCCAACTTATCTGAATCAAGTTTCCACCATTCCAGAGCTGCATATTCGAATGGTGTAGATTTCACCTGCGCAAGATCCTTCCATTTGCAGAGCGGAGCACGCTCCGTATTCTCCGGAGGTAGTTTTTCATACAGGTGGGCCAGATGTTTGCAGAAGGCTGTAGGAGTTCCCATATTGAATAGCCCCCACCCGTTTAAGAGGCGGAACACAGGGAACCAGTCGGATTGACTTTTCACCAGCACTTCAGAACAGCCTTTTTTCTTATAAACCGCTATCTTCGGAATTACCAAATCAACCAGTTCTAAGAATTTCTCTTTCTTCACTTCGTTCGAAGGCTTGGCACCCACCGCCTTCATCGCCTTCATCGCCTCCAGCGATGCTGCATCACCGTGTTTTCCCCACTGCTTCACGTCATTCACCCTGCCGTTTATAATCATCAGGACGATGCCGGAAAGCAGCTGGAGCATCTTCTTGCGGGGCACACGCTTATAGAACACCTGGCGGAGGAAATCTACCGGGTCGGCCTTGAACGTGGGATAGAGCGAATAGGGGAAGGCGTGCAGCTGCTGTTCTATGGCGTCCAGCTGGTCCTTATAGTCGTAGGCGCCCGTCTGCTTCTTCTTGATGGCGATAGGAGCTTCTACGAAGAAAGACTGGGCTGCTCGCTCACGGTAAGCGGAACTGGTAATGAATCCCATCTCCGTATAGAGTTGCTCGCCCATGCGATGGATTTCCTCATCGTCTATGAGGTCGAGGTTGTTGAGAATGCGGTTTCTCGTCTGCGTCATCTCGCGCGAATAATCGCTTCGCTGTATTTCCATGAAGCTGCTGAGCCGCTCCCTAGCCTCTTCCAGGTTGTCGCGCAGCTCTGCCTCCAGCGCCGCCCGGGAATCGGCATCAAGAGGGTTCTTATCGGCTTCAGCGGAATCTGAATCACGAGAGGAATCTGAATCACGAGAAGAATCTGAATCATGAGAGGAATCTGAATCACGAGAGGAAGCTGAATCACGTGAGAGTTGCTCCTGAATGCTGATGATGTCGTTGATGACACCTTCCAGCATCATGGTGCAATCGCTGAAACGGGTCAGCTTGTCGATGGGCAGAATGGGACCGGAATAGTGCCAGCCGTCATAGATTCCGTCATCATAGATTTCCCTGCGCGCCTGCTCTATCTCCTGCTCGGATACATCTACCCGCGCCTCCACTATCAGCTGGAGTCCCGACTTCTCATCGGCTCCCTCCTTGCTGTTGCTTCCCAGGCATCGGGTGCGCAGGTTCCTGCCCTTCCGGGCGATGATGAGGGCTCTTACGTCCTCGCCCTCCAGGGCTGAGACATAGCCGATGAAAAGCTGCTTGTCGTAAGCTTTCACAGCCAGCATATCAAAGGGATTGGCGTCATCGGGCACAAGGCAGATGGTTCTGCCCTCTGCCTCCCTGGCGTATTCTACCTCACGACCTTTCACGTCGTTGTGGGTAAGACCTACTATATGGAATTTCAGTTTCTTCATTGTCGTTTTTTATGTTTGATATTGTTTGTTGTCAGCCGCAAAAGTACGGTTTTTTGATGACACCACCAAGCATACTTGTTTAAATTTCCTAAAAGGGCATCTGGGAGCAGCAGGGGTTAACAGGGTTAACAGTTAACAGCTGTTTTTTCCTACCTCCCCTTTGCGTACCTTATTATATTAAATATATATATATACTTATTTTTATATGTGTGGGAGGGGGAGTATGCATTTTTGGGGTGTTAACTGTTAACCTGTTAACTCTGTCCGGTTGATGAGGAGGAGAATGGAGCAACGGGAGATGAGGGCTAAATGGGCTTATATGAAGGCTTTAACGGGTCATAAATGATGACCAGGGCCGGTCATCATTTATCGTTAGAATAAGGACAAGAGAAGGCAGAATACTACGATTTCACATCGGCCAACCCATGACTTCCCTGGCAGAAAACCATGAGTTGCGGGGCAGAAAACTATGGATTAGTTTTTTTAACGTTACATTTTCTATATATTTTTCATGCATGTTCTATGGGATTCCGTTTTTTTTAATACCTTTGCTGCCAAATTATTAACAATAAATTTTTAAACGTATGAATTCAAAATCAGCAGCAAAATTGGCTGCATGCGCCTCACTAGCGCTATTTTTGAGTGGAATTCCTTCACAGAAGGCCTGCGCGCAAGAGCAGGAGAAGAAGGTTGTGGTAGAAGATGCAGACAACGAGAAGCGCTATCTGCCAGCCAACAGCATCAGCGTAAGCAGCGGATATTCATGGCTCAGCAACGAAATTCTTACGGCCAACGGCGATAAACTGGGCAGAACGCCTACCGGCTTCGACGTGACCATGGAATACGCCCATCTGTGGAAACTGAAGAACACCCGCCGTCCTTTTTATATCGGCTTCTCCATTAATGGCATGGGCAGCAGAACCAAGGTGAAAATCCCTAGAAACGGCGGCAATGACGTCAACGATGTAATCATGAACTATTTCGTCGGTGCGGGTTACAAAATGGCCTACAAGACCAACAAGCGCTTCATCTGGAATCTGCTGCTGAGCCTTGGCTACGCCTGCACAGACGACGATTTCAACACCACAGATGGCTTTGGCGTCTATGCGGAAGCGGGATGCGAATACATGCTCAGCAAGCACTGGTCGGCTGGCGTGAATCTTGGCGGCATTTCCACCACTTACAAGCAGCCGGCAGGCTGGGACGGCAGCAAATATAAATACGGAATCGATCACAATGGCTTGCGCGCAAAGCTTGCCTACTACTTCTAATTACGGAACCAGGCTCATTGAATTATAAGAAAGCAGCGAGGCGATACTCTACCTTGATTATTTATAGGTAGAATATCGCCTCGTTTCCTTCATTGAAGAGGAGGTCCAGGATGCTCATATTCGGCTGGAAACCGTGCTTCTGCCCGTAGACCTGATAATAGCGCTTGGGAACGAATTCTGCGTCAGGAAGCGGCTTCTTAGGGCGAATAGCATCGCGGAAATCAAATATACTTTGAACTTCTTTACTTTGAACTTTGAGATTTGAACTTTGAACTTTATGATCAGCAATGCTATCAAATTGGCTTTCCCCTTGGCCGCCGAACGTTGTTTCTTCGCTCTTCACTCTTCGTTCTTCACTTTCTTCGCTCTTCACTCTTCGTTCTTCACTTAAAATATACTCCTCCGTGATTGAAATCTTGGGACGGATGTCGAGGAGCTCTATCATCTTCTCAGTAGTCTCCATGTTGAAATCGAAGAGGAACTCGTATTTCTTCTCGTAGAAGGGGCGGATGTCGTCCTGATAATACTCGAAGAAAGGGCTCTCGCCATAGGCGGAGAGAAGCGCATTCCAGTGGACGTGGCGCCAGTTGGCGTGGTCGGAGATGCGGATGTCCTTCATCGACAGGGAGATGTCGTGATTGGTGGGAATGGTGAGCGAGAGAGGACCGTTGGTGGTCGGGATGATCATACGGTTGCGATAGGTTTGCTTGATAAAGCTCTCGTGGCGCTCTATCAGGCATTCATCGTAGCGGTTCAGCTTCTGATACCACTGGATGGGACCGAAATATGTGGAGGAAAGAAGGGCTTTCAATTTACTTTGAACTTTGAGATTTGAACTTTGAACTTTATGATTACTCTTTACGTTTAGAACAGCTTGTAAGCCTTGCCTATCATCTGATGCTTATGCACCACCTGCTGCCCGGTTGGGGTCTTCAGGAGATAGAAGCGGCAATCCTTGCAGCCACAGCGCTTACAGCACACCGTAGGAATGATATACTTCACCATATCGATGCAAATCGTATCGCCCGGCAGCTTCTCTATCCTACCGATGAAATAAGCCTCTGAGACGAATTTCCGGGGGTTAGGCTGAACTTGATTTCCAGCCTGTCTCTGACCTTTGACCTTGGCTTGATTCTTAGCCGGAGCAAACACGGAATCGGTGAAGACAACCACATCGCCGCGATTGAAAAAATCGCAGTCAATCCTATCCACTATCACCCGAGTGCCTGCTTCCAGCTGCGGAGGAAGACCTCCGGCGGGCACCGTGAAGACAGTGAAAGCAAAGGTTCGCACCGCCCATACCAGGAGCAACGACAAACCTAAAGCTATTAGGAATTTAACTGCGATTTTCAAATCTATCTTTGCTTACTTGATATTATCTACGAAGTTGAACAGGCGGTTCCAGCGGATGCCTGAGAAGCCTGGATGATCAGGACTGTGGCTCCACCAGATGAAGATAGGCTTGCCCACGATGTGGTCCTCAGGAACGAAGCCCCAGTAGCGGCTGTCGGCTGAGTTGTGGCGGTTGTCACCCATCAACCAGTAATAGTCGAGCTTGAAGGTGTAGCTCTTCGCCAACTTACCGTTGATGAAGATGTTGCCCTGGCTGTCTACCTTCAGGTCGTTGCCCTCGTAAACCTTGATGCAACGCTCGTAAACAGGCAGGTTCTTCAGCGTCAGAGCGATGCTCTTTCCCTTCTTCGGAATCCATACAGGACCGTAATTATCGCATGTCCAGCCGGTGTAGGCGTTGAGCGGATACAGGTCGCCGTATCTTGCATCGGTGTTGATGGAGATGCTCTCCACGAGGTTCTTGTCCGCCTTCAGGGCGAGATAAGCCTTCTTGGTGAGTGGAATCACGCCGCTCTGATTATACATCAGGAGGTCTTCGTTGGTGATTCCCAGCTCATCGGCAAGGTCGATAGGGAACTCGCCCTTGAGCTTCATCTTGTAGGTATATTGCACGTTATCAGGCTCCTTGTTTGCCTTGCCGTCAAGATAAACGATGCGGTTCTTGATCTGCAGGGTCTGTCCCGGCAAACCAACGCAGCGCTTCACGTAGTTCTCGCGTCGATCGGTAGGACGGCTGATGATGTCGCCATATTCGCCCGGCATGTTCAGGATGTAGTTTCTACCGGCAGCATACACTTTCTCGAAGTAGTGGCGCTGCTGCAATGGGTTCAGCACGCGGACATCCTGCTGCTGGCCGTTCTGCTCCAGTATCTGGTCGCCGATGGAGTAAACCATCTGATAGTAATCGTTCGCCTGATAGCGCTCCTCGTTGCAGAGGGTGTCGCCGGCAGGATAATTGAACACTACGATGTCGTTGAGCTTCACGTTGCCCAATCCCTTCACGCGGCGATAATCCCAGTGAGGCCACTCAATGTAGCTCTTCACGTTGACCAGCGGCATAGTGTGCTGGGTTAAAGGCATGGTGAGCGGAGTCTGAGGGATGCGAGGTCCGTAGCTTACCTTGCTCACGAAGAGATAATCGCCCGTGAGGAGACTCTTTTCGAGAGAGGAGGACGGAATAACGTAGTTCTGGAAGAAGAAGAGGTTGATGAAATAAACCGCTACGAGCGCGAACACGAGCGCATCAACCCAGCTCATGATGAAGCGCACAGGGCCTTCTTCATCCTTCCACCACTGCCAGTGAATCTTCTTGGTGATGTAAACGTCGAAGATGAACGGAACCACGATGAGTCCCAGCCAGCTCTCTACCCAAACCAGAAAGAGAAGATAGAGGGCGAGAACTACTACGAACTTCGCCCACTGCACCTTCATATTGAGTTTTTGTTTCTGCTTGTCAATCATATTTATTGGATTTATTAGAACTTAAACAAATCTGAGGTTGTGAGCAAACCGGAATGGTTGGCTGTGAACTCAGCAGCGAGAACAGCTCCGAGAGCAAATCCCTTGCGTGAGTGGGCACTGTGCTCGATGGTAATCATATCAGCATCTGAATCATACATCACGGCGTGGATTCCAGGAACCTCGCCATCGCGTACGCAGTTGATGACCAAATCCTCATCGGTGATGTTTGCATCGCCCTCATCGTGATGACCATCCTCTGTCCAATAAGTAACGCCACGCTTCCAATCTTTCTTTCTGTCGATGTTGTCGATGATTTCCTCGGCAAGCGTGATGGCTGTGCCTGATGGCGCATCGAGCTTATGAACGTGGTGGGTTTCCTGCATGCAGACAGAGTACTGTGGGAAACCGTTCATGATCTTAGCCAGATAGCGGTTTACGGCAGAGAAGATGGCTACTCCGATGCTGAAGTTAGACGCCCAGAAAAGGGTCTGCTTACCGTCGGCGCAGAGTTTCTCCACGTCTTCCTTATGGTCTTTCATCCAACCTGTAGAACCAGAAACCACCTTCACGTTGTGGGAGAAAGCCTTCAGATAGTTGCCGTAAGCGGCAGTAGGGTTGGTAAACTCGATGGCAACATCGGCAGAGCAGAACTCCGGACTGTCGATATCCTCAGGGTTATTCACGTCAATCTTACATACGATTTCGTGGCCACGCTGCAGGGCGATCTCCTCGATCATGTGTCCCATCTTTCCGTAGCCGATCAAAGCAATTTTCATCTTTATCTAAATTTTATTTGTTTTACTCTAACTGATATTTCCGTATGGCAGGGAGAAGGAGAAAGCTTGCCATTGCGTTTTTGCATCGTCATTCTTTGCCTCCTCAAACCAAACGTTTCGGCAAAAATACAATTTTTTCTTTGAAAAACCTTGAAAAATCCTTGTTATTATAATAATAAATAGAAAATTTTGGTTATTTTTGCAGTGATTTAAGGCTTTTAGCCTCATTTAGTAACTAAAAAAGAGAAAATGATGAGCAAATACATATTCGAGACAAAGATGGAAGTGAGGGATTACGAGTGCGATATTGAGGGCATTGTGAACAACGCCAACTATCTGCACTACATGGAGCATACCCGCCATCTCTTCCTGAAGGAATGCGGCCTCAGCTTTGCCGAAATGCACAACAAGGGCGTGGATGCTGTGGTGGCGAGAATGAACCTGCAGTACAAGATTCCGCTGCAATGCGATGATGAATTCCTCTCGCGTCTGTGGCTGGAGAAGCAGGGCGTGAGATATGTCTTCCATCAGGACATCTTCCGTGCCAGCGACGAGAAGCTCTGCCTCAAGGCAACCGTAGAACTCGTCTGCCTCATCAACGGCAAACTGGGCAACAGCGAGGACTACGACAAGGCATTCGAGAAATACCTCTCTCCTCAGGGTTAACAGGTTAACAGTTAACAGCTGATTTTTCAATACTCCCCTTCCGCACACGAGCGAAGAACTTGCATCCATCAAGGTCAAGCAAAAGAACTTGCGTTCCGAAAGAGGCAATCCTATAAACCATAAAAGCCGAAACAATATGGAGCAACTACTTCACTACGTGTGGAAGCACAAACTCTTCCCACTCTCCCCTCTTACCACCACCGACCAGCGGCAGGTGGAAGTTATCGACCCCGGACTCCACAACCGCAATGCAGGGCCCGACTTCTTCAACGCCAAGCTGAAAATCAACGGAACCCTATGGGTGGGCAACGTGGAGATTCACGACAAGGCGAGCGACTGGTATCTTCATGCTCACGACAAGGACGAAAGATACGACAATGTGATACTGCACGTCTGCGGCATCATCGACCTCGACGCCAAAAACTCGAAGGGCGAACCCCTTGTGCAGATGCAGCTCAACATCCCCGAACACGTACTGAAACACTATCAGGAACTCTTAACCATCGACCAATATCCTCCTTGCTATCAAATCATTCCATCGCTCACCAGGCTCACCATCCACTCGTGGATGAGCGCCCTGCAAACCGAACGGCTCTCGCAGAAAACAGAGGCGATAGAAGAGCGCGTCCGACAATGCAACGGTGATTGGGAGAACGCCTATTTCGTGACCCTGGCGCGCAATTTCGGCTTCGGAATCAATGGCGAAGCCTTCGAGCAGTGGGCGCTGAACCTGCCGCTCAGATCCGTGGACCATCACCGGGACGACCTCTTCCAGATAGAAGCCATCTTCATGGGGCAGGCGGGACTGCTGGAGCTCAACACCATCCCCGAACACTATCAGAAAGACGCCCTGAACGACGGCTATTTCGCAAGATTGAGGAATGAATATCTCTATCTCTCGCATAAGTTCTCGATGCAACCGATGGATTACAAGCTGTGGCGATTCCTGAGACTTCGCCCTCAGAACTTCCCTCATATCCGCATCTCGCAGCTTGCCAATCTTTATTACAACCGCCGTGCCAGCCTCAGCCAGCTGCTGGAGGCCACCACGGTGAAAGAGGCGAAGAAGGTGCTTTCTACCAGCGTCACGGAGTATTGGGAAACCCATTACACCTTTGGCAGCACGAGCGTAAAGAACGAGAAACACATCTCCCTTTTCTCGCTCAATCTGCTCATCATCAACACGGTAGTCCCCATCCTCTTCGCCTACGGCAGGCACCGCGGAGAAGAGAAATACTGCGACCGTGCCTTCGACTTCCTGGAGGAGCTGAAGGCCGAGAACAACCACATAGTAAGGATGTGGCAGCAATGCGGCCTGGTGGTGGAAAACGCCGGCGACAGCCAGGCCCTCATCCAGCTGAAGAAGGAATACTGCGACCAGAAGGAATGTCTCCGCTGCCGCATCGGTTACGAATACCTGAAGAGGTAAAGGGGAAAGAAAAAGAAAAGAAAAGGAAGGACCGAGGAAAGACCAGGGAAGGACCGAGGAAAGACCAGGGAAGGACCGAGGAAAGACCAGGGAAGGACCGAGGAAAGACCAGGGAAGACCAGGGAAGACCAGGGAAGACCAGGGAAGACCAGGGAAGACCAGGGAAGACCAGGGAAGACCAGGGAAGACCAGGGAAGACCAGGGAAGGACCGAGCGATGAAATCGCTCGGAACTGTGGTGCAGAAATAAAGGAGCAGCGTAGCCCCCTCGCGCTCCCGTTCCGAGCGATTCCATCGCTCGGTCCCCCGTGCTCCTTCCTGCTTCTCCCTCCTTCCTCCCATCTATAACCCCATAAAAAGATAAAGCTTATGGCTGACCAACAGGAAATATTAAACACCATCCTCCTGACAAGGCTCAACTACTTCAGCCTTGCAGGGATGCTGGAGCTATACAGAAGAACAGGCTCCGCCACGCTCATCATGGAGCATAGAAACGACATCCGAAGCCTTCTCCCAGATGCCTCGGATAAGCTCGTGAATGCCCTCAAGAACTGCGACGAGGCGCGCAAACGCGCAGAAGTAGAACTGGAATACGACATCCGATACGGCATAGAGCCGATAACGATGCACGACGACCGCTATCCCCAGCGACTCAAGGATTGTGACGACGCCCCTCTGATGCTCTTCTATAAAGGCAACGCCAACCTCAATCAGCAGCGGGTCATCAACATCATCGGAACCCGCCACTGCACCCCGTACGGCGAAGACCTCATCCGCCGCTTCATCTCCGACCTGAAGCAGCTCTCCCCTCGTGTGCTCATCGTGAGCGGCCTGGCCTATGGCGTAGACATCATGGCACACCGACAGGCGCTCGCCTGCGGCTACGAAACCGTGGGCGTACTGGCTCATGGCCTCGATGACCTCTATCCCCGCCAACACAGGGATACGGCAGTGAGAATGATAGAGCAAGGCGGATTGCTCACCGAATTCCTTACCCAGACAAACGCCGATAAGATTAACTTCGTGCGCCGCAACCGCATCGTGGCGGGAATGTCGGATGCCTGCATCCTGATAGAGAGCGCTTCTCATGGCGGCGGTCTCATCACCTGCGGCATTTCGCAATCCTACGGCCGTGACGTCTTCGCCTTCCCAGGCAGAATAGGCGACCACTACAGCGAAGGCTGCAACAACCTGATAAGGGACAACGGCGCCACCCTCATCACCAGCGCCGAGGACTTTGTGAAGGACATGCGCTGGCAAGATGACGCAACCCTGATGAGAGCCAAGCAGCAGGGCATCGAGCGCTGCCTCTTCCCGGAACTATCGCCCGAGGAGGAGCTCATCGTCCAAATCCTCTCCAGGACCAACGACCTGCAGATCAACATCATCAGCGTGAAGTCGAATATCGACATCTCCCGCCTCACCTCCCTCCTCTTCCAGATGGAAATGAAGGGAATCATCCGCACCCTGGCAGGAGGAATGTATCATCTTTTGAAGTGAATCAAAGGAGGAGTTAAGGAGTTAAAGGGAGTTAAGGAGTTAAGACAACAGTTATGAGATACTCATGTTTTTTTGTATATCATGGCAATTTCTCATAAAAAAAGTGTAACTTTGCAGCCGAAATTTTGGAGAAGGAATATCAAGGATTATCATTTTCGAAGCATTTGTCTTAACTCCTTTAACTCCTTAACTCCTTTAACTCCTCATAAAACGATGAAAATAGGTAATATAGAATTTGGGCCTCAGCCCCTCTTCCTCGCTCCGATGGAAGACGTAACGGATATTGGCTTTCGCATGCTCTGCAAGCGATTCGGAGCTGCCATGGTTTATACTGAGTTCGTATCGGCGGAAGCCTTGGTGCGAAGCATCAAGAGTACTGTCAGCAAGCTTACGATAAGCGATGAGGAGCGCCCTGTAGGCATTCAGATTTACGGCAGAACCACCGAGGATATGGTGGAAGCTGCAAAAATCGTAGAACAGGCGAAGCCGGATGTGATTGACATTAACTTCGGCTGCCCGGTGAAGAAGGTTGCCGGAAAGGGTGCAGGAGCCGGAATGCTCCGAAATATCCCGCTGATGCTGGATATTACAAGAGAAGTGGTGAAGGCGGTAAACGTGCCCGTAACCGTGAAGACCCGACTGGGTTGGGATTGCGAAAACCTCATCATCACCGACCTTGCCGAGCAGCTACAGGATTGCGGAATCCAGGCGCTCACCATCCACGGCAGAACCCGTAGCCAGATGTACACCGGAGAAGCCGACTGGAGCCTCATAGGAGAGGTGAAGAACAATCCCCGCATCCATATTCCTATCATCGGCAACGGCGATATTACCACCCCGGAGGAAGCCAAACTTGCCTTTGATCGCTACGGCGTAGATGCAGTGATGATTGGTAGAGCTACCTTTGGAAGACCATGGATTTTCAAGGAAATCCGTGATTATCTGGATAATACAGGCGCAACTCCATTAACCGTAGATGAGAAGATTGACCTCCTGGAGGAGCAGCTTCGCATCAACGTGGAGCGCATCGACGAGTACAGAGGCATTCTCCACACCCGTCGCCACCTTGCCGCCTCCCCTATCTTCAAAGGCATTCCCGATTTTCGTCAGACGAGAATCGCCATGCTGAGAGCCACGACCGTGGAGGAACTAACTGGGATTCTGAAAGAATGTAGGGAGAGAATCAAGGCGATAGAATAATAAAAGGGAGACTCCAACGATGATGGTTGGAATCTCCCTTTTAATTCATTTTATATGACAATAAAATTATCTCATACCTGCCTTTTCCAAAATGCTGCGAGCCATTACACAAAAGGGATGTTCTTCGATATTTTTGAATCCCTTAAAGTTACGCTCGGCCTCTTCTGCATGGCGCAAAAACTCTTTTGCTTCTTTACCATGCAATGTTGGTATTGCTTTGATTGCTGTTGCCATAATCTTATCTCCTATCATTATGTCAACTGCCAACCTATAACAAAGTTAACAGGTTAACAGTTAACAGTTGTTTTTTCTATACTTCTACCTGAAATTGAAGAAACCTAGCTTCCTCAAATGATAGAGAAGGGCTTTACTTCTTCAATATCGAAGCACCTTCGAGCAGGGCGAGCGCCTTGTTCTCGTTCTCCTCCATGATTTCACGCTCTCCCGGACCCTTGTCGTTAATTCCGCAGAGGTGCAGGATGCCATGGATGATGACGCGATGAAGCTCATCATCATAGGTCTTGCCAAACTGCTCGGCATTGGTGCGGACGGTATCGAGCGAAATCACGATGTCGCCGTTAATCACATCATCCTCATCATAATCGAAGGTGATGACATCGGTATAGTAATCATGACCCAGATACTCGTTGTTCACTTCGAGAATCTTCTCGTCATCTACAAACATATAGCCTATCTCTCCCACCTTGCGGCCATGAGAGGCAGCCACCTTGCGAATCCAGGCACTGGTGTCACGCTTCTTGATCTTTGGCATTTTCACGCCATCTACATTGTATGTTATCATACGCAATTCAATTTAAAATTTATAATTTACAATTAATAATCAGGCTCGCCAAGAGCCCCTTATTAATTATTCATTATTAATTCTACATTATTCATTATTTCGCCTTCGGCAGGAATTCATCTACTTCTCTTCCGAAGAATCTCAATTCCCTAACCAGCGTTGAGCTGATGCTGCTGTATCTTGGGTCGGAAAACAGCAGGATGGTTTCTACGCCGCCCAACTGCCTGTTGATGTCAGCCTGCTCTCGCTCGTACTCGAAATCCTTGGCAGAACGGACACCGCGAACCAGGAACCTGGCTCCCAGGCGATGCGCCAGGTCGATGGTGAGGTCATCGTAGGCAACCACCTCCAGGCGATAACCCTTGGATGCATCTTTCGCATCCACCAATTCCGAACATTCCTTCGGGAAAACCTTTCTGATATCTTCTACACGCTTCGAGATTTCCTCGCTAGCGTGCTTCAGCTTGCTCATCGCCACTGCAATCACGAGCTTGTCGAACATGGGCAAGACACGCTCGGCGATGTTCTGATGTCCTATCGTAAATGGGTCGAATGTACCCGTAAATATCCCTATTCTCATCAATCTCTAATCATTAATCACTAATAACTACTCATTATTCAAACAGGTCACCCTGCATGATGTTGCTTCCATACGGATTCCTGCCCAGATGCTCATAGGCAAGCTTGGTGGCCATTCTGCCTCGTGGCGTGCGCTTGATGAAGCCTTCCATGATGAGGAATGGCTCGTAAACCTCCTCTACGGTGCCGCCATCCTCGCCTATTGCCGTGGCAATGGTGCTTACGCCTACCGGACCTCCACGGAACTTGTCGATGATGGTGGTGAGAATCTTATTATCAATCTCATCCAAGCCATACTGGTCGATGTTGAGCGCCTTGAGCGCCATCTGGGCGATCTCGTAGGTAATGGTTCCGTTGCCCTTCACCTGAGCGAAATCCCTGACTCTTCTGAGCAGCGAGTTGGCGATACGAGGAGTTCCGCGCGAACGGCGGGAGATTTCCACTGCCGCCTCATCCTCTATCGGCACCTTCAGGAGCATCGCACTTCGCTTGATTATCTTCTGAAGCGTAGCCGGGTCGTAATATTCCAGATGCAGATTGATTCCGAAACGGGCACGGAGAGGAGCCGTGAGAAGACCGCTGCGAGTGGTGGCTCCCACGAGCGTAAACGGATTCAGATCTATCTGGATGCTTCGTGCCGAAGGACCCTTGTCTATCATGATGTCAATGCGGTAATCCTCCATCGCCGAATAGAGATACTCCTCTACCACTGGCGAAAGGCGGTGGATTTCATCGATGAAGAGCACATCGTTAGGCTCCAGGGAGGTAAGGATACCTGCCAGGTCGCCCGGCTTATCGAGCACTGGGCCTGATGTAATCTTGAAGCCCACGCCCAGTTCGTTGGCGATGATGTTGCTCAGCGTAGTCTTACCCAATCCGGGAGGACCGTGCAAGAGGGTATGGTCGAGCGGTTCGCCACGATACTTGGCTGCCTCAACAAAGACTTCGAGATTATCCACCACGCCATTCTGTCCGCTGAAGTCGGAGAACTTCAGTGGGCGCAGCGCCTTCTCGAATTCCTTTTCGGCAGGCGAAACCGTCTCTTGTCTTATATCAAAATCTTCGTTCATTCTATGACTATTATCGATAATATGGGTGCAAAGTTACACATTTGTTGCGGAATTAAAGAAGAAAAGCCGAATTATTTTGTCTCAGATATTGCACAATCCAAGATGATTCGTGCAGATTTGTAAGCTCAAACCAAGAAAAATGTTATAATTTGATATTTAATTATTAAATAATTTGTTTATTCAGTAGAAAAGACGTACTTTTGCACACAATATTGAAAGAGAGGAAAGAAGGAGGATAGTAAGAGAGATTATATAATAAGAGAGAAATATCAGGATTTTAAAAGAAATAGAATTATGCTTAAGTTATTTCAAGGGCTCAGCAAGCTGCTGGCCAATTACACATCTATCTTCGTGATAGGCGTTGCAGTATTCACATTTTTCTTCCCACATACCTTCGACTGGGTGCGCGGAACTACTCAAACCGTCATTCTCGGCATCATCATGCTCACCATGGGCTTGACCTTGACCACCAACGACTTCAAGATTCTGGCTCAGCGCCCGCTGGATGTCTTCATCGGAGCCTGTGCCCAGTTTATCATCATGCCGGGTGTGGCTTATACCCTGGTTCATGTGTGGCATCTTGACCCAGCCCTGGCACTCGGAATTCTGCTGGTAGGTTGCTGTCCGGGCGGCGTTTCGAGCAACATCATGAGTTATCTCTGCCATGGCGATGTGGCATTCTCCGTTGGAATGACCTGCGCCTCTACCATTCTTGCACCAGTGATGACTCCGCTGCTGATGAAGATTACGGCAGGCGAGATTATCCATGTAGATGCTGTGGGAATGTTCATCAACATTCTGATAGTTACGATTATCCCTGTGGCCATCGGCTGCGCCTTGAATTATATCTATGGCAAGAAGGATTGCTTCCCTACCATTCAGAGTCTGATGCCGGGCATCAGCGTTACGTGTCTGGCAATCATCGTAGGAGGTGTGATTTCTACGGTTCACGATGACTTGGTGGCTCGTGGCTTATCACTTTTCCTCTGGACTTTTGCAGTGGTTTTCTGCCACAACACGCTGGGTTACTGTCTCGGTTGGCTCGCCGGAAAACTTGCCGGATTCAATACCGCCAAGAAGCGTACCATCAGTATTGAGGTGGGAATGCAGAATGCCGGTCTTGCTACGGTACTTGCGGGCAATTTCTTCGCTGCCCAGCCTCTTGCCGTATTACCTTGCGCCATCAGCTGTGCCTGGCACAGTATTTCGGGCACCATCCTTGCCGGAATCTATCTGAAATGGGATCGCATGCATGAGAAGAAGTAAATGAATTCGGAAAAAGATAAATGCACAATAAAAGGTCGTGAAGTTCTATCAGAAACCTCACGACCTTTTATTATATCATTACCTCACGGGTTACGGGTTAACTGGTTAACAGTTAACAGCCGTTTTTTCTATAGTTACATGAGCAAAGCACCCGAATTGGCTTTCCCTTCGGACGCCGAACGTTGTTTCTTCACTCTTCGTTCTTCACTCTTCACTTAATCTACTTCCCCGTAGTCAGCAGCTGCACGGCTCGCTGAACTATCTCATTGGTCTCGTTCCAAACCTGGAAGTATTGGCTCATATCCCAGATATCTCGCGCTACAAGGGCTTTCAGCTGCACAGCCAGGTATTTCTTCGTCTGAGCCAATTCAGCCTCATCCTTAGGCTCTATCTTCTCCTTCTTGCCCTCTGCAATAATGCCTTCAATGAGCGAAGAAGGAACCTCGTAAGTTGCCAGGAACTTGTTGAAGTCCTTATACTGGCTCTTCAGCTCCTTGCGGTGAGCATCGATAAACTTCAGACTGTGGTTGATGACAATGCTCTTGGCTGCCAGCTGACGGTGCATCTTGGTGTACTTGGTAGTATCCAGCGGAACGAAATAATCAGGCATGATTCCGCCGCCACCATAAACCACACGATGCTTGCGTAAAGTATAATACTTCAAGCTATCTGAAAGATGGATGCTGTCCTGATTGGTAAACTCGCCATGCTTGTAACGGTTGTCGAGATCCATCGCATAATCCAGTCTGTCTCCCTTCTTATAAGGCTTCTGGATGCATCTGCCGCTAGGCGTATAATAATGGGCGATGGTGAGACGAATCTCGCTGCCATCATCGAAGGTAAGCGGGCGCTGCACCAATCCCTTGCCGAAGGTTCTGCGACCTACCACCACGCCACGATCCTGATCCTGGATGGCTCCGGAAACAATCTCTGCGGCAGAAGCGGTAAACTCGTTGGTAAGCACTACCACCTTGCCCTTGCGCCATCTGCCGTTAGCCTGCGCCTTATACTCCTGACGGGGAGCTGCACGACCGCTGGTATAAACGATGAGATCGCCCTTCTGAAGGAATTCATTGGCTATCTGAGCCGCAGCCTGCAAGTAACCGCCACCATTATCCTCGAGGTCGAAGATAAGGTCTTTCATTCCCTTCTTTTTCAGCGAATCCATCGCTATCGTCACTTCCTTATGACTGGTAAGGCCGAAGCTTCCCAGACGGATGTATCCGATGCCCGGGCGAATCATATAAGCCGCATCCATCGTGGTTACAGGAATCTTGTCACGTTTCACCTTGAAGGTGAGCTTATCCTTGATGCCCCGGCGCACGATAGTAAGATTCACCGTTGTTCCCTTAGGACCGCGAAGGCGTTTCATGATTTCCTCCTTGCTCATCTTCACGCCCGAAATGGCTGTATCATTTACCGCCACGATACGGTCGCCAGCAATGATTCCAACCTTCTCGGAAGGCCCATTCACTACGGGCTGGATGACGAGCAAAGTATCGTCTACCATGTTAAACTGCACGCCAATGCCATCAAAGCTTCCATTCAACGGCTCGTTCATTGCCTTGGTTTCCTTGGCCGTGGCGTAAGAAGAATGAGGGTCCAGCTTCTCGAGCATACCTCGGATGGCGTCCTCTACGAGCTTGTTCTCATCCACACTATCCACATAGAGGTTGGTAATGGCGATTTCCGCCCTACCCAACTTCTCTATCGGGCTGTTCTTGCCCATCTTGATGCGCAGCTGGGCACTGGCAGAAGTTACAGCCAGGAACGCCAGGAGCGCAAATAAAATTATCTTCTTCATTTCCTAAAAACTTAAAGCTTATGAAAGAGAGAAATCCTTCAAGAGTTAACAGGTTAACAGTTAACAGCGCTTTTTTCAATGGTTACCCCCCGAAAGCACTTGAATTCTTCACTCTTCGTTCTTCACTCTTCACTTCACCTAATCCAGTAGTGCTGAGTCTTCCTCCGGAATATCCTCTTCAATCACCAGGTTGTCGATGATGAAGTTCTGACGTTCCATCGTATTCTTACCCATGTAATACTCCAGGAGCTTCTGCACCTGGTCGGTCTTGTGCAGCGTTACCTGCTCCAATCGCATATCCGGACCGATGAAATGGGCAAACTCTTCTGGCGAAATCTCTCCCAATCCCTTGAATCGGGTGATTTCCGGGTCAGGACCCAGCGCCTTGATGGCCTGCTGGCGCTCCTCATCGCTGTAGCAGTAATGCGTAATGAAGTCGCCTTTCTTCTCCTTAGGTCCCAGCTTGGCATCAGCATCCGCTACAGCCTGCTTGTTCTTGATTTTGGTTCGCTTGTTGCGCACTCGGAACAATGGAGTCTGAAGCACGTAAACATGTCCCTTCTTGATGAGATCTGGGAAGAACTGCAGGAAGAAGGTGATGATGAGCAGGCGGATGTGCATTCCGTCAACATCGGCATCGGTAGCCACAATCACCTTATTATATCTCAATCCGTCCAATCCGTCTTCTATATCCAGGGCAGCCTGCAGCAGGTTGAACTCCTCGTTCTCGTAAACCACCTTCTTGGTCAGGCCATAGCAGTTTAATGGCTTTCCTCGCAGCGAGAATACCGCCTGGGTGTTCACGTCGCGGCTCTTGGTGATGCTTCCGCTGGCAGAATCACCCTCGGTGATGAAGATGGAACTTGCCTCCTTCTGCTCGTTCTTGGCGTCACTGAAGTGGATGCGGCAATCGCGCAGCTTGCGGTTGTGAAGGTTCGCCTTCTTGGCACGCTCACGCGCCAGTTTGGTTACGCCAGCCATCGCCTTGCGCTCACGCTCGCTCTCCTTGATCTTATTCTCCAGAATCTCAGCCACATCCTTGTGGATATGGAGATAGTTATCTACTTCCTTCTTCAGGAAATCGCCCACATACTTATTGATGGTTTCGCCTCCGTTCGGAGACATTGTGGTACTTCCGAGCTTGATTTTCGTCTGACTCTCAAACACCGGCTCCTCTACGTTCAGTGCAATGGCAGCCACCAGTCCGTTTCGGATGTCGCCATACTCATACTTGCCGTAGAACTCCTTGATGGTTCTGGCGATATGCTCCTTGAAGGCACTCTGATGAGTACCGCCCTGGGTGGTGTGCTGACCATTCACGAAGGAATAGTACTCCTCGCCATACTGATTGGTATGGGTAAAGGCAATCTCGATGTCTTCGCCCTTCATGTGGACAATCTCATAGAGACCCTCGTTGGTCATATTATCGGTCAGGAGATCCTTCAAACCATGACGGCTGAGGATGCGGCGACCATTGTGCATGATGGTAAGTCCGGTGTTCAGATAAGTATAGTTGCGGAGCATCGTCTCCACGAAATCATCGTGGAAAGAATAGTTCTTGAACAGGGTATTATCCGGTTCGAAGAAGATGAAGGTACCATTCTCGTCCTCCGTATCTTCGGTCTTGTCGCTCTGCAGGATACCTTTCTCAAACTTCAGATGGCGCACCTTGCCGTCACGGAATGACTTTACCTCGAAGTGAGAGCTGAGGGCATTCACCGCCTTCACACCCACACCGTTCAGTCCGACACTCTTCTTGAACGCCTTGCTGTCATACTTACCTCCGGTGTTCAGCACGCTTACTGCCTCTACGAGCTTTCCCTGAGGAATACCACGGCCATAGTCGCGCACGCTGACACGCAGATTGTCTTCGATATCAATCTCCAATCTGGCTCCAGCGCCCATCTTGAACTCGTCGATAGAGTTATCTACCACCTCCTTGAGGAGCACGTAGATTCCGTCTTCCGGCAGATTACCGTCACCCAGACGACCAATGTACATACCCGGACGGGTACGCACATGCTCCATATCGCTCAAGTGTCGGATGTTGTCGTCGGTATATTCTACCGGCTGCTGCTCCTGAGGGGCATTGGCAAGCTCATCAGCGGCATTCAAATCGTTATTATTTAAGTTTTTATCTTCTGCCATGATTTCCTCCTTAGTAATTCTTATTTATTTTCTTATAATATAGCAAATGATATTGCAATATTCTGTTTATCAGACAATTCCAAATACAACAATTGCTATTTATTTGATATTCTTAATATAGCAGTTGCGGCGCTTGTGAAGGATTGGAGCCAAGGCGCCCCATTGTCCCTGCACGGCAGCATTATCTTCCATTTCCACCTGTGTTTCTCCCCACTCGATTCCATACTTCTGATAGATAGGAATCAGGTCGGCAAAGAGCAGCGCATTGGCACCCTTAGCACGGTATTCCGGGTGGATACCGATGAGCAGGAGGTCGACAATCTTGGTCTTATGGAACTTGATGGCACGCAACAGATGCCACCAGCCAAAAGGAAACAGCCTGCCCCTATGGCACTTCTGCAGGGCTCTGGAAAGGGAAGGCATCGTAATGCCGATACCTATCATCTTATGATCCTCGGTAGTCCAGTCTTCTATGGCTGTTACAAAGTTCAGGTCGAGCAAAGACAGATACATCTTGATGTACTGGTCTATCTGCTTCTGTGAAAGTTCGGAATAACCATAGAGATGCTTGTATGTATCATTGATGAGGTCGAAAATCTTCTGTCCGAATCCGCCCTCATAAATATCCTTACGGGTAAGTTTGCGGACATGGAGATTGTATCTTTTCTCTATCATCGCCGCTATCTTGGAATATTTCTCCGGGATGGTATCTGGCACCATCAGTTTATACTCTACATACTTATTATCAATGGTAAAACCCTCCAGGGCCTCAATGTGCTCCGGATAATATGAATAATTATAAATGGTAGGCATTGTGCCGAGCTGGTCAAAGCCCCAGGTAAGCATGCCTTCTGGATCCATATCGGTAAAACCCAGCGGACCTACAATATCTTCCATTCCCTTCTCCTTACCATATTTTTCTACAGCATTGAGAAGAGCCTTGGAAACCTCGCGGTCGTCAATGAAATCAATCCAGCCGAAACGGACCGACTTCCTGCCCCATTTATTGTTTGCCTTATGATTGATAATGGCAGCGACGCGACCTGCCAACTTGCCGTCCTTATAGGCAAGATAATACTCAGCTTCGCAGAACTCGAACGCTGCGTTCTTGTCCTTGCTCAGAGTATTCATGTCGTCGCTGAAAAGATTAGGCACATCATATTCGTTGCCTTCGTAGAGGTCGTAATGGAAGTCGATGAACGTCTTCAAATCCTTCTTGCTTTCGACCTTTTTAATTTCTATTAATGACATGATTTCAAACTAGTTTGCAATATTATAGGATGCAAAAATAGCAATATTTCGCCAAACGACCAAATATTGCTACTTTTTTTGCAGTTTTTTAGGGGTTTATTTTTAATTACAGCCCCCCAAACTAGCCTATATCACCCATTTAGTGGTGGTTTTGGCGGAATATCTTTACCTGATGAGATTGCTTCGTTTCGGAAAAGGAATCTCTTTATTTGACGAGATGTTCGTTCCGGAAAAGGAATCCCTTACTTGATGAGATGCTCCTTGATCCAGACCATCTGCTGGTAATTGGTCTCGCTGGTAGTCCAGTGCTCATTGATTGGCGTGAGCAAGGCTTCCTTCTCACACTTCAGCGTATTCCATACCGCATAACTGGTTGTCGGCGGACAGGTTATGTCGTTGTAGCCCCAGGTAAGATAGGTTGGAACCGTTACCTTGCGGGCAAAGTTTACCACGTCATAATAAGCCATCGTGTTGAGACAATCCTGGTTCTTCAATATCTCATGATATTTATTGAAGTGAGGATAACCGCCCGTTCTTCCCTTCTCGGCATAAGCAGCCATATCGCTGAGCGCAGGATGATTAGCCAAGCACTGGGTAACGCGCTTGTCTAAACCAGCTGCGATAATAGCCAAGGCTCCACCCTGGCTTCCGCCCTGCACAGCCACATTCTTACCATCCCACTCTGGCAGAGAGGTCAGGAAGTCGATGCAGCGCACCAATCCCAGATAAACATGGCGCATGTAGTAGCGGTTCTTATCTTCCAATCCGTTAGACAGATATCCGCCGTTTGCATCGTTGAATCCCCTGCTTATCTCCAGGAAAGTTTCAGCAGGGATGCGTGGATCAAGACCATGAATCTCTATCTCGAAGCGGATAAATCCATTCTCGGCATAATACTTATTGCGCATAGGTTCCTTGATGGTTTTGATGCCGGCTCCTGGAGGAGTGAGAACCACAGGATGACCGCCCTGCTTGGCATTCTTTGGATAGAAGAGGTAGCCATACATCGCATGACCCATCTTATCTATCTGAAGCTTAACGAGATAGCAATCTATCTTATCTGTACAATATTCCTTGGCGAGTTCCTTGGTATAGCTCAAAGGAACGTTCTTCAGTTCGTCCTTTGCCTGCTGCCAGAATGCATCAAAATCCTTAGGCTCCTGGGTATAAGGCTGAATTTTATCTACCGAGAATCCTACTTTTATATGATGCTGGTAGGTTTTACCATCGAGCTTATAGAATAATCTCAAATCTCGGAAGCCCGGAGTCTTTCGGGTTCCCATGTTCACGATGGCACGCCCGTTCTTCAGCCTGAAGCTTCCCTGCTTGTCTGCCTTCAGCATGTCATCGCCAATTTCATAGTTCACCTCGCCGTCACGGGGAATTCCATACTTATAGAAACTTACTTCCACCTTAGCCTGCTCGCCCGTCTTGTAGAGCCAGTCGGCATGGTCGGGCACGGTTAGCCAAAGATAATCACTGCGATAGGGATAGTTCTCCGCCTTCACACTTAACACACTCGCCATGTTCATCGCCATGATAAACATGAACGACAGATAGATAGTTCTTAATTTGTTCATAACTTTATAGTTTGTTTTAAATTATAATATGCAATTATCATTATGAGCGCAAAAGTACAACATTCCATTGAGATAACAAAACGATTTCAAGGATATTTTTGTTCAAGATACCCTCAATAGGCATCTTGAACAAACAAATATCCTTCCCGATAGTTTTAAGCACTGGCGGAAAACTAACATTCTCCAAGGAATCACAATAAGAAAAAGCTCGATCATCTATTCTCTCCAACACTGGCGAGAAGTGCGAAGTGTCGGATAAAGCGAGAGATGGTTCATCAAATGAGTAGTGAAATTATGAGGGTGGAGTCGAGTACAGAAGACAATATGGAGTCAAATTGCTCCATGACCCGAAAATATTCCTCCAAAAGGAGTGAGTTTCTCAGATTTAATTTGTATCTTTGCCATGTCATATCAGAGTTTTGCTTGTTTTCTTTTCGCAACACTAAGATAAGTGAAAATTCTGACATGGCAAAATCCGGAGAAACTTTTTGTTGCTCAGGCGCTTAAAATGTTTAATTGATAATAGTGTTGCGGAATTAATGGAATAACCTGAAATGAAATTGAAAAGACATCTACTGACAGCTGCCCTGACACTCTTTTGCCTATCGGCAGCTAACGCCCAACTGCTAAGAACAACAGTGGAGCAAGGAGAAATTGAAGGTGTGGAACATGAAGGATTCGCCCTATACAAGGGAATCCCATACGCTGAAGCACCAGTGGGCAACCTCAGATGGAAAGCTCCAGTGAGCAAGAAGCCTTGGAAGGGAGTATTCAAAGCAGATAAATGGGGAGACCGTCCACCACAGCCCATCGACCCTAACCAAAATGGTGGAGAGCAGGGCATGAGCGAGGACTGCCTATACCTCAGTGTGGAAACGCCAGCCAAGAGTAAGAATGACAAACTCCCTGTATTTGTGATGATTCATGGAGGAGCCTTTCTTTCTGGCTCCTACAGTGGAACTCAGGAAAGCTTTGTCAAGGAAGGCATCATCTATTGCAGCATAGAATACCGCTTGGGAGCCTTGGGATTCATGGCACATCCAGAGCTGAGTAAGGAATCAGGCAAGAACATATCTGGTAACTATGGCATCCTTGATCAAGTGATGGCCTTAAAATGGATTCACGACAATATCGCTGCCTTCGGTGGAGACCCAGACAAGATTACCATTGCTGGAGAATCTGCCGGTGGTATCTCGGTAA
Source organism: Prevotella sp. SGI.167 (assembly GCF_050313615.1). NCBI lineage: Bacteria > Pseudomonadati > Bacteroidota > Bacteroidia > Bacteroidales > Prevotellaceae > Prevotella > Prevotella sp. SGI.167. The sequence goes on along the minus strand of NZ_JBNPLT010000011.1, from coordinate 31,430 downwards.
GTATACTATGCGCCTCTCCCCTTGCCAAGGGACTCTTCCGAGGAGCCATCAGCGAAAGTGGTAGCTCCTTCTGGCCTGTGGGTGAAAGCAGAAATGGTAACACAGCCATGCTCACCTCCAAAGCGGCAGAAGCAGGTGGACTTCTCCTTCAAAAGAAACTCAAGGCTAAGAACTTGAAGCAGCTAAGAAAAGTTCCGGCTATGGACATCGTGAAGAATACCGCCTTTGAGTCCTTCTGGCCGAACGTTGACGGCTACTCCATCACCGATGACCAGTATAAGCTCTATGAAAAGGGAAACTACAATGATGTTAATGTCATCATAGGAACCAACAGCGACGAAGGAAGTATGTTTACCCGCCCTGTCAGTGTAAGTGACTATGAGAAAAGAATCCATGAGATATATGGAAGTTGGGCAGACCAGGTTCTCAGTCTCTATCCTGCCAAGACAGAGGAAGAAACCTACTTCGCTCAATCCGACATTTTCCGTGATGGCTCCTTTGCATGGGGAACGTATGCCTGGGCTAACCTGCAGAGCAAGACCGGCAAGGGCAAGGTGTATATGTATTACTTTGACCAAGACTCAGAGAACACCATCGTGAAAAGCCGCAAGGGAGGAGCCAGCCATGTGGCAGAGATGCCATTCATCTATGGCTATAAGTTTGGCTCTGGAAAAATGACCGAGACGGAGCTGCACATGGAGCAAATCATGTCACGCTACTGGATCAACTTTACCAAGACTGGTAATCCAAATGGGGATAGCCTTCCTTTCTGGACTACCTACCAGGAAGGTAAACCAACGGTGATGATTATGAAGGAAGGACTGCATTTGGGTCCTGTTCAAAATCAAAAGCAAATGGACTTCTTCGAGGAGTTCTTCAAGGAAAAAAGAAAATAATACGTCAAGTTCCAAGTGGCATTTCTCCCACTTGGAACTTTTTCATTAAAGAGATAAAACGCCACATTGTTCACCATAAAATAGCGCATAGATACGAATGCTCGCATGATGCGGATGTTTGCTTCAACAGCAGTCGGAGACTTCAAAACTCCACTAAGCATAGCAACTCCTTGCTCTGTGAAAGCGTAAGTTTTCTAAGCTTTCTCCGTTATTACCAGCACATGGCTTTCGTCGCTCAATGTGGTGGCGAAGATATAGATTTCGCCACCATCCTTCAGTTTCAATCGCTTGCGCAATTCCGCTACGGAGAGGGGGAAGTTGCGGGTAGCGATGTTCGCCTTGGTGATTCCTGACAGATGACGCTTCAACTCCTTTTTATTAAAGGAGGATACGGCGATGATGCGGAAACTTCTGCCGGGGAAGGCGGCGATAGGTTCACGGCTCACGAAAAGATGGCTGTTCTTGGAAAGCATCCTTGCATCATAGCGCCCGGAAAGAACACCGAAACAGCCGGCTTTCATCAACGACGCATTCGGCTCATAAAGATACTGCATCTCTTCAAGCGTGGATGGGGCAATCTTGACGGAAGAAGCCTCCATATCCGACTCTTCGCAGACGAAGGACTGGGCATCATTGACACAATAAATGCGGAGATTGCCCATATTTTGCGCTGAGAGCACTAAAAGAAGCTCCTTGCACTCATTGTTCACGGAGATGATATGAACCTCTCTTACGTGGCTTAATTCGCTTATAGCACGGTGCCAGTCGAGCATCGGAGAGAGTTTGACGATGACGTAATCAGCCTTCGAAAGCATCTCTTCCTGCAAAACGGTGACATCGGGCGTGCAATCCTTCAAGGATACCACCTTGTTGCCCGCATCGTCTCTACGGGCAGGATCAATGAAGATTATCTTAAGACCAAGGTTGGTCTTAAGTAATGACAGAGGTTGGTCATAAGTGATGCCTAAAGAATCATCAGCTGATGCTACATCTTTTTTCTTTGGATGAAAAGAATGAAGAACCTCTATTCCATCCCCATTCTTCACGATGGCGTTCTTCAAGCCCAATCGCCCGAAATTCTCCTTCGCCGCATCGCAGAGATGAGCCTGACGCTCCACGTACATCGACTTCACTCCCAACCGGGCTGCAATATAAGAGAAATCTACTCCAAAGCCACCAGTCAAATCTACAAACCCGATTTCTTCTGAAAAATCTGCTTTGCTGACATCTTCTTTTGTTTCGTTAACATCCTCACCTGGTTTTGTTAATATCCGTTGATTTTCAGAAGTGGCTCCATTTATGGCGAATTCTGAATCAACCGCCCTATCGCCCGCAAATTCGCGAATTTTGGAAAAATGAGAATCGGAAGCTTTTGCAACCTCATTTTCATTTGCGCTCTCATTTTCTTTTTCGCTCTCATTTTCTTTTTCTGCAGAAGATGAAGATACTGGCAAGCCGAGCAACCTCGCAGCCAGTTCTGCCTTGTAAAGCGCAGTAGATTCAGAGGAGCATTGCTCCATAGAAATATGAGGAGGATAGATGATGCCTTCGAGACTTGCCCAACGAGGCAACTTGATGCGAGCCATCTTTCGCCCGCGAATCTGATCGAGAGCGAAAGGCATATCTACTTCCGGATACTTGCTTCCGAGAAAAGCCAGCTGGCGGACATCATCGTCCTGATGCTGGCGAATAAAGTCTTGAGTCGCTTGGTTCATCATTTATGCTCTTTTTATATCTTTATAGAATAATACTTTATTTATTATAGAGTAATACTTCTCTTAAACTGGTTTTATACTGACTGTATTTCGAGATGATACTTACTGCATCTCGAGTCGCTATTTACTGAATTAACTATGATAGTTACTGTATTCTACAGCTCTCTCACGACATAAGGATTATTGCCTAGCAATGGCAATAAATTGCCCTCCTATAGGGCAAAAAGATGCCATCACTAGGCAATAATTGGAATGAGGTCTAAACCAAATCGGGATATAGCCTTACTGCCGAGCAATGTACTCCTTAACCTTCAGGATGCAGCATTAGTTTTATCAGCTGTTACTGCATTTTTGAATGATGCAAGGTATAAATGCGGGGCAGCTTACGTTTCCGTCGTAAAAAGCCTACTCTCGTTTTCACTCTTCACTCTTCACCATTTAGCCTGAAACCCCGATAAACACAGGGGATTTGAGGGGTGAAGAGTGGCGCTGACTCTTCACTACTCTTCACTACTCTTCACCTATAAATGTAAATCGCTGACTCACAATGGAATAGCTACAGAGCCGAAGAGCCCAAAAAGCTCCAGTCCTATAAAAAGGTGAAGGGTGGGTGAAGAGTCAATTCAACTCTTCACCCACCCAACTGCCTATCCTTCAACTACTTACGCCCAAAAAGTGAAGAGTGAAGAGTTGTTTGGAAAATTCTCTCGCATCCGTAAAGATGCAGAGAGAAAATTTCTGTGTCTTAAGAGATACGGTGGATTAGTCAGCCAACTTAGCCTTCAAGAACTCACGGTTCAAGCGGGCGATGTTAGCGATAGACTCGTTCTTAGGACAAACAGCCTCGCAAGCACGAGTGTTTGTACAGTTACCGAATCCGAGCTCATCCATGCGTGCAATCATCTTCTTAGCACGGGCAGCAGCCTCTACACGACCCTGTGGGAGAAGTGCCAGCTGGCTAACCTTTGAGCTGACGAAGAGCATGGCAGAACCATTCTTACATGCAGCAACACAAGCACCGCAACCGATACATGTAGCGCAATCCATTGCCTCGTCTGCATTCTCCTTAGGAATCAGGATAGCGTTGGCATCCTGAGCCTGACCTGTACGGATGCTGGTGTAACCACCTGCCTGGATAATCTTGTCGAATGCTGAACGGTCTACCATACAGTCCTTGATGATAGGGAAACCAGCAGAACGCCAAGGCTCAACGGTGATAACGTCACCATCGTTGAAACGACGCATGTAGAGCTGACATGTTGTAGCACCACGCTCAGTCTTACCGTGAGGTGTACCATTAATATAGAGAGAGCACATACCGCAGATACCCTCGCGGCAGTCGTGGTCGAAGACGAAAGGCTCCTGACCTGACTCGATGAGCTCCTCGTTCAAGATGTCGAGCATCTCGAGGAATGAGGTATCATCTGGGATGTTCTTCATCTCGTGTGTATCGAAGTGACCCTGTGCTGTAGGGCCGTCCTGCTTCCAATACTTAACTGTGAAACTTATATTTCTTGCCATTGTCTTGTTCGCTTTTTAATTCTTGTAATTTCTTGTCTGTACCTTAATTGCCTCATACTCGAGAGGTTCCTTGTTGAGCACTGGAGCAGTTGTATCATTGCCCTGATACTCCCAGCAACCTACGTAGAAGAAGTTTGCATCATCACGCTTAGCCTCGCCTTCCTCTGTCTGGTACTCCTCACGGAAGTGACCACCACAGCTCTCGTTGCGGTGCAATGCATCGTAAGCGATCAACTCGCCCATCAAGATGAAGTCACGCAAGTGGATAGCCTTATCCAACTCTACGTTCAAGCCTTCCTTCTTGCCAGGGATAAAGAGGTTCTTGTTGAATTCCTCGCGGAGAGCCTTCATCTTCTTCAAGCCTTCCTCAAGACCTTCCTTGGTACGACCCATACCTACGTGCTCCCAAAGGATGTGACCCAACTCCTTGTGGATAGAATCTACAGAGCGCTTGCCCTGGATACCCATCAGGCGGTCGATTTCCTTCTGAACACCTGCCTCTGCCTCTGCAAACTCTGGGAGATCGGTAGAGAGCTTTGGCCACAATGCCTGGTCGGCCAAGTAGTTCTGGATAGTGTATGGCAATACGAAGTAACCGTCAGCCAAACCCTGCATCAAAGCAGATGCACCAAGACGGTTAGCACCGTGGTCAGAGAAGTTACACTCACCAATAGCGAAGAGACCTGGGATTGTGGTCATCAACTCGTAGTCTACCCAGATACCACCCATTGTATAGTGGATAGCAGGGAAGATCATCATTGGGTTGTAGTACTTCACGCCGTTAATCTCGTTAGCCAACTCACCTGGGTTAACGTCGGTAATCTCCTCATACATATCGAAGAGGTTGCCATAACGCTGAAGGATAACGTCGATACCGAGACGGTTGATAGACTCAGAGAAGTCGAGGAATACGGCAAGACCTGTGTTGTTGACACCGAAGCCCTTGTCGCAACGCTCCTTAGCTGCACGAGAAGCCACGTCACGAGGAACCAGGTTACCGAATGCTGGGTAACGGCGCTCCAAGTAGTAGTCGCGGTCTTCCTCAGGAATATCAGAACCCTTCTTTGTACCTGCCTGCAATGCCTTGGCATCCTCAATCTTCTTAGGAACCCAAATACGACCATCGTTACGGAGTGACTCTGACATCAAAGTCAACTTACTCTGGTTTGTACCGTGAACAGGGATACATGTAGGGTGAATCTGAACATAAGATGGGTTAGCGAAATCAGCACCCTTGCGGTAGCACTGGATAGCTGCTGTACAGTTACAACCCATAGCGTTTGTAGAAAGGAAGTAAGCGTTACCATAACCACCGGTAGCGATAACTACGGCATTGGCAGAGAAACGCTCCAACTTACCTGTAATCAAATTCTTAGCGATGATACCACGAGCGTGACCGTCAACGATCACAATATCCTCCATCTCGTAACGGGTGAAGAGCTTAACCTTACCTGCCTCAACCATGCGGCTCAAAGAAGAGTAAGCACCGAGGAGGAGCTGCTGACCTGTCTGACCCTTAGCATAGAATGTACGAGATACCTGAGCACCACCGAAAGAACGGTTAGCCAGCATACCACCGTACTCACGAGCAAAAGGAACGCCCTGAGCTACGCACTGGTCGATGATGTCGTTACTCACCTCAGCCAAACGGTAAACGTTAGCCTCACGAGCACGGTAGTCACCACCCTTTACTGTATCGTAGAACAGACGGTAAACAGAGTCACCATCATTCTGATAATTCTTAGCTGCATTGATACCACCCTGTGCTGCGATAGAGTGAGCACGACGTGGAGAGTCCTGGATGCAGAAGTTCAAAATGTTGAAGCCCATCTCGCCGAGAGAAGCAGCAGCAGAAGCACCTGCCAAACCTGTACCTACAACGATAACGTCGAGCTTTAACTTATTCTTTGGGTTAACCAAACGCTGGTGAGCCTTATAGTTGGTCCACTTCTCAGCAACTGGTCCTTCAGGTATTCTAGAATTTAATGTTTTTGCCATAATCTTTTTTAATACTTAAATGATTACACGAATTATGCGCAGCACAAAGATGGAGCGCAACCGAAAGCGAATGCCAATACAACTACGATGAAGAGGAGAAGCAGGATGGTAGAGTAAATCATACCAATCATCTTCCAACGGCAGAACCAAGTCTTACCGCTCCAACCGAGAGTCTGAATAGCACTCCAGAAACCGTGAGTGAGGTGGAACCAAAGAGCTACCAACCAGATGATGTAGAGAACTACGAATACTGGGTTAGCGAAGGTGTCCTGAATGAATGCGAAGCCATCTGATGGGCAGTGGCCGAAGCTTGTACCCAAAAGCTCAGCAAACATCATGTTGTACCAGAAGTTGAAGAGGTGAAGCAACAAACCGAGAACGATGATGATACCGAGCACCAACATGTTCTGGCTAGCCCACTCTACTTTCTCTGGCTTTGCTGTTACCTCGTAACGCTGGTTACCGCGAGCACGACGGTTCTGTGCTGTCAGGATGAAAGCGTAAACGATGTGACAAACTGCCAAAGCTGCCAAACCCAAAGTTGCAACTACGGCGTACCAGTTAGCACCCAACAATTCGCAAATCATGTTGTAAGCATCTCCTGAGAAGAGAGCAACAACATTCATGCAACCGTGGAATGTCAAGAATAGAATAAGAGCGATACCAGTTACTGACATCACTACCTTTCTACCAATAGATGAATTGATTAACCACATAAATGATTGAATTTTAATTATTTAACTGTTTGAAACTAATTTATATTCCACATTTTTCGTCCCTGCAATACCTATTTTTAGGCATTCTGCAATCCTCATTTCTAGGTATATTTTCGCAAGTCTGCTGCAAAATTACTATATTTTAATGATTTATCAAAGTATTTTTGCTAAAATTTCGATTTTATTTCTTACTTTTGCCGAAAATTAGAAAAAATATAGATTATGAGATTCAATTATGACGTTCTCGTTATCGGTGGTGGTCACGCCGGATGCGAGGCTGCAGCTGCCTCCGCAAACATGGGAGCCAAGACCTGCTTGATAACGATGGACATGAACAAGATTGGTCAGATGAGTTGCAATCCTGCCATCGGAGGCATAGCAAAGGGACAGATTGTACGAGAGATTGACGCACTGGGCGGACAGATGGGTATTGTCACTGACAAGACCGCCATCCAGTTCAGAATGCTGAACATCGGCAAGGGACCAGCCGTATGGAGTCCTAGAGCACAATGCGACCGTGGTAAATTCATCTGGGAGTGGAGAACCATACTCGACCACACCGACAACCTCGACATCTGGCAAGACCAGGCCGACGAGTTGCTCGTTGCCGACGGAGAAGCCATCGGTGTGCGCACCATCTGGGGCGCTGAGTTCTACGGCAAGAGCATCATCATTACTGCCGGCACTTTCCTCAACGGACTGATGCACGTGGGCAGAAATATGGTAGAAGGTGGCAGATGCGCAGAACCTGCCGTTCATCATTTTACAGAAAGTATCACCCGATGGGGAATCACCACTGCAAGAATGAAAACGGGAACACCGGTCCGCATCGACAAGCGCAGCGTCCACTTTGAAGATATGGAAGAGCAACCTGGCGACAGCGACTTCCATCAATTTTCATACATGGGCGATCATCGCATACTGAAGCAACTTCCTTGCTGGACATGTTACACCAACAAGAAGGTTCACGACATTCTGAAAAGCGGACTCGATGACTCTCCTTTATATAATGGTCAGATTCAAAGCACCGGTCCTCGCTATTGTCCAAGCATCGAGACCAAGCTCGTCACCTTCCCCGACAAGGAACAGCATCCGTTATTTCTGGAACCAGAAGGCGAAGACACGAATGAAATGTATCTGAACGGATTTTCATCAAGTATGCCGATGGACATCCAGCTGAAGGCTCTCCATGAAATCCCGGCATTGAGAGACGCCAAGATTTACCGACCAGGTTACGCCATCGAGTACGATTACTTCGACCCTACCCAACTCAAGCATTCGCTGGAGTCGAAAATCATCAAGGGTCTCTTCTTTGCCGGACAGGTGAACGGAACCACCGGTTACGAGGAAGCTGGAGGCCAAGGCACCGTTGCAGGAATCAACGCAGCCCTACATTGTACAGGCGACAAGACTTTCGAAATGAAACGAGACGAAAGTTACATCGGCGTACTCATCGATGACCTCACAACAAAGGGAGTTGACGAGCCTTACCGAATGTTCACCTCAAGAGCCGAATATCGCATCCTACTCCGACAAGACGACGCCGACTCCCGACTCACCGAGAAAGCATACGAGCTGGGCATTGCCAAACGCGACCGTTACGACTGGTGGATGGAGAAGAAAAATGCCATCGAAAGAATCATTGACTTCTGCGCAAACTATCCTATCAAGAAAGACGAGATCAATCCAAAACTTGAGGCTCTAGGCACAACACCACTTCGAGCAGGCTGCAAACTTATCGACCTCGTTGCTCGTCCACACTTGAACCTTCAAAATCTATCGGAGATTATTCCCGACCTGAAGACAGCGATGGATGCGCCAGCCAATCGAAAAGAAGAGATTGCAGAAGCGGCAGAAATCAAAATGAAGTACAAAGGATACATCGATCGAGAACGACTCTTCGCAGACAAGATGCACCGACTGGAGAACATCAAAATCAAAGGACGCTTCAAGTATTCCGAGATACTGGAAATCTCCACAGAAGGCCGTCAAAAGCTTGAACGAATCGATCCGGAAACCTTAGCTCAGGCAAGTCGAATTCCAGGAGTTTCTCCAAGCGACATCAACGTACTGCTGGTACTGCTAGGGAGATAATCGGTCATACGGAGAAAGCTGCGCCAGACCCAATTGTTCCACGTGAAACGCAACACGCGTAAAATACTTGATATTAAGACAATTAAACGTGGTTACATCAAGTATTTTATAGTTAAAGTAAAACTTTATGTTTCATGAAACAAAAGAGGATAAAACCGAAGAAAAAGAATAAGAACAGTACGTATTAACGGGCAAAATGGAGGTACAAGACCAAGAAGTCACAACCCGTTTCATACGATAGGAAACAAGATAAAAAAGAAAGAGAATAAGTATTAATAAATAAACAAAAAAGTAATGAATAATCAGCTATTATTAGACAATCTGCGTTGCATTCCAGATTGGCCAATCAAGGGTGTAAACTTCCGCGATGTCAGCACCCTTTTCAAGAATCCAGATTCTCTCAAAGAGATTTGTGACGAGATGTACGAGATCTACAAAGATAAGGGAATTACCAAAATCGTAGGCATCGAATCACGCGGTTTCGTAATGTCTTCAGCCCTTGCTATCCGACTCGGTGCAGGCGTAGTTTTATGCCGCAAACCAGGTAAGCTTCCTTGCAAAACCGTACAGGAAAGTTACGCAAAGGAATACGGTATGGACACTATCGAAATCCACGAAGATGCCATCAATGAGAACGATGTAATCCTCCTCCACGACGACCTTCTCGCTACCGGCGGAACCATGAAGGCAGCATGCAATCTGGTGAAGAAATTTCACCCGAAAAAAGTATATGCAAACTTCATTATCGAGCTTGTAAACGAGAATTTCGAAGGTAGAAAAATCTTCGATGACGACGTAGAAGTATCTACTCTATTACAGTTGTAAAAGTATTTAACATGCTGTTTAAGGCAGCAAAAATGTACTTTAACAACACACGAGCGTTGCAGTTTCACGTGGAACAGCAACGCTCTTTTACCCTTAAAAACTCCTTAGAGATATGACGAAACAAGAAAATGAGGAAAGATTAGCAAGGCTAAAAAGTATAGTTTTAAGCATGCCGGAGAAGCCAGGAAGCTATCAATATTACGACGAAAACCATACGATTATATACGTGGGAAAGGCGAAAAATCTGAAGAGAAGAGTGTCATCCTACTTCCATAAAGAGGTAGATAGATACAAGACAAAGGTACTTGTTTCTAAGATTTTCGACATCTCATACACCGTCGTCAATACCGAAGAAGATGCACTTTTGCTGGAAAACAGCCTTATTAAAAAGTATAATCCAAGGTATAATGTTTTGCTGAAAGACGGCAAAACCTACCCCTCTATATGCGTTACAAACGAGTATTTCCCTCGCATTTTCAAGACTCGCCATATCAATAAAAAGGTGGGAACGTTCTTCGGTCCTTACCCTCATATAGGCAGTATGTATGCAGTTTTAGAGGTCATCAAAAAGCTCTACAAACCACGCACATGCCGCTTTCCCATCACAAAACAAGGCGTTGCTGAAGGCAAATATAAACCCTGTTTAGAGTATCATATTCACAACTGCGGAGCACCTTGCATCAACAAACAAAGCTACGAGGAATATCAGGAAAACATGCGCCAGGCACGTGAAATTCTGAAAGGAAACACCCGGGAAGTTGGCAAATATCTCTATGACTTGATGATGAAAAATGCCGAACTTCTCCGCTTTGAGATAGCCGAAGAATACAAAAAGAAGTATCAGTTGTTGGACGAATTTGAGGCAAAAAGCGAGGTGGTAAGCCATACCATTACCGACGTAGATGTCTTCACCATCGTTAATGATGACGCCATGAAGAATGCCTTCATCAACTATATTCACGTGAAAAACGGCACCATCAACCAGAGCTTCACCTACGAGTATAAGCGCAAGCTGGAGGAGAGTGACGAGGAACTTCTGATTACTGCCATACCGGAAATCAGAGAGCGTTTCCACTCTACTTCGAAAGAGATTATCGTGCCTTTCGAGATGGAATGGAAACTGAAAGATGCCATCTTCTTCGTGCCGCAGAGAGGCGACAAGAAACACCTTCTGGAGCTATCGGAAATGAACTGCAAGCAGTATAAATTCGACCGTCTGAAGCAGGCAGAAAAGCTCAATCCGGAACAGAAGCAAACCCGATTGATGAAGGAATTGCAGGTAAAACTAAAGCTGCCAAAACTGCCTTATCAGATAGAATGCTTCGATAATTCCAACATATCGGGCACGGATGCCGTAGCTGGATGTATAGTATATAAAGGTATGAAACCATCAAGAAAGGACTATAGAAAATACAACATCAAGACGGTGGAAGGACCTGATGACTATGCTTCGATGCAGGAGGTAGTAAGACGAAGATACAGTCGCATGCTAGAGGAAGAAACTCCCCTGCCAGACCTTATCATAACCGATGGTGGCAAGGGGCAGATGGAGGTGGTAAGAGAGGTGATAGAAGACGAACTGCACCTGGAAATCCCTATCGCAGGTCTTGCCAAGGACGATCGCCATCGCACCAACGAACTCCTTTACGGTTTCCCGCCACAAACCATCGCTCTACCGCCGGAAAGCGAGCTTTTCAAGGTATTGACGCAGATACAGGACGAGGTACATAGATACGCCATCACCTTCCATCGTGACAAGCGCAGCAAGCACGCTCTCCATTCTGAGTTAGACGACATCAAAGGCATCGGTCCTAAGGCAAAAGAAGCGCTCCTGAGCAAGTTTAAGAGCGTGAAAAAGATAAAAGAAGCATCACAGGAACAGCTTTCAGAGGTAATAGGGCCTCATAAAGCCGAGATTCTCGTGAAATATTTCACAGAAAAGAGCGAGAATATGAAATAAAAGTCGTATATTTGCAGTTGAAACTAAATAATAATAAAGATTGAACAGAACCCAGGATTCCACAAAATGCTATTCATAAAGTTCAATGTTCAACATTCAAATTTCAAAGTAGTAATATGAGAATAGTAATACAACGTGTCGGCCATGCCTCTGTTACCATCGAAGGAGAAGTAAAATCAGCCATCAAACAAGGCTATCTTATCCTTCTTGGCATTGAGGAAAGCGACACATCTGAAGACGTAGATTGGTTGGTTAGAAAGGTCATAGGCCTTCGTGTTTTCGACGACGAAAATCACGTAATGAACCGCTCCATCATGGATGTAAACGGCGAGGTTCTGGTGATTAGCCAGTTCACCCTATTCGCCAGCTACAAGAAGGGAAACCGTCCTAGCTGGCTCAGAGCTGCCAAGCACGAAATCAGCGTTCCACTCTATGAAGAGTTCTGCAAGAAGCTATCCGATGCACTCGGAAAGCCAGTAGGAACAGGCGAATTTGGTGCCGACATGAAGGTAGAATTACTGAATGATGGTCCTGTAACCATCATGATGGACACCCATAATAAGGAGTAAAAAAACAAACATTCGAGAATAGATGGAAAAGATTTTAAAATATAAAAGTTGGTTCCTAGCTATAGGAATAATCATAACGTTTACCTTTTCTCAAAGGTTCTTAAACAATCCATGGGCAGAGTATGCAGGTGAAACCCTCGTTACCATTGGCTTGAATATGGAGTTCATCAGCGACAAAAGGGAGAATGGAAAAATCGGTATCTATAACACCATTGCCGCTATATTCATGACTGGATTATGGCTATGTTTGACTTATTTCATAATTAAAGATCATCTGTTATGACTATAAAAGAAGCACAGGAAGCAGTAGATAAGTGGATTAAGGAATATGGCGTTCGCTATTTCAGCGAACTTACCAATATGGCTTGTCTTACGGAAGAAGTAGGAGAACTGGCTCGTGTCATCGCCCGAACATACGGCGACCAGAGCTTCAAGAAGGGCGAAAAGCCTAACCTCGGCGAGGAAATGGCAGACGTTCTCTGGGTTCTCATCTGTCTTGCCAATCAAACGGGGATAGATCTTACAGAAGAACTTCAGAAAAGTATCGACAAAAAGACCCAAAGGGATTCGGAAAGACATAAGAATAACCCGAAATTGAAGGAATAAACAACCCGAAATTGAAAGGAATAAAACACCCGAAATGAAGGGAATCATATAAATAACTTAACTTTAATAATTAAAAAAAGTAACATCTAGTATGAGCAGTATTAAAGAACAGGTTCTTGCACAGCAGCAGGGACAATACAGCGAGTCAGACGATAAGTATTTATCTGTCTTGAAACAGTATAACTGCGACCTCAACGATGAGGAAGTTGCAGCAGAAGTAAAGAAGATTCTTGACGAGAAGGTAGCTGAGAATGAGACTATGGAGGTGAAGAAATTCCTCTTCGGCAGTATCGAGCTTACTTCTCTTCACACAGAAGATACAGAAGAAAGCATCCTGGCAATGATTGAAAAGGTAAACCAGTTTGCAAAGGATTATCCAGAACTTCCTCATGTAGCAACCGTATGCACCTACCCTAACTTTGCAGGTCTTATCAGTCAGAGTTTGGAGGTAGATGGCGTAGAAATCGCAGTAGTAAGCGGCAATTTCCCATCTTCACAGACATTCATCGAGGTAAAGATTGCCGAGACAGCCATGGCTATCAAGGATGGTGCTACAGAGATAGATATCGTAATGCCTGTCGGTAAGTTCTTCAGTGAAGATTACGAAGGCCTCTGCGATGATATTCAGGAACTCAAGGAAACTTGTGGTGAGCATAAGATGAAGTGCATCCTGGAAACAGGAAACTTAAAGAACTACAGCAACATCATGAAGGCTTCAGTTCTGGCAATGTATGCTGGTTCAGACTACATCAAGACTTCAACCGGTAAGGAGAAGATTTCTGCTACTCCAGAGGCTGCCTACGTTATGTGCCAGGCTATCAAGGCATACTACGAGAAGACGGGCATCCAGATTGGTTTCAAGCCTGCAGGTGGCATTAACACCGTTCACGATGCTGTGGTATACTATACTATCGTAAAGGAAGTCTTAGGCGAGAAATGGTTGACCAACCAGTGGTTACGACTGGGAACATCACGCTTGACAAACCTCCTTTTGAGCGAAATCGTAGGTAAGGAAATCAAGTACTTTTAAAGATACGCCAAGAAAGAATAAAAGTACTTAGAATAGGGGTAAAACCCTAAGTATAAGATTAATAACAAAATCGCCCTGAAATGGTAAAAGCATTCATAGACAATGCTTTTGTCTTCTCAGGGCGACTATTTTTATAAGAGTCAACAAGCGAATTATGCTTTGCGCTCAATCACAAAATCAAGATAAGCCTTCAAGGCATTATATACATCCTTGTCTTCAACATAATTATCAAGGAAATCCATAGCCTCAGCATGAAAATCCCACATGCGCCTGTCTGCATATTCAATACCACTATTCTCCTTTGTGAAAGCAACTAACTGAGCTATTTCATCTTGGGAAACCGTATGTGCTTTAACCTTTCTTGCCAACTTTATCATCTCCTCATCACCAGTAGCTTTCAAAGCATAGATAACAGGAAGAGTGAGTTTACCTTCTGTCATATCATTACCAGTAGGTTTACCTATCTCCTTAGAATCGTAATAATCAAAAATATCATCACGAATTTGGAAGATAATACCCAGATTCTGACCAAAGCGCTTAGCCGCTTCTATCTGCAATTCTGAAGCATTTGCTGACATGGCACCGATACCGGCACAAGCCTCAAAGAGAGCAGCAGTCTTCTGTTTAATAACCTGATAATAGATATCTTCCGAGATTTCTTCATTACTGATACTGTTCAACTGAAGTATCTCTCCATTTGACAAAATACGTCCCAACTCAGCAAGATCTCGAACAATCTCTTCAGAATGAGAATAAGAAACATGAAGCAAGGCAGTAGAGAGAATAAAATCACCTACTAACACTGCAACCTTATTATTATATGTGGCATTGACGCTAGCTTGGCCACGGCGCTCCCCACTCTCATCCACAACATCATCATGCACAAGAGAAGCTGTGTGAAGAAGCTCCAATCCTACTGCAGAATGCTGTGTGACGGTAGAAATTTTACCAAAATTACGGGCCATCAACAAGATGAGCATAGGTCGCATACGTTTTCCTGCACGCTGACGTATGTGATCGAGCACCTGAGAAAGAAGCCCGTCACTATGCATCAAAGACTTGTTGAACAAATCTATGAAATCTGCCAATTCAGCCTCAATAGGCTGCTTGATAAGTGATAAATAGTCCATTGAATATGAGTAAATCTACTAAATTTCTAAATTTTGATACAAAATTAATCAATTCTTCTTGAAATATCGCATTTTTTTAGTAATTTTACACCACAAAAATGAATATTATGGATAAATTGTTCCTTTTAGACGCTTATGCGCTCATTTATAGGTCGTATTACGCCTTTATGAAGTCTCCTCGTATCAATTCGAAGGGACTCAATACTTCGTGTGTCATGGGATTTTGCAATACCCTCAACGAGATACTTACCAAGGAGAAACCTACCCATATTGCGGTGGCTTTCGACCATGGCAAGACCTTCCGTCATGAGGCTTTTCCTGCATATAAAGCTCAGCGAGAAGAAACTCCTGAAGACATTAAAATCTCAGTCCCTATCATCAAAAATATCCTGGAAGCCTACCATATTCCAATCCTACAGGTAGACGGTTTCGAGGCAGATGACATCATTGGAACTATAGCAATTCAAGCAGGAGAAAAAGGTATTGAAACCTATATGCTGACACCAGATAAAGACTATGGTCAGCTGGTTCGAGACAACGTATACATGTTCCGACCAAGGCATGGTGGTGGATATGAAAAATTAGGAGTGGAAGAGATTGAAGAAAAATACAGCATCGCTTCCCCACTTCAGGTAATTGACCTACTTGCTTTAATGGGAGACTCTGCTGATAATTTCCCGGGCTGCCCAGGTGTTGGAGAAAAGACAGCTGTCAAACTCATCAATGAGTTTGGTAGTGTAGAAGGCTTGATTGAAAATTCATCTAAAGTAAAAGGCAAACTTCGAGAAAAAGTAGAAGGAGCTATTGAAGATATCAAGATCTCGAAATTCTTGGCAACCATCAGAACGAATGTTCCTGTTGACTTGAAAATGGAAGACTTGAAATTGGTAGAGCCAGACAACGCCAAGTTGGATGAAATCTTCACAGAACTAGAGTTTAAGTCGTTCGCTAACCGAGTTCTTAAAAAACCTCAAAAGGTGCAAACAAAACCTATGGGAGAGCTCGATTTATTTGGCGCACAGCCAGCAGATGGTCAAGAAGAGCAAAAAAACACGAGTTTTGACACCATTAAAACTGTTGAGCATTCATACAAACTCATTGAAACAGAGGAAGATGCAAAATTTCTTTATGACTATTTAATTACAAAGCAAATTTTAAGTCTAGATACAGAGACCACATCTACGGTTGCAATCGATGCAGAATTAGTAGGATTAAGCTTTGCAGTCAAAGAGAAAGAGGCTTTCTATGTAGCGATCCCAGCAAATCGTGAAGAAGCCTTAAAAATCGTAAACATCTTTAAACCTCTCTATGAAAACCCTGAAATCTTGAAAGTGGGACAAAACATCAAGTACGACTACGAGGTCTTGATGAACTATGGAGTAGAGATTCAGGGAAAGATGTTCGACACGATGCTCGCCCACTACATCATCCAACCAGAACTCTATCACAACATGGATTATCTGGCAGAGGTATTCCTTCATTACCAAACTGTCCACATCGAAGAGTTGATTGGCCCAAAGGGAAAGAATCAGAAATCAATGCGCGACCTCGCTCCATCCGAAGTTTACGAGTATGCAGCAGAAGATGCAGATATCACACTGAGATTGAAAAATGTATTGGAACCAAAACTCAAGGAGATAGATTGTGAAGACCTGTTCTGGAATGTAGAAATGCCACTGGTACCGGTTCTTGCCCACATGGAGATGAACGGAGTATGCATCGACACGGATACTTTAAAGGAAACGTCTAATAATTTAACCAACCGACTCTCAGAAATAGAACACCATATCTATGAGTTGGCTGGCGAATCCTTCAATATTGGCTCCCCTCGCCAAGTAGGAGAAATCCTCTTCGGAAAGATGAAGATTGTAGAGAAGCCTAAGAAGACGAAAACGGGACAGTATGTGACAAGCGAAGAAGTGCTACAACAATTACGCAGCAAGAGTCCTATCATTGATGAGATTCTGAATTACAGAGGTTTAAAGAAACTTCTCAGCACCTACGTAGATGCTCTTCCAAAGCTTATCAATCCTCGTACAGGACATATTCACGCTTCCTTCAACCAGGCAATTACTGCAACTGGTCGCCTTTCTTCAAGCGATCCAAACCTACAGAATATTCCTGTACGTGATGATGACGGAAAGGAGATACGTCGATGCTTTATTCCAGAGCCAGGTTGTCTATTCTTTTCAGCAGACTACTCCCAGATAGAGCTTCGTATCATGGCGCATTTGAGTGAAGATCCAAACATGGTAGAAGCATTCCGGGAAGGTTCCGATATCCACGCAGCTACTGCTGCCAAAATCTGGCATAAGGATATCAAAGACGTCACCGACACGCAGCGTAAGAAGGCAAAGACCGCCAACTTCGGAATCATCTATGGCATTACTACCTACGGACTTGCCCAGCGCATGAACATCGAAAACAAGGAGGCGAAGCAAATAATCGAAGATTACTTCCGTACCTTCCCCGGTGTTCAGGCATATATGGAGAAATCTAAGGAAATGGCAAGAGAAAAAGGCTATGCCGAAACTCTCTTCCACAGAAGACGTTATCTGCCAGATATCAACAGTAAGAACGGTACAGTAAGAGGCTTCGCAGAGCGCAATGCCATCAATGCTCCTATCCAAGGTTCTGAAGCAGACATCATCAAGGTTGCCATGATCAGAATCTTTAACCGATTCAAGACTGAAGGCATCAAGAGCAAGATGATAATCCAAGTACACGATGAACTCAACTTCTCTGTCTTCCCTGAGGAAAAAGAGAAAGTAGAGAAGATTGTTGTAGAAGAAATGCAGAATGCTTATAAGCTCTGTGTACCTTTAGTAGCCGATGCCGGCTGGGGGAAAAACTGGCTAGAAGCACATTAATAAAATAGAATAAATAGCAAAAGCTATTCCCAAAACTTCAGGTCCCGATGTAGATATTTCGTCTATATCGGGCCTTTTCTTTTGCATATTCTTATAACCATCTGCTTAGCATTACTATCCGCTTTCTTAATATAATAAGGTGATAATGTTAACATTACGTTAAAGTATGAAAATAATTGCCCAAAAGTTTGGAACTTATTGAAAAAAAGCATACCTTTGCAGTGTTCTATTGAAGTAGTACACTAAAACATTAAAGATTATGATACAGATTAAAGACATTGATTTCAGATACCCAGGTAGCAAGCACCTTGTATTTAGAGATTTCTCTTTGGAACTCAAGGAGAACAACATTTATGGCTTGCTCGGTAAGAACGGTACAGGCAAGAGCACCCTGCTCTACCTCATCAGCGGATTGCTCCGCCAGCAACAAGGTACCGTTCTCGTGGATGGCATTTCGGCACAAGATCGCAGAGCAGAGATGCTGAAGGACATCTTCATGGTGCCCGAAGAGTTTGAACTGCCCAACGTTTCCCTCGCCACCTACGTGAAGATGAACCAGGAGTTCTATCCTAACTTCTCGCAGGAAGTATTGGACCGTTGCCTCAAGGATTTTGATTTACCACTCTCTCTCAATTTGAACGAACTCTCGATGGGACAGAAGAAGAAGGTATTCATGAGTTTCGCACTCGCCACGGGTACCCGCTTTCTTCTGATGGACGAGCCAACCAATGGTCTCGACATCCCATCGAAGAGCCAGTTCCGTAAGGTCATCGCCAACAACATGACGGAAGACCGCACCCTCATCATCTCTACTCATCAGGTGCACGATGTAGAGTCGTTGCTCGACCACATCATCATCATGAACCAGAGCCAGCTCCTGCTCGATGCATCGGTTTCAGACATCTGCGAGAAATACACCTTCGAGTACCGCAACCCACAGGAGATGGACGACACCGTGCTCTACGCCGAACCAACCCTGCAGGGCAATGCCGCCATCTGCAAGCGACAGGAGGGTGAACAGGAAACACAGATGAATCTGGAATTGCTGTTCAATGCAGTGATTGGCGGAAAACTTGCCGAGTAAGAGCTATTCATCAAGCTCAAATCAAGTTCATCAAGATTATCGAGAATTAGAAAAATATAAAATTATCTTTAAATAACAACGATTATGAACAAGACTTTTGATTTACATAGATTCGGAATGGTGCTGCGTTGGGACTTGCTTACCAACTGGAAAAGCTATTTCTACAGTATAGCAGGATTGGCTATCGGCATCATCATGCTTTCCATTTCCATGCTTTATTCTTTTCCTCATAGCCATTTTATAGTAGAAGGAGATTTGGGTAATTACTACGAAAGTAACATGACAGGATTCCTTGCCGCTATTGTCATATTGTTTTTCTTCATATCTCCCTGCAACATCTTTAGCAATATGAAGACCAAGCTGCAACGTGAGAATTTCATGATGTTGCCAGCCAACAATCTGGAAAAATATGCAGCTCGTTTCCTGATGATGAGTGTAGGCAGTATCCTCATGATGCTCATTGCTACACTTATAGCCGACTTCGTGCAGTTTGTATTGAGCTTCTTCATGACTCCCGGTTACCATGCAAGTATCATCGGAAGTTCTCTAAGTAAAATATACAAAGCCGCAACCAATACCGGTGACAATCCTATCTGTATCTTAGCGGGGCAATATAAAATAGATGCAGCCATACTCGGATGGAGCTTTCTCACCATGATTTACTCCTTCTGCCTGCTAGGCGGCACATTCTTCCGCAAACAGCCAATCATCCTGACAGCCGTATCTGGCATTATCATTTTCATGATTATAGGTTATTGTGGCAGCGAACTTGAAGAATGGGGAGCTTTCGATTTCTTCAAGCATTTTAACTATGATAATCCGGGCACTTCTCTCTGCATCGCCATCTTCTGGTCGGTCGTTTTCCTTGCTTTGGCAGCCTTCAGCCTCTGGGCATCCTACAAGCTCTTCACCCGTATGCAAGTAATCTGCAACAAGTGGATCAACATCTAGGAGAAGAAAAGAAGTATGAAAAGAAAATATCGATAAGAATGATAAAACTTTAAAACAAAAGTATTATGATTTTCAGTAATGATAAAGCGATATACGTACAGATAGCCGAGCGACTGAGCGATGAGATTCTGGCGGGCAAGTACAAGGAGGACGAGCGAATACCGAGCGTCAGGGAATACGCCGTGCTGCTGGAGGTAAATGCCAACACAACCGTGAAGGCATACGACCTGCTTGCCACCGATGAGATCATCTACAACAAGCGAGGCCTGGGCTACTTTGTTTCCGCAGGAGCCAAGAAGCAAATCAAAAAGACCCGCAAGAAGGAGTTTATGAAAGAAAGACTCCCGGAACTCGCTCGACAAATGCAGCTTCTCGACATCTCCATCGATGAAGTGAAGGAAGAGTTGGAGAAGAATCTCAAAAAGATAAGAATATGATGACACTATTTATCTTAAAAAGTATATTTCTAACAACTATCTTTGCCTTATATATAATAAGGTGGATATAATCACGTTTTTAAAAAAGGGCTACGCTTGCAACTTTCTGAAGGTTGCAAGCGTCTAACGTTTAAAATTCATATCAATAAACAAACGTATTATATGTCATTAATTCATCTAAAAGACGTCAACAAGACCTATCAGGGTGCTCAGCCACTCCATGTGCTGAAGGGCATCGACCTCGACATCGAACGTGGCGAGTTCGTCAGCATCATGGGTGCTTCCGGCTCGGGAAAATCCACCTTATTAAATATATTGGGTATTCTCGACAACTACGATACGGGCGAATACCGACTCAATGATGTGCTCATCAAAGACCTCTCGGAAACCCGTGCTGCCGAATACCGCAACAAGATGATAGGCTTCATCTTCCAGTCGTTCAACCTCATCTCGTTCAAGACAGCGGTGGAAAACGTGGAGCTTCCACTCTTCTACCAGGGCGTGAGCCGCAAGAAGCGCCACGAACTGGCAATGGAATATCTCGAAAAACTGGGCTTGAAGCAATGGGCCAACCATTATCCCAACGAGATGTCGGGAGGACAGAAGCAGCGTGTAGCCATCGCCCGTGCCCTCATCACCAAACCCGAAATCATCCTTGCCGATGAGCCTACCGGAGCCCTCGACTCCAAAACGAGCGTGGAAGTGATGGACCTACTGAAGGAACTGCACCAGAAAGAGGGAATGACTATCGTGGTGGTAACCCACGAAAGCGGTGTTGCCAACGAGACCGATAAGGTTATCCATATCAAGGACGGACTCATCGGAAGCATCGAAGACAACAGAGACCATCATCTCGTATCGAAAGACTACGTGAAGTAAGAAGTTTATAGTTTAAAGTTTATAGTTAATAGGGCAGAACTGCTGATGGCGCCAGCCCTCTATAAACTATCAACTATTAATTATTAACTAAAAATAATGAGAGAATTAATCAAAGAAATATGGAGCACGTCGAAGCGCAACAAGCTCCGCACTTCGCTCACGGGATTTGCCGTTGCCTGGGGAATCTTCATGCTGATATTCCTGCTGGGCGCCGGCAACGGACTGATTAATGCCCAGTTGCAGCAAAGCACCCGATTCCTTGCCAACTCCATGCGAGTATTCCCGGGCGAAACCTCCAAGGCTTACAAGGGACTGAAGGAAGGCAGAAGCATCACGCTCAACGACAGGGACATCCTCATCAGCAACCAGACCTATGGTCAATACGTGGATGATGTGGGTGGAAGATTGGAACAGTATAACGTGAACATCAACTACGGCGATAATTATGTGGCAAGCCAGTCATTGGTGGGTGTGGCTCCTACACATCCCAAAATCGACAAGACGGAGCTGATTGCCGGACGATTCATCAACGAAATCGATATGAAGGACCAGCGCAAGAATGTGGTGCTGAGCCGAAGCCAGGCCAAGGAACTCAGCAAAGACTACCGTTCGCTGGTGGGCAAGAACGTAAAGATCAGCAACCTCAACTTCCAGGTGGTAGGAATTTACAAGGATGATGAATCGCGCAACAATACCGATGCTTTCATCGCCTACTCCACCATAAAGACCATCTACGCCAAGGGCGATGATGCAGGAAGTCTGGAGTTCACCATCAAGAATCTGAAGACCAAGGAAGATAACGAGCAGTTTGAGAAGAACTATCGTGCCAGCATCAACAACAACCACCAGGCTGCACCTGATGACGATCGCACCATCTGGCTCTGGAACCGATACATGGACAATATCCAGATGAACCAGGGAATCGCCATCATGCAGACTGCCCTCTGGATAGTAGGTCTGTTCACTCTGCTGAGCGGCATCGTGGGCGTAAGCAACATCATGCTCATCACCGTAAAGGAGCGAACCCGAGAGTTTGGCGTAAGAAAAGCCATCGGTGCCAAACCTTGGTCGATACTGAAGCTCATCATCACCGAGAGCATCATCATCACCTCGTTCTTCGGCTACATCGGAATGGTCTGCGGCGTGGCAGCAAACGAAATCATGGACGCAACCATCGGCCACACCACCGTAGATACCGGACTGTTTAAAGCCGCCATGTTTGTGAACCCTACGGTGGGCCTCGGCACCTGCATCGGTGCTACCATCGCCATCGTCATCGCAGGCACCATCGCCGGACTCATCCCAGCCATCAAGGCTGCAAGAATCCGACCGATAGAGGCGCTGAGAGCAGAATAAACTATAAATTATTATTATGCGATTAGATTTAGATACATATAAAGAGATTCTCGACACCATCACGAGGAACAAGAGCCGCAGTCTGCTCACGGGCTTCGGCGTGTTCTGGGGCGTGTTTATGCTCATCGCCCTGATGGGTGGCGGACAAGGACTGAAGGAGATGCTGCAAAACAACTTCGCAGGCTTCGCCACCAACACCGCCATCATCTGGGCGCAGAACACCACCAAACCCTACAAGGGATTCAACAAGGGGCGTTCCTGGCAGATGGAAGAGAAAGACCTGGAGCGACTGCGCCACAGGGTACCCGAACTCGATGTCATTACCCCGCTGCTCTTCGGAGGCAACAAGTCGGTGGTGTTTGGCGACAAGAAATTCAGCGGCAGCACGCAGGGTGTGAATCCCGATTACGCCCAGGTTTCCGCACCTAAAATGTTTTACGGCAGATACATCAACGAGATGGATGTGCGCCGCCAGCGCAAGGTTTGCGTCATTGGCAAACAGATTTACAAGACCCTCTTCCCCGGCAGCGGTGACCCGTGCGGCAAGAGCGTGCGAGTGGATTCCACCTATTACACGGTGGTGGGTGTAGATTACCGCTCGGGAAATGGCATCAACTTCGGCGGTAGAGCCGACGAAACCATCACCATTCCGCAATCTGTGCTCCGCACCGCCTACAACCGCGGAACCGCCATCGACATCATCGCTACCACCGGTAAGCCGGGCGTGGTAATGAGCAGCATCGCCCAGCGAATGCGTGAAACCATAGCCAGGGCCCACAACATCGACCCTTCAGATGAAAAGGGAATCATGGTGTTCAATACGGAGGTGCTCTTCCAGATGCTCGACAATCTGTTTAAGGGCGTCAACTTCCTCATCTGGCTGGTAGGTATTGGCACCCTTCTCGCCGGCGCCATCGGAGTTTCCAACATCATGATGGTAACGGTGAAGGAGCGAACCACCGAGATAGGCATTCGCCGAGCCATCGGAGCCACGCCTAAGATGATTCTCTCGCAAATCATCTCAGAGAGTATTCTCCTCACCCTGGTAGCAGGCATGAGCGGCATCATCTTCGGAGTAGCCATCCTGCAGATGCTGGAAATGGCGAACACCACGGATGGCATTCTCACCGCCCACTTCCAGGTAGATTTCTGGACAGCCATCTCTTCAGCCATCCTCATCTGCATCCTCGGCGGTCTTGCCGGACTTGCCCCAGCGTGGCGAGCCATGAGCATCAAGCCGGTAGATGCAATGAGAGACGAATAAAAGAAAAATAAGATATAAAAGATATGAAAAAGTATTCAAAGTTGATTGTTGCGGCGATAGTCGCCTTGATTTTCATCGGAACCTTCGTGTTCCTTTATGAGAAATCACAGCCTAAGCCTGTGGAATATACCGAGTTTACCCCAAAGATGGGCGATGTGTTGAAAACCACGGTGATTACGGGTAAGATAGAGCCTCGCAACGAGGTGAACGTAAAGCCTCAGATCAGCGGTATCATCACCGAAATCTGCAAGCAGGCAGGCGATTTCGTGCAGGCAGGCGAGGTAATCGCCAAGGTAAAGGTGATTCCGGATATGGGACAGCTCAGTTCGGCGCAGGCTCGTGTGCGCCTTGCCGAGATTAACCTGAAGCAGGCACAGGTAAACTATGGTCGCGAGGAACAGCTCTACAAGAAGCAGCTGGTCAGCGCCGATGAGTTTGACAAAGTGAAACAATCGTTGCAACAGGCAAAGGAGGAGAAGGTTGCCGCCCTTGATGCGCTCGAAGTGGTTCGTGATGGTGTTTCCAAGAGCAACGCCAGCGCCTCTTCCACCCTCATCCGTTCTACCATTTCGGGAATTATCCTCGATATTCCTGTCAAGGTGGGTAACTCCGTGATTCTTGCCAACACCTTCAATGACGGAACCACCATCGCCAGTGTAGCAAACATGAACGACCTCATCTTCCGTGGCAACATCGATGAGACCGAGGTCGGCAATCTGGTAGTGGGAATGCCGATGAAGATTACCATCGGAGCGATGCAGGATTTGAAGTTTGATGCCGACCTGGAGTACATTTCTCCAAAGGCTGTAGAGAACAATGGAGCCAACCAGTTTGAGGTAAAGGCAGCCGTCCGCTCAGTAAAGGGCGGCAAGATCCGTTCCGGCTACAGCGCCAACGCCGAGATAGTATTATCCAAGGCTCTGAAGGTTCTCACCGTTCCGGAGAGTGCCATTGAGTTCAGCGGAGACAGCACCTTTGTTTATATCGTAAAGGGCAGCGGCGAGAAGAAGACCTACGAGCGCAAGCAAGTAACCACCGGATTGAGCGATGGTGTGAACATAGAAATCAAGAAAGGTCTGAGCCTAAAGGACAAGGTAAGAGGTCCGCAGGTTGTGGCAGACAACAAGGATGATGAATAAGGCATAAATACAAAAAGTTACCCTAAGCTAATTAGTTCAGGGTAACTTTTTTATCATTTTGAGAAATGAAACAAAAGGTCATATATTTAACATGCATCATATTGTTTTTTACCGCTTGTTCTGGCAACAGCAAGTATGATGATTTAATGCAGCGCGCAGATAGCATCATGGAAGTAGATGATGACTCCGCAACGGTTGTCATCCGGATGCTTGATGGGGTCAAGTCCCAGCTGCCAGAGTTTACCCAAGCGCAAAAGATGCGCTATGAGTTGTTGCGTCATAAGGCGATGAACAAGGCATATATTCCCTTTACTTCTGATAGCATAATGTTGGAAGTGACAGATTATTACAATCATTATGGTTCAGATAATGAACGGATGTTAGCCTACTACATCTTAGGCTGTGTATATAGAGATATGCATGAAGCACCTATGGCTTTGGAATACTATAATAAGGCAACAGAGCAGGCGGATACAACATCTACAGATTGTGATTATGCAATTCTTTTTAGGATATATGGTCAGATGGGAATACTGTTTGACAAGCAATATTTACCCTATCAAGTAATACAATCATTTACTAAAGCAACCCAATATGGCTATTTGGCAAAAGACACATTAAATGCACTGCTCTATTACCAGAATATATCTGGTGCGTATGAGTTTTTAGGAATGCCAGATTCTGCATTTGCCATAAATACAAGAGTTGCGAAGAAACTACAATTATTGGGATATAAGCGTGAAGCAGCCATTGCTTTTGGCTGTAATTATGATTATTATATGAAAAAGAAAGATTGGGTAAATGCAAAGAAGGCATTTGATGCGTATCAATCTACAGGCTATGAAGGGAATACCAATTATTCTGATTCTAAAGCTTTTGTATTATACGAGAAAGGATTGTACTATTTGTGCACTTCCCAATTAGACTCTGCTTACACTTATCTTATGCAGAGCTGGGAAAAATGTAAGTCATTTGGAAACAAATGTGTCACATCCAAAGCTTTGGCTCAATATTATTTAAAAAACAATCAACCTTTACTGGCATCAAAATATGCTTTGTTGAGTTCGGAGTATAATGATTCGAGTATAATAGAAGCTCGACATTCTCAGTTGCAGCAAATGCAAGCAATGTATGACTACAGTAGAAATCAGGAAAAAGCAAGGAAAGCGGAGCAAAAAGCAGAACTGAGAAACCGAACTATACATATTGTAATCTTGGGAAGCATTGTTATCCTGTTTGTTGTAACCATCATTTATAGACAACAGTTAATCCTGAAGAAAAAGCGAAATGCCGCCACAAGGTTGCTGTATGAAGACAGTCTGTTAAAATTAAAGAAGCTACAAGATGAGTTGGAACATGTGGTTACAGAAAATGGAAAAGAACAGACTATGATTGTCCGGGAGAAAGAGGAAGCTATCAATCGTCTGAAGAAAGAGGTTAAAGAGATTCAAGAGAAATTTTCCAATCCATTGCTCTCTGATACCGATATTATTTTGAGGAACTCGTCCATTTATAAAAAAATAAGATATATAGAAATGCATCCGAGAGAGAGCCTGCAATATGAAGATTGGAGTGAGCTGGCTGCAACCATAGAACGTTTGGTTCCGTCATTTGTTCCAATATTGAAAGAGCGTGTAAGCCCTAAAGACTATCAGATTTGCCTGTTGGTTAGAATGGGAATTCCTTCTTCATCAATAGCAAATCTCGTTGATCTTTCTGCATCAGGAGTATCTGCTGCAAGAAAAAGAATGCTAGAAAAGTTATGCAACAAGGTAGGATCTCCAAAAGATTTTGATAAGTTTGTCTGCCAAATTACATAATTAAAGTCAACCTTGCACTTGATGGATTTTTCCTATAAAAGATTGATTTCGCGCAACTTACGGAGCCATGTAAAATTTGAGTAAAATTTAAAATCAAGTTTCTCTTGTTGCTTTCGCAGCAAATGAGTACTTTTGCAACGTTTTTTAAAATAAGATGAAAATGAAACGTTTAACAAGTACATTGATTGTTGGAGGGATTTTATTTGGGAGTCCCATCCATTCGAGAGCAGAGCCTTATGAATTGGTTTCTAGTATTGTTTATAAGAATCAAAAAGCAAACAAAGGAACTCGTTCTATAAGTCACCCTTTGATTGTCGATTTGGTTAATCATACTTTAACTGTACCAAAACACGTCATAGGTTATACACTCATCTTAGAAAGTGAGAATGGAGAAACCTGTACCTATATTATTACAGATACTGTCTTCATTTTACCACAGGAGTTGAGTGGACATTATCAACTGTCTATTTCAAACGACAGTATAATGTACAAGGGAAGTATTTATGTAAATTAAAAATTAATAGAAACAATGAAAAAGATTTTATTTTTCGCATTTATGTTGACAATGTCAACAGGTGCATTTGCCGCTTCTGAAGAGAACACATTTTGTACAATTGTAGTTTCACCATGTGAAAAAGTTCCAAATACTGTTTTTGAGGGAAAGGCAACAGATAAGCAAATTAAAGAAGCACAAGATAAAATGCTTCGCGAATGTGGTAAGTAATCAATTCTATAGAACAGGGACAGATTCCTTCTGTTCTTGTTCTATAGAATTTAATAATTGAAATTATAATGAAACAAGTTTTATTTTTATTGAGCCTTTTCATTTCACTCCATTGTTCTGCTCAATTGCGCACTGTTGACAGCGTGCTTTATCGTTTCAATTATGCGATGAAGTATACAGCAGATGAGGGCTGTAAAAAGTTTGATGATGAGATGGTAGTTGATATAGGCAAGAACAAAGTTCACAATTATGGTTACTGGGATGTCAGAAATAGTTTTCTGATAGATAGCATTCAATCTCATAACGGAGATATTGCAGATTATTTTGCAATGGGTACTCCTGTGGCATTATATCATGCACAGATCTTGAAAAATTATCCAAGCAAAGGTCTGCTGACATATACATTAGACAAAGGCAAATCTTTCATCTATGATGAACCTATTGCCAAGAAGAATTGGACCCTAGAAGAAGGAGATTCTATTATTTTGGGCTATGTTTGCAAGAAAGCTAGTTGTACATTCAGACATCGTAGCTGGAAGGTATGGTATGCTCTTGACCTCCCATTTTCAGAGGGTCCATGGAAGTTGGATGGACTGCCTGGAATGATATTGAAGGCAGAAGATACCAAGGGACAATATCTTTTTGAATGCATCGGTATCAAGGAACATGTCAACCAACCTATGCAGATGCAATTAAGCAAATTAATCCGTATAACTCCTGTAAGATTGGAGAGACTGATAAAATTAGCATCAAAAGATTACCCTGCTTATTTAAAGGCTGTGGGTGAAACAAAAATCATAAATCCTTATAAAGGAACACCAAGAACAGCCTGTCTATTAGAGTATTATGAGCCGAACAAGAAATAGAAGAGAACTCAAAAGAAAACATCACTCCAAATAAAAGAGTAGAACAAGACAACAGATAAAGGAAAATATGAGAAGAGAGTTTTTAGGATTGCTGCTGCTGATTTTATCGCAGGCAATGGCGATGGCACAAACGTTTTCTGGAACAGTAAAGGATAATCGGTCCCATAAAGGATTGGATTATGTTTCTGTCGTTGTTTTCGATGGAAAGAAACAGCCTATCTGCTTCCAGCATACCGATGAGAAAGGCAGATTCCAGATAGAGGTAAATCCGGAGAAACACCCTTCTTCTCTTTCTTTCTCATGCCTGGGATACGCCAGACAAGTACTTTCTGCTGCCACTTTCAAGAATGGACAGACGGTTTATATGCGAGAGGCAGAAACCAAACTCAAGGAGGTGGTGGTAAAGTCTCAACGTCTCAGACAAAATAGCGATACCCTGATCTATTCGGTAGCAGGATTCAGACAGAAGCAAGATCGCAGCATAGCAGATGTCATCGCCAAAATGCCGGGATTGGAAGTAAAAGACAATGGCACTATCACCTTCCAGGGTACCGCCATCAACAAGTTTTATATAGAAGGTATGGACTTGATGGGAAAAAAGTATGCCATGGCGTCCGAAAACCTCTCTGCCGATAAGGTGAAGAATGTAGAAGTCCTCAAAAACCATCAGCCAATCAAAGCCTTGAAGAATGTAGAGTTCTCGAATCAGGCTGCCCTGAATATTGTTCTTAATGATGATGCCAAGAATGTGTGGTCAGGCAGGATGGATGTGGGAATGGGGTCCCAGCTACAAAAGGCTGACGGAAAGACCTTCCAGCGCGATGGAAAACTAACTGCCATGATGTTTGGCAGGAAAATGCAGAACATATCCATGTATAAGTGCAACAATACTGGACTGGACATTCAGCACGAAGTAACCTCCCTGGCACAAAATTCCGACTTGCAGGATAATCGTTCTGGAGATTGGGTCTCGGAAATTCCTATAGGCAGCAGCCAATTGGATTTGAAACGATACAACTTCAATGACACTCATCTCTTTGCCACCAACTGGTTGGCTAAATTGGAGAAGGACAGGAACCTGCGTCTGCAGGCTACCTTTCTGAAAGACCATAGCCTGGGACATATTGAAGAGCAGACTACTTACACGGATGTTTTGGGAATGCCTGTGGTAACAGAAGAAACGCAGGCAGACAAATATAGGAACGAATTGACCACAGAGCTGCAATACACCCAGAACTCCAGCAAGAACTATCTGAACGGAATGGTAATATGGACGATGGACTGGAACCATTCCTCGGCAAAGACTGAATTAAAAGATGGGGAGATGCTTCAATACGTGAAACCCCACCATCTGTTTGTCGGAGAAGATTTCAAGCTGATACACAACTATGACAACAACCGTAGTTTTACCATCAATGTCCTAGGCTCCTATCAAAATCAGTCCAATCTCTTAGCCCTGCTTGAAGATGGAGTACAGAAACTCGATCATACCGCTTCCGCCTTCTGTGCATCTACCGGATTCCGCCATAAGGTGATGGGATTCAACATCTCCTACGATGCCAGTGTTGATTACAGGAAAGAAAGTGTGAATCAGGTATGGCAGACTGAACAGAAGCAAACTCTGGAGCAGGTAAACGGAATGCTGATGCCAAAGATCAGTCTGGAAATCCTGTCCGGTTTCAATTTCTCAGCATCATGCAATCTGAAATTATCGCAGGTCAGCTATTTGCAGGAATCCAGACAAATGTTCCAATGGAGTCCTACGCTGAACATGTCGTATCAGCTGACAGCAACCACGGAGGCCAAGGCAGGATATCGAAAGACAAGTACGCTCGATCCATTTTCAGCAATAGCCTCCTTTCCATATTACAGCAGTTATATGACCAGGATGATTGGAATCGGAAAAATAGAGCGGATGACCTCAGACTTGCTTTGGGGCACATTTGCTTACGGTAATCCGGTAAATGGATTGTTCTTCAATCTTTCCGGCAACTATTCTGGCAACGGCAACATCCCCGTTTATCAGAGCCAATTGTTGGATGGTCAGATTTTCCAGGCTAAGGCAACCGATATGCGCACCCATACAGAAAGATACTTCCTGAACGGAGACATCACCAAGGCCTTTGCGCTGGGAAAACTGAGCATTACGATAGGAAGGGAGATGATGTGGTACAACTATCAGCTATTGATATCCGACCAACTTACACCCTACCAGACCAAGAGCGACCAGGTGGAATTCAAGTTATCTTGGATGCCAACGCCTCTGTTCTCTTTAACTGAAAACAGCTCTTACAACCATTCCAAGTTGCACAATCGGAAAGACGCATCACAGGATGGTGATGGCATCGACTTCTTCCAGCATGAACTGAAACTGTTCGTGATGCCAGGTAACTGGCAGATGGAGTGGAGACACGAGTTGTATCACAGCAATGATGAGAGTATGAAAACATCATACTTTTCGGATTTTATGCTTTCCTATCGCACCAAGCGATATGAGATCAGTGTCCAGATCAACAATCTCTTTGGAACGAAGACATTTTCTCATCACTACATTTCGAGCAGTTACATACATCATACCATCTGCCGGTTGCGCCCTCGTGAAATTCTTTGCAAAGTATCATTCTCGTTATGATAAAGTTAAGTAGCGCTGCGCATTGTCTTTGGTACTTTGGCTACCGAAGAGAATTTTATCGACCGGACGGAAGACAGGGCTTTGCTCAAGCAACTCCTGAACGCCTTTTGTTATTTTGCCTTTCTGTAAAATATATAGATAGCATTCCAAATAGATAAAGAAAAAATACATGGAAAGAATATATCACTCCATTTATTTAAAATAACCCTTTCTATTATTTCTATTAAATAGACAACTTGTAAAGCTACTAAAAAAATCAGTATTGTATATTTAGCTATTTTTGTCATAATTACTCCAATATTTTAAACTATAAACATAAATCGTTTAATGGCTGCTTCTCATGGCAAG